>NZ_JBFTRS010000017.1:0-150784 GCF_056399645.1 Massilia sp. 01N417 | reverse complement strand
CCGCCGCTCCGGCCGCGGCCGCGCCGGCCGCCGCCGGCCCGGCCAGCGGCGCCAACGCCCTGGTGCTGAGCGTGCGCGAGGATGCCTGGATCGAAGTGCGTCCGGCCAAGGGCGGCACCCCGATGATCAAGCGCCTCGTCAAGGCCGGCAGCACCGAAACCGTGAACGTCGACCAGCCCGTGCGCGTGATCGTCGGCAACCCGGGCGCTGTTTCGGCCAGCCTGCGCGGCGCCCCGGTGGCGCTGCCGCTGGTGCCGGGCAAGACCTATTCGCTGGTAAACGTGCAATAACGGACTACACCGCAACATGACCACTACACATTCGCCCATTCCCTCCGGTCCGCTGGCGCGCCGCGCCAGCCGCAGCGTGCTGGTCCAGCACGGCGAGCGCAAGGTCTGGGTCGGCGGCGACGCCCCCGTCGTCGTGCAGTCGATGACGAATACCGATACCGCCGACGTGATCGGCACCGCGATCCAGGTCAAGGAGCTGGCGCGCGCCGGTTCCGAGATCGTGCGCATCACGGTCAACACGCCGGAAGCCGCGGCCGCCGTGCCGGCCATCCGCGAGCAGCTCGACAAGATGGAGATCGACGTCCCGCTGGTCGGCGACTTCCACTACAACGGCCACCTGCTGCTGCGCGACTATCCGGAATGCGCCCAGGCGCTGTCGAAGTACCGCATCAATCCGGGCAATGTGGGGCAGGGCGCCAAGCGCGACACCCAGTTCGCCCAGATGATCGAAATCGCCATCAAGCACGACAAGCCGGTGCGCATCGGCGTCAACTGGGGCAGCCTGGACCAGTCGCTGCTGGCCCGCATCATGGACGAGAACGCCGCCCGCGCCCAGCCGTGGAGCGCCCAGGCCGTGATGTACGAAGCCCTGATCACCTCGGCGATCGAGAATGCCGTGCGCGCCGAGGAAATCGGCCTGGCGCGCGACAAGATCATCCTGTCGTGCAAGGTGTCGGGCGTGCAGGACCTGATCGCCGTCTACCGCGAACTCGGCAAGCGCTGCGACTACCCGCTGCACCTGGGCCTGACCGAGGCCGGCATGGGCAGCAAGGGCATCGTCGCCTCGACCGCGGCCCTGTCCGTGCTGCTGCAGGAAGGCATCGGCGACACCATCCGCATTTCGCTGACCCCGGAACCGGGCGGCGACCGCACCAAAGAGGTGGTGGTGGGCCAGGAAATCCTGCAGACCATGGGCCTGCGCAAATTCACCCCGATGGTGATCGCCTGCCCGGGCTGCGGCCGCACGACCTCGACCGTGTTCCAGGAACTGGCCGACAACATCCAGACCTTCCTGCGCGAGCAGATGCCGGAATGGAAGAAGACCTATCCGGGCGTGGAAGCGATGAACGTGGCCGTGATGGGCTGCATCGTCAACGGTCCGGGCGAATCGAAGCACGCGAACATCGGCATCTCCCTGCCCGGCACCGGCGAGTCGCCGGCGGCACCGGTCTTTGTGGATGGCCAAAAGGTCGCTACACTGCGGGGCGAGCGGATCGTGGATGAGTTCAAGACGATCGTGCTGAATTACGTGCAGAAGAATTACGGCCGCGAGGCCACAGCAGCATAAACGTCGTTCCCGCGAAGGCGGGAACCCAAGTTCGATGAGCTGCCGAAATGCGTACAAACTTGGGCCCCCGCCTGCGCGGGGGCGACGGTTTGAAGGGCGCGGGTACCAACAGCGGCAGAAGGAAGAAATAGAATGTCCGATAAAAAAGAAAAGATTGTCGCCATCAAAGGCATGAACGACATCCTCCCGGCCGACGCGCCGCTGTGGGAGCTGTTCGAAAACACCGTGGAATCCGTGCTGAAGAGCTACGGCTACCAGAAGATCGTCACCCCGATCGTCGAGGAAACCGGCCTGTTCGCGCGCGCCATCGGTGCCGTCACCGACATCGTCGAGAAGGAAATGTATTCCTTCGAAGACTCGATGAACGGCGACCAGCTGACCCTGCGTCCCGAAGGCACGGCCGGTGCGGTGCGCGCCGTGGTCGAGCACAACCTGGCCTACGACGGTCCGAAGCGCCTGTGGTACAAGGGCCCGATGTTCCGCCACGAGCGTCCGCAGCGCGGCCGCTACCGCCAGTTCTTCCAGTTCGGTGCGGAAGCGATCGGCTTTGCCGGCCCGGACATCGACGCCGAGCTGATCATGCTGTGCCGCCGCGTCTGGGATGACCTCGGCCTCGACAACATCCGCCTCGAGCTGAACTCGATCGGCAATGCGGAAGAGCGCCAGCGCCACCGCGCCGACCTGATCGCCTACTTCGAAGCCAACAGCGAACAACTGGACGCCGAAGCCCAGCGCCGCCTGCACGCCAACCCGCTGCGCATCCTCGACACCAAGAATCCGGCGATGCAGGACCTGGTCAATGCCGCGCCCAAGCTGATCGAATACCTGGGCGGCGAGTCGCTGGCCCACTTCGAAGGCCTGAAGAAGCTCCTCGACGCCAACAACGTCCAGTACACCGTCAACCCGCGCCTGGTGCGCGGCCTGGATTACTACAACCGCACCGTGTTCGAGTGGGTCACCGACGAACTGGGCGCCCAGGGCACCGTGTGTGCCGGCGGCCGCTATGACCCGTTGATCGAAATGGTGGGCGGCAAGCCGACCCCGGGCATCGGCTTCGCGATGGGCATGGAGCGCCTGATCGAGCTGATGAAGGGCCAGGGCGAGCCGGCCGCGCCGAGCCAGTGCGACGTCTACATGGTCCACCAGGGCGAGGAAGCGCAAATGAAAGCCTTCATCCTGGCCGAGCGCATCCGCGACGCCGGCCTGGACGTGGTCCTGCACTGCGCGACCCCGCAGGGCGCCGGCAGCTTCAAGAGCCAGATGAAGAAGGCCGACGGCTCGGGCGCGGCGTTCGCCGTGATCATCGGCGAGGACGAGGTCAAGAACGACGTGGTGGCGGTGAAGTCGCTGCGCGAAGCCGAGGGTGCCGCCCAGCAGACCAGCGTCGCCTTCGACGAGGCGGTCGACTACATCGTCGACCAGGTCATCGGCGGCCACGACCACGACCACGATCACGACCACGTGCACTATCATCCGTAATCCACCCATCCATTAACCAAAAACGAAACTGAGTCCATGGCATACGATCTCGAAGAACAGGAACAGATAGCCAATTTCAAGGCCTTCTGGAACCGCTTTGGCAACCTGATCAGCTGGGTGCTGATCATCGCGCTGGGCAGCTACGCCGGCTATAACTTCTGGAATTCGCACCAGCGCGGCAAGGCAGCCGAAGCCTCGGGCCTGTACGACCAGATGTTCGAGGCCGCCCAGGCCAACGACAATGCCAAGGTCCAGCGCATGGCCGCCGACATCGAAAGCAAGTACGACAGCACCGCCTACGCCCAGATGGCCGCGCTGGCCGCCGCCAAGACCGCGTTCGACGCCAACGACCTGAAGACCGCCAAGGCCCAGCTGCAGTGGGCGGCCGACCATGGCAACGACGAGTACAAGTCGATCGCGCGCCTGCGCCTGTCCGGCGTGCTGCTCGACGAGAAAGCCTACGACCAGGCGCTGACCCTGCTGAACGGCGACTTCCTGCCACAGTTCGCCGCCGAGGTGGCGGACCGCAAGGGCGACGTGCTGGTGGCGCAGAACAAGCTGGCTGAAGCCCGCACCGCCTACCAGGCCGCGCTCGAGAAGATGGACAAGAAGCACCCGGGCCGCCAGATCGTGCAGATCAAGCTGGAGGCGATTGGTGGTACTGTGCCGGCTGAGAAGGCCGCTGCGTAAAATATGACGCCGTCATTCCCGCGGAAGCGGGAATCCAGGCTGGGCGAATTCTGTGGCTCGGTAGGGATTCCCGCTTCCGCGGGAACGACGTTTGGAGGTGCGTGTCCGTAATCGTGCACGTAGTTTGTACGTCCCAAGAACAAGGCAAAAGAATATGCGTATTACCCGGAAGCTCGTAGGTGTCGGTGTCCTCGCCCTGATGACGGGCTGCTCGACGATCAGTTCCCTGAACCCGTTCGCATCCAAGCCGAAGGGCAACCTGCCGGCGCCCCTGGTCGACCTGAAAGGTTCGATGGCGGTGCGCACCGCATGGAAGCTGGAAGTCGGCAAGTCCCGCAACTACCAGTTCAACCCCGCGCTGGCCGGGAATACCGTGATCGCCGCCGGCGGCGACGGCACCCTCGTGCGTGCCGAAGCCGACAGCGGCCGTCAGCTGTGGCGCGTCAAGGCCGGCATGGAACTGACCGCCGGCGTCGGCACCGACGGCAACACCATCGTCGTCGGCGGCGACAAGGGCACGCTGATGGCCTTCGACATGGACGGCAAGCAGCTGTGGAAGGCCCAGCTGTCGAGCGAGATCCTGTCCTCGCCGGTGGTGGGGCAGGGCATCGTGGTGGCGCGCAGCATCGACAATCGCATCGTCGGCTTCGACGCCGCGACCGGCCAGAAGAAATGGACCGTGCAGCGCACCTCGCCGCCGCTGACCCTGCGCCTGGCGCCGGGCATGGTGGTGCATGACAAGGACGTGATCGTCGCCCAGCCGGGCGGCAAGCTGCTGTCGCTGCTGCTGGCGACCGGCGCGCCGCGCTGGGAAGTCGAAGTCGGCGTGGCGCGCGGCGCCACCGAACTCGAACGCGTGACCGACATCGGCGGCTACCCGGTGGTGTTCGAGGACGAAGTCTGCGCCGTCTCCTACCAGGGACGCGCCGGCTGCTGGGACCTGCTGAACGGCAGCCCGCGCTGGACCCGCGACCTCTCGTCGGAAGCCGGGGTGGCGGTCGACCAGCGCTTCCTGTTCGCCAGCGACGACAAGGGCGCCGTCTATGCCTTCAACCGCGACGGCGGCACCAGCGCATGGAAGAACGACAAGCTGGCCTTCCGCCGCCTGTCGACCCCGGTCTCCTACGGCCGCACGGTCGCGGTCGGCGACTACCAAGGCTACGTGCACTTCCTGTCGCGTGAGGACGGCGCCTTCCTGGCCCGTGCCGCCACCGACGGCAGTGCGATCAGCACGACCCCGCTGGTGGCGGGTTCGAACCTGATTTTTCAAACACAAAATGGAACTGTGACCGCCATCGCGGTCGAATAACAATTAAATGAAGCCGGTAATCGCACTCGTAGGACGCCCCAACGTCGGGAAGTCCACACTATTCAACCGCATGACGCGCTCGCGCGACGCGCTCGTGGCCGACCTCCCTGGCCTGACCCGCGACCGTCACTACGGCGAAGGCCGCATGGGCGAACGTCCGTTCCTGGTGATCGACACCGGCGGTTTCGAACCCGTCGCCAAGGAAGGCATCATGCACGAGATGGCGCTGCAGACGAAGCAGGCCGTGGCTGAAGCCGACGTCGTGATGTTCATCGTCGACGGCCGCCAGGGCCTGACCCCGCACGACAAGACCATCACCGACTTCCTGCGCAAGTCCGGCCGCAAGGTCATGCTGGTGGTGAACAAGAGCGAGGGCATGAAGTACACCAGCGTCACCGCCGAGTTCTACGAGCTCGGCATGGGCGACCCCTACGTGATCTCGGCCGCCCACGGCGACGGCGTACTCGACCTCGTCAACGAGGCGATCGACCAAGCCGCCACCCTGCGCCCGCAGGAAGAGGCGGAATTCGATCCGGCCGACTACGGCGTCAAGATCGCGCTGGTCGGCCGCCCGAACGTCGGCAAGTCCACGCTGATCAATACCCTGGTTGGCGAGCAGCGCGTGATCGCCTTCGACATGCCGGGCACCACCCGCGATTCGATCGAGGTGCCGTTCGAGAAGGGCGGCAAGCACTATACGCTGATCGACACCGCCGGCATCCGCCGCCGCGGCAAGGTGTTCGAGGCGGTCGAGAAGTTCTCGGTCGTGAAGACCCTGCAGTCGATCTCGGAAGCCAACGTGGTCGTCCTGATGCTGGATGCGCAGGCGGACATCGCCGAGTCGGACGCCCACATCGCCGGCTTCATCCTGGAATCCGGACGCGCGCTGGTGGTTGCCGTCAACAAGTGGGACGGCCTGACCTCCGACCAGCGCGACCAGGTGAAGAACGACATCGACCGCAAGCTCGATTTCCTGTCCTTCGCCGAGACCAAATTCATTTCGGCGCTGAAGGGCACCGGCATCAATCACCTGATGAAGGCGATCGATACCGCCTATGCCGCCGCCACCGCCAAGCTGTCGACCCCGCGCCTGACCCGCGCGCTGCAGGAAGCGGTCGAGAAGCAGGAACCGAAGCGCAAGGGCAGCACCCGCCCGAAGATGCGCTATGCCCACCAGGGCGGCCAGAATCCGCCCATCATCGTCATCCACGGCAATGCCCTGGACGGCATCACGGAACCGTACAAGCGCTATCTGGAGAAGCACTTCCGCGATACCTTCGACCTGATCGGTACCCCGCTCCGGATCGAACTGCGCAGCGGCAAAAACCCCTTCGCCAAAGAGTGATCGATGCCGGGGGCATCGATCACGGTGGGCACACTGTGCCCACGCGTGACGTGTGCATACCGCGTGCGTCACGCGTGCCGGTTCTTAAGCCAGATTTAACCGTACGAGTACGACAGAAAACGGTAAAACAGGTTACAGTAGGCTTGGAAAAACATTCACAAAGTGAGAATGTTGGCCCAAGCACTTGAAAACCGGCATAGCGCCTCAATTTTTATACGACAACAACATCACGGAGCTGTTATGAGCAACAAAGGGCAACTGTTACAAGACCCATTCCTGAACGCCTTGCGCAAGGAGCACGTCCCCGTTTCGATCTATCTGGTCAACGGTATCAAGCTCCAGGGACATATCGAGTCCTTCGACCAGTATGTGGTTCTGCTCCGTAATACCGTCACCCAGATGGTCTACAAGCACGCCATTTCCACCGTCGTTCCCGCACGCGCCGTCAACCTCAACCTCGAACAAGACGCCGAGTGAGGTCGATGGCTGACGTTTCCGGCAACACCATGCGCGCAGCATTGGTCGGTATCGACTTTGGCCGTGGCGATTTCGCGGCCAGCCTGGAAGAACTGGCATTGCTGGCGCGTTCCGCCGGAGCGGATCCGATCACCACGATCACCGCAAAACGCAACAGTCCCGATCCCGCGCATTTCGTCGGCAGCGGCAAGGCCGACGAAATCGCCCAGGCCTGCCTGGCCGAGCGGATCGAGATCGTCATCTTCAACCACGCCCTGTCGCCCGCCCAGCAGCGTAACCTGGAGCGCCGCCTCAACATCCGCGTGGTCGACCGCACCAGCCTGATCCTCGATATCTTCGCCCAGCGCGCCCAGAGCCACGAGGGCAAGCTGCAGGTCGAGCTGGCCCAGTTGCAGCACCTGGCCACGCGCCTGATCCGCGGCTGGACCCACCTTGAGCGCCAGAAGGGCGGTATCGGCCTGCGCGGTCCCGGCGAAACCCAGCTCGAGACCGACCGCCGCCTGATCGGCGAGCGCGTCAAGATGCTGCGCACCCGCCTGTCCAAGCTGCGCAAGCAGCATGAAACCCAGCGCCGCTCGCGCGGACGCAACCAGACATTCTCGGTGTCGCTGGTCGGCTATACCAACGCCGGCAAGTCGACCCTGTTCAACACCCTGACCAAGGCCGGGGTGTACGTCGCGAACCAGCTGTTCGCGACCCTGGACACCACCAGCCGCCGCCTCTACCTGGGGCAGGAAACCGGCAACGTGGTGGTGTCCGACACGGTTGGTTTCGTGCGCGAACTGCCGCACCAGCTGGTGGCCGCCTTCCGCGCCACGCTGGAAGAAACCATCCATGCCGACCTGCTGCTGCACGTGGTCGACGGCTCGTCGCCGGTGCGGATGGAGCAGATCGAGCAGGTCAACGAGGTGCTGCGCGAAATCGGCGCAGACCACATCCCGCAGATCCTGGTCTGGAACAAGATCGATGCGGCCGGGCTCGAGCCCGGGGTGGAACGTGATGAATATGATAAAATCAGCCGCGTTTTTATCAGCGCCCATAGTGGCGCCGGCCTGGATCTGCTGCGCGACGCGATCGTCGAGGCGGCCAGACCCGAGCCCGGTATGACGCATGCCTACGAGCAGGACGGCGACGATCCCGGCTTCGCGCACGACGTGCAGCCCGGGACGGCTGAGAATATTCCGAATTCCACCCATGTGGGACCACACTAGCCTATGCTCGTTTCACTTTTCAAACGTCTCGGCATCACCCTGTCACTGAACGACCCTCGCTGGGGCCACAAACCCGGCGACGAACGCAAGATCCAGCAGGGTAAGAACCAGGGCAACGACGGACCGCCCGATCTCGACCAGCTGTGGCGCGACTTCAACCAGCGCCTGAACCGCCTGTTCGGCAAACGCGGCGGCGATGGCGGCGGCTATCGCCCGGATGCCCGCGGCGTCGGCGTCACCGCGACCGTGGTCGGTGCCATCCTGGTCCTGATCTGGCTCGCCAGCGGCGCCTTCATCGTGCCGGAAGGCCAGGTCGGCCTCGTCACCACCTTCGGCGAACTGTCGCACAAGACCGGCGCCGGTTTCAACTGGCGCTGGCCGGCCCCGTTCCAGGCCCACCAGACGGTCAACGTGAGCCAGGTGCAAACCGTCGAAGTCGGCTACCGCGCGAACGTGCGCAACAAGCAGCTGAACGAAGCCCTGATGCTGACCGCGGACGAGAACCTCGTCGACGTCCAGTTCTCGGTGCAGTACAAGGTCACCGATCCGGTCGCCTGGGTGTTCAACAACAGCGACCAGGTCGAGACCGTGCGCGATGCCGCCGAGACCGCCGTGCGCGAACTGATCGGCCGCCGCGGCATGGAAGCCGTGCTTGCCGAAAACCGCGACAAGCTGGCCGGCGAAGCGCGCGTCATGGTCGAGCAGATGCTGGAGCGCTACAAGATGGGCGCCGACGTCACCGGCGTGACCGTGCAGTCGCTGGCCGCACCCGAGCAGGTTGCCGCCGCCTTCGAGGAAACCGTCAAGGCCCAGGAAGACAAGGCGCGTGCCCGCAGCGAAGCCCAGGCCTATGCCGACGACATCATCCCGCAGGCCAAGGGCAAGGCGGAGCGCATGAAGCAGGATGCCGAAGCCTACCGCGCGACCACCGTGAACACGGCGGAAGGCAATGTCGCCCGCTTCAACCAGGTCGTGGCCGAATACGCGAAGGCGCCGGCCGTCACCCGCGACCGCATGTACATCGACACCATGCAGCAGATCTTCTCCAGCACCAGCAAGGTCATGATCGACGCCAAGACCTCGAACCAGATCTACCTGCCGCTCGACCGCATGCTGAACCAGTCGGTCGCCAACGAGCAGGCGATGGGCAGCCGTTCGGGCCCGGTCGTGCCGGCGCCGCAGGGTGCCCAGGGCCAGCCGAACCAGGCGCCGCAGCCCCAGGTCCAGCAGCAGGGCCAGGGCCAGCAACAGCCGCAGCCGCAGCAGCAGAACCAGCCGCAGCAGCAGGTCCAGGCCGCGCCGGCTACCGAGAACCACCCGCTGGAATCGGTGCGCAAGATCGATCCGCGCAGCCGCGATTCCTCGCGTGAAAGAGAGACCCGCTGATGAGCCGCCTGATTTCGATCGTGATCGGGGCGGCCATCGTCCTGAGCCTGCTGGCCTCGAGCTTCTTCGTGGTCGACCAGCACCGCTATGCCGTGGTGTATGCCTTCGGCGAGCTGCGCGAGGTGATCAAGCAGCCCGGCCTGCACGTCAAGCTGCCGTCGCCGCTCCAGACCGTGGTCTACCTCGACAAGCGCCTGCAGACCCTCGACACCGCCGACGGCGAACGCTTCGTGACGGCGGAGAAGAAGGACCTGCTGGTCGATGCCTTCGTCAAATGGCGCATCACTGATCCGCGCCAGTACCTGGGTGCGGTCGGCAGCGGCAATGCCGGACGCGGCGCCGAACGCGTGGCCCAGGTGGTGCAGGTGGCCATGAACGCCGAGATCGCCACCCGCAAGGTCGGCGAAGTCGTCTCCGGCCAGCGCCAGGAGCTGGCGAATGCCCTGCGCGAGCGCGTGGCTGCCAACAGCCGCCAGCTCGGCGTCGAGATCGTCGACCTGCGCCTCAAGCGCGTCGACTTCACCGCCCAGGTCAACAACGCGGTGTTCGACCGCATGAAGGCCGAGCGCCTGCGCGTGGCCACCGAGACCCGCGCGACCGGCACAGCCGAAGCCGAGCAGATCCGCGCCGACGCCGAACGCCAGCGCAGCGTGATCCTGGCCGAAGCCTTCCGCGACGCCGAGACCATCAAGGGCGAGGGCGAAGCCAAGGCGAGCCAGATCTATGCCCAGTCCTTCAGCAAGAACCCCGAGTTCTACCGCTTCTACCGCTCGCTGGAGGCCTATCGCGCCACCTTCAAGAGCCGCAGCGACGTGCTGGTGCTGGATTCGAATTCCGAGTTCTTCAAGTATTTCAAGGGCCCGGGCGCCGGTAAATGACCTGTGGGCGTGGGCACCGGGTGCCCACCCCACGGCCTGTTTTGGGTGGGCGCGCCGTGCCCACCATGCAACGTTAACAATCATCCCACCCATCTTCCGCGCCAATCCCGGCCGGTTTTCGGTTAAAATCGTCGATTCGGCGCAGAATACGCGTGCAAAGCCGCGTGCTCCGTTGCCCTATCTTTAACAAACCCAATCGCTTTGCCCATGCCTACCTGGCTACTGCCCGAGAATATCGCCGACGTCTTGCCGTCCGAAGCGCGCAAGATCGAGGAACTGCGCCGCCTCATGCTCGACACCTTCCGCACCTATGGATACGAGCTGGTCATGCCGCCGATGCTCGAGTACGTCGAATCGCTGCTCGCCGGAGCAGGGCAGGACACCGACTCCAAGACCTTCAAGCTGGTCGATTCGATGAGCGGCCGCCTGCTCGGCCTGCGCGCCGACATGACCACCCAGGTCGCCCGCATCGACGCCCACCTCCTGAACCGCGATACCGTCACCCGCCTGTGCTATGCCGGCACGGTGCTGCACACCCGCCCGTCCGGCCTGCACGCGACCCGCGAACAACTCCAGATCGGCGCCGAGATCTACGGCCACGCCGGCCTCGAAGCCGACGCCGAGATCCAGGAGCTGGCCCTCGCCACCTTGGCGCTGGCCGGCTTCGAGCAGCCGCGCCTGGACCTGTCGCACGCCGGCGTGCTGCGCGCGATCCTGGCCGAAGACCCGCTTGCTGCACGCGACGAGCAGCTGCTGCACGGCCTGCTGAAGTCGAAGGACATGCCGGGCCTGGACGAAGCCACGCAACACTATGCGCAAGCGACCCGCGCCGCCCTGATGGCGCTGCCGAACCTGTACGGCGACGTCGACGTGCTGGGCCGCGCGAAGGAAGTGCTGCCGGCGCTGCCGGGCATCACGCGCGCGCTGGCCGAACTGGCGGCGCTGGCCGGCTGTGCGATCGGCCGCGCCCAGGTGGCGATCGACCTGGCCGACCTGCGCGGCTACCAGTACGAGAGCGGCGCCATGTTCGCGCTCTACGTGCCGGGGCTGCCGAATGCCGTCGCCCGCGGCGGCCGTTACGACCACGTCGGCGAAGCCTTCGGACGCGCGCGTCCGGCAACCGGCTTCTCGCTCGACCTGCGCGAGCTGGCGCGGCTGCTGCCGACCGCCGACCGCAAACACGCCATCCGTGCGCCGTGGGGCAATGCGCCCGAGCTGCGCGAAAAAATCGCTGAACTGCGCAAGGCAGGCGAAGTCGTGATCCAGTCCATGCCGGGTCATGAAAACGTACAGGACGAGTTCGAGTGCGACCGTGTGCTCGTCCTCGAACAAGGAAATTGGATTCTCAAAAACTTAGGTTAAGTGATGTCAAATACTGCTAAGAACGTCGTTGTCATCGGCACCCAATGGGGCGATGAGGGCAAGGGTAAGATCGTCGACTGGCTGACCGACCATGCCGCCGGCGTGGTGCGTTTCCAGGGTGGCCACAATGCCGGCCACACGCTGGTGATCAAGGGCCAGAAGACGGCACTCCAACTGATCCCGTCGGGCATCATGCGCGAAGGCGTGGCCTGCTACATCGGCAACGGCGTCGTGGTCTCGGTGCCGGACGTGATGCGCGAAATCGACAAGCTGGAAGCTGCCGGCGTCGAAGTCGCTTCGCGCCTGAAGATCTCGGAAGCCTGCCCGGTCATCCTGCCTTACCACGTCGCCATCGACGTCGCCCGTGAAGCGGCCCGCGGCGCCAACAAGATCGGCACCACCGGCAAGGGCATCGGCCCGGCCTACGAAGACAAGGTGGCACGCCGCGCGATCCGTATCGCCGACATGCTGAACGAGACCCGCTTCGCCGAGAAGCTGCGCGAGAACCTGGACTACCACAACTTCGTGCTGACCGGTTACCTGAAATCCCAGGCAATCGACTTCCAGAAGACTTTCGACGACGCGATGGCCCTGGTGCCGCGCCTGCGTCCGATGGTCGGCGATGTCTCGTCGGCCCTGTACGCCGCCCACAAGGCCGGCGGCCACCTGCTGTTCGAAGGCGCGCAAGGCTCGCTGCTGGACGTCGACCACGGCACCTACCCGTTCGTGACCTCGTCGAACTGCGTGGCCGGTAACGCCGCCGCCGGTTCGGGCGTCGGCCCGGGCATGCTGCACTACATCATGGGCATCACCAAGGCCTACACGACCCGCGTGGGTTCGGGCCCGTTCCCGTCCGAACTGCCGACCGACGCCGGCGTCGGCGAGCACCTGTCGCGCGTGGGCCACGAGTTCGGCACCGTGACCGGCCGTGCACGCCGCTGCGGCTGGTTCGACGCCGCGCTGCTGCGCCGCTCGGTCCAGATCAACGGCGTGACCGGCATGTGCCTGACCAAGCTGGACGTGCTGGACGGCATCGAGTCCCTGAAGCTGTGCACCGGCTACAAGATCGACGGCCGTGACGTCGACATCTTCCCGGTCGGCGCCGAAGAGGCGGCCGCCTGCGTGCCGGTCTACGAAGAAATGCCGGGCTGGAAGGAAAGCACCGTCGGCGCCAAGTCCATGGACGAACTGCCGGCCAATGCCCGCGCTTACATCAAGCGCATCGAAGAGCTGGTCGGTGTTCCGGTCGACATGGTGTCGACCGGTCCGGACCGTGAAGAAACCATCGTGCTGCGTCACCCGTTTGCCGCATAAGAACAATAGGAATAGCCTGAAATGAACACTCCTGCATCCACCGACAAGGACCTGTGGGTCTCCTGGGATGAGTACAACCGCCTGGTCGAGCGCCTGGCGCTGAAGGTCTACGAATCGAACTGGAAGTTCGACATGGTCCTGTGCCTGGCGCGCGGCGGCGTGCGTCCGGGCGACGTGATCTCGCGCATCTTCGACGTGCCGCTGGCGATCCTGTCGACCAGCTCCTACCGCGAAGAAGCCGGCAAGAAGCAGGGCGACCTGGACATCGCCAAGTACATGACGATGACCAAGGGCCCGCTGGCCGGCAGGATCCTGCTGGTCGACGACCTGGCCGACTCCGGCGTGACCCTGGTGAAGGTGCGCGAACACCTGCAGGCGAACTACCCGGACGTCACCGAAGTGCGTTCGGCCGTCATCTGGGTCAAGGGCACCTCGTCGCTGGTCCCGGACTACCACCTGGAAGACCTGCCGCACAACCCGTGGATCCACCAGCCGTTCGAAGACTACGACGGCCTGCGTCCGCACCAGCTGGCGTCGTGGATGAAGAAGTTCGAGAAGAACTGAAGACGGCGGCGCTCTCGCGCTTTTTAGTCGTCGCCCCCGCGCAGGCGGGGGCCCAAGCTGAATCGGGGCCGCGCGCCCCGATTTTTTTCGCCCATCTTCATGTAAGCTTCCTCCATAAAAATGGAGACGACGATGAAGACGAGCACCAAGCTGCGCGCCCGGGCGCTGGCCCTGGCGATCACCTGCGCCACCCGACTCGCGCTGGCAGCCGACCAGGGCGCCCCGGCCCCGGTATCAGCGTCCGGCATCCCCGCCTTCAGCGAAGAGATGCTGAATCCCGATTTCTGGATCCACCGCCTGCTGGAGCCGGACATGGTGCTGCTGAACGCGCGCCAGGCAGCGGCCAAGCGCACGCTCGCCTTCGCGCCGGACGGCGGCTTCATCGACCTGCAGCGCCTTCCGGCGACCCTGGAACGCGCCCAGGTGGCCGACTGGCTGAAGCAGGCGGAGCAGGCGACGCCGGTGAAGATCGCCGTCGACGAGGACGGCAAGCCGGTCGGCGCCGCGACCCTGGACGCCATCCGCAGGAACGGCGCGCCGGAGCGGATCGCGGCATCGGCGCCGGCCAGGTACGGCCTCAGCGTGCGCCGCGCCCACCTGCGCACGCTGCCGATCGAACGCAATTTCTACCCAGGTGCCGACAACCGCGATGTCGAAAGCCTGCAGGCCGGCGTGCTGTTCCCGGGCGAGCCCGTCCTCATCGCCCACCAGAGCCTTGATCGCGACTGGCTGCTGGTGATGTCGACCCAGGGCCCGGCCTGGGTGAGCAGCAAGGACATCGCCGAAGGCGCGCGCGACGCCGTGTTCGGCTATGCCACCCGGGCCCCGGGCCGGGTCGTCACCGGCGACCAGGTGCGCACCGTGTTCACGCCGGAAGCGCCCGAGGTGTCGGAAGTGCTGCTGGACATGGGCACGGCGCTGCCGGCCGCCGATGTGCCGCCCGGCGAACCGGTGAACGGCGCCAGCCCTTATGCCTCCTGGACTCTGCTGCTGCCGGTGCGCGGGCAGGGCGGGGCGCTCGAGTTCAAGCCGGCGCTGCTACGCCGCAGCGCGGACAGCGCGCCCGGCTACCTGCCGGTCACCCGGGCCAACATCATCCGCCAGGCCTTCAAGCTGCTCGGCGAGCGTTATGGCTGGGGCCACCAGTTCAATGCGCGCGACTGCAGCGGTCTGACCGGCGAGGTCTATCGCAGCATGGGCCTGTACCTGCCCCCCAGTTCCGCCCTGCAGGGCAGCATGCCGGTGTTCCAGCACCGGACCTTCACCGGCAAGGACAGCCATGAGTACCGCGTGCGCGCCCTGGCCGAGGCCCAGGTGGGCGACCTGGTCGTCGTCCCCGGCCACGTGCTGATGATCATCGGCCACGTGAACGGCGAACCTTATGTGATCCAGGACGTGCCCTACGCGGTGTTCAGGGATCCAGCCGGCGGCCAGATCCGCAAGACCAAGCTGAACCAGGTGTCGGTCACGCCGCTGCTGCCGCTGTATGCGGACGACCGGACCTTGTACGTGGATGCGATGACGAGCCTGGTGCAGCCGACGCGGCCCTGAGGCGGCCCTGAGGCGGCCCTGAGGCCGCCCGGTCACCAGGCCGGGTCGTGGGCTTACTTGCTGGCCGTCGCCAGGTACTGCACGACCGCCTTCAGCGCCGCCTCGTCCGGAATGCCGGAGAAGGGCATGCGGTTGCCCGGCACCTTCTCCTGGGGCGCACGGAGGAATTCGGTCAGGCTCTTTTCGTCCCAGGTGATGCCGCTGCGTTTCATCGGACCCGAGAAGCGGAAGCCAGGCTCAAGGCCGGCGGTACGGCCGACGATGTTGTGCAGGTCGGGACCGACGCCGTTCTCGCCGGCCTTCAGCGAGTGGCAGGCGGCGCAGGTTTCGAAGGTCTTCTTGCCGAGGTCGTCGGCCGCCTGGGCGTGAAGGGAGAGGGCGGCGAGGGCCGCCAACGCGATTGCAAGCGGATTGACGAACTTAGGCATCGATGAGCTTTCCTGGATTCTTGACGTAGACGTTCTTGATGATATCGGCCGCCATGTAGGCGATCGCGCCGACGGGGCCGGTCGGGTTGTAGGCCGAGTTGTGGGGGAACAGCGAGGCGCCCATGATGAACAGGTTGTCGACGTCCCACACCTGGCCATATTTGTTCGTGACCGAGTTGCCCGGATTCGTGCCCATGATGGTGCCGCCGGTGTTGTGGGTGCTCTGGTACACGGTCGCGTTCCACGAATTGCGCGGGGTCGCCTTGTTCAGGTGAGTGGGGTTCATGGCCTGCGCAATCTTGTTGATGATCTCGGCGGAGTGCGCCGAAATCTTGCGCTCGTTGTCCTTGTAGTCGAAGGTCATGCGCATCAGCGGCATGCCGAGGCGGTTGCGGTAGGTCGGATCGAGGTCGAGGAAGTTGGCGCGGTTCGGCATCACGCTGCCGGCCGCCGCGATGTTCATCGCGCGCTCGTACCACTTGGCGGTTTCTTCCTTCCACTTCTTGCCCCAGCCCGGCGTGCCGCCCGGCACCGGGTGCCATTGGATCGGGCGGCCGCCATACTGCACCGTGCCGATGATCGAGCCGCCGATGTAGCCGAGGGGGGCGCGGTCGAAGTCCCAGTTGGCGTTGAAGTCGTCGATCAGGGTGCTGGTGCCGCCCGCCGACATATAGGGGTGGAACAGCTTGTCCTCGAAGAACAGCGTGGCGCTGGCGCCGGTCTGGTAGCAGTAATTCTTGCCGATCAGGCCCTTGCCGGTGACCGGGTCGTAGGCCTGGCCGATGCCGGAGACCAGCATCAGGTGCACGTTATTCAGCGCATAGGCAGTCAGCACGACCATCCTGGCCGGCTGGAAGACTTCCTCGCCGTTCGCCAGGTTGACGTAGGTGACGCCGGTCGCTTTCCTGCCCGAGGCGTCGCGCTCGATACGGGTGACCCAGGCATTCGTGCGCAGCTCGAAGGTATTCTGCTTCAGCGCGGCCGGCAGCACGGTCATGTGGGCGCCGCCCTTGGCATTCGATTCGCAGCCGAAGCGCTCGCAGTGGCCGCAGTACTGGCATTCGCCGAACTTGGCGCCGTCGGGGTTGGTATAGGCGCGCGAGGCGTTCGCGGTCGGGCGCGGGAAGGGGTGGTAACCCATCTTCTTGGCCGTATCTTCGAACAGATCGCCGGCCAGGGTCTGTTCGACCGGCGGCAGCGGATAGTCGTTCGATCGCGGCCCTTCGAAGATGTTGCCGCCGGCGATCTTCTTGCCCTTGATGTTGCCCGCCTTGCCGGAAATGCCGGCAACCTTCTCGAACTTGTCGTAGTACTTTTCCAGTTCCTGGTAGCTGATGCCCCAGTCCTGGATCGTCATGTCTTCGGGAATGTACTTCTTGCCGTACTTTGCTTCGTAGCGCGAGCGGATCTTGAACTCGTCGTCGGTCCAGCGCCAGGTATGGCCGTTCCAGTGCGTCGAGGCGCCGCCGACGCCGGTACCCATCAGGTAGGATCCCAGGCGGCGATAGGGAAGCGCGGTTTCCTTGGCGTCGTTGCGGATGGTTTCGGTCTGGTCGTTGGTGTTGACCATCATGCCGTTGCGGATGCCCAGCGCCAGTTCGTCGCGCATGCGCGGGACGGTAAAGTCTTCCGACGAGGCTTGCGGGCCACCCCGCTCGAGGCATACCACGGTCATGCCTGCTTCGGACAGTTCCTTGCCCAGGATGCCGCCGGTCCAGCCGGCGCCGACCAGCACGACATCCACTTCATTCATTTTCTTCATTGCGGTTCCGTTGGTGTTTGCTTCAGCTGAGATCGGCAATGCCGACCGGCTGCGTGCGATACGGTTTGTTCTTGAACTTGACGATGTTCAGCTTGTTGGTGGTGTTCACGCCCGGGTAGCCGATCATCTTCCAGGCCATCTTGTCGCGATTGCCGCCGTAGATCGGGTCGGAGAACATGGCTTCGTAGAACATCTGCAGCAGCTGCGCGAAGTAGGGCTTGGCCGGCACGCCGTTCGGCAAGGAGATCTTGCCGGCCTGCAGGTCCTTGAGTAGCTGTTCCCTGGTCTCGGACGGCAGCGCATCGAAGGGCTTCTTGAAGGTCGCCTGGCAGTAGTCGGCCAGGCCTTCGGTACCGGCGCGGAACAGGGCGGCCGGCGTCATCGCCAGCTGGTAACCCTGGTTGGCGCTGCCTTGCTTGAACGGGCCCTGCAGGTAGAGGCGGTCGCCCTGGCCCCAGTTGCCGGCGAGTGCACGGTCGAAGTAGACGTTCAGGCCCATGTCGACCCCGCTCGGGGTGTACTGGTCGGCCGGGCACATGTGGTTGACCAGTGCTTCGACGAAGGCCTGCTCGCCGGGGCGCAGCCACTCGTAGCCGGCCGGCGCATCGGCGGCGGCGGGGGCGGCAGCGGCGGGCTGCCCGTCGGGCGCCTGCGCCTTGGCGGCGAGGGGCAGGGTGGCGCTCGCGGCGCCGGCCGCGCCGACCAGCGACTTGATCAGGAAGTCGCGACGCGGCTTGGCTTGGGTAGGGTCGGTCATGCTGTCGGTACCTTGCTGTAAATATGAAATATTAATATCCGGAAGAAACAAAATTTCCCTCGGGCATCATAAACCGGTTTTATGCTCATGCATATCGGGTGTTGCGCCGATGCCGACAGATGTTAATTTTTATTGCAATGCGGCAATTAATGCTGCATATTTCATATCTGAAGTGAAACTCCCCTGTTATTGAACACTGGCGCCGTGCGGCCCCGGCTTGCGTACATGTAAATGATGAAAAACCTCAACATCGGCAAAAAGATTGCGGTCGTCTTCACGATCGTCCTGCTCATTTCGATTGCCACCACCGGCGTCGGACTTTGGCAGCTGAACAGGATGATGGCGTCGACCAAGGAATTGATGGCCTTGCCACTGGCGAAGGAAAGGCTGGTCAGCGACTGGTACCGCACCATCTACGGCGGTTCGCGCAGGACGCTGGCAATCGCGAAGAGCAGCGACAATGCGCTGGTTGCGTTCTTTGCCGAAGATTCGGCGACGGGCAGCAAGGAAGCCGGCGAAATCCTGAAAAAGGTGAAGCAGCTGCTGACCTCGCCGGAAGAGGCCAAGCTGCTGCAGCAGATCGCCGAAGCGCGTGATTTCTACAACGTCCAGAAAGCCGCGGTAACCAAGGCCAAGGAAGTGAACGATGTCGAGACCGCAACGCGCGTGCTCGAGGAAAAGTTCATTCCAGCTTCGGCCAAGTACCAGGGGCTGCTGCGTGACATGGTCGACATGCAGCGCAAGGCCATCGACGCCAGCGCCGCGCAGGCCGATCAGGCCGCGGCCGCCAGCCTGCGCATGCAGACTGCGCTGAGCGTGCTGCTGGTGCTGCTGGTGGTCGCCTGTGGCTGGCTGCTTCGCACGAGCATCGTCAAGCCGCTGGAAACCGCGATCGGGATCGCGCGCCGCGTCGCCAAGGGCGACCTGACGGCGGACATCCAGGTCACCTCGAAGGACGAGGCCGGACAACTGCTGGAAGCGCTGCGCGAGATGAATCACTCGCTGCGCGACCTCGTGCATAGCGTGGTTCAGGGCGCGGGAAATATCGCCCATGCGAGCGACGAGATCGCGGCGGGGAACCTCGAATTGTCGTCGCGCACCGAGCAGCAGGCCAGCTCGCTCGAAGAAACCGCGTCGTCGATGGAAGAGCTGACCTCGACCGTCAAGCAGACCTCGGACAATGCGCGCCAGGCCAATCAGCTGGCCGCCTCGGCAAGCGAAGTGGCGGCCAAGGGCGGCTCGGTGGTGCACCAGGTGGTCGAAACGATGGGGCTGATCGATACCTCGTCGAAAAAAATCGTGGACATCATCGCCGTGATCGACGGGATCGCCTTCCAGACCAATATCCTGGCGCTGAACGCCGCGGTGGAGGCGGCCAGGGCGGGCGAGCAGGGCCGCGGCTTCGCCGTGGTGGCCGGCGAAGTGCGCAACCTGGCCCAGCGTTCGGCTGCCGCCGCCAAGGAGATCAAGACCCTGATCGATGCTTCCGTCAGTAACGTGGAGACGGGAAGCGCCCTGGTGGCGACGGCCGGCACCACGATGGACGAGATCGTGGCGAGCATCCGCCGCGTCACCGACATCATGGGCGACATCAGCGCCGCCACCCGCGAGCAGACCCTCGGCATCGAGCAGATCAACGAAGCGGTCAGCCAGATGGACCAGACCACCCAGCAGAATGCCTCGCTGGTGGAGGAAGCCGCGGCGGCCTCCGAAACCCTGCAGAAGCAGGCTGCGGACCTGGCCGACGCGATGCGCGTATTCAGGCTGAAGGACATGCCGGCCCAGCCGGCCCAGCCGGTCCGGTCGCCGGCGCCTGCGCGCAAGGCGCTGGCAGCCGCCTCGCCCGTACGTCCGGCTGCGGAGGCGTGGGAAAGCTTTTGACGCCCAAATCGATGGCTAGGGATACCGATCGGTTAAGATTGCGATAAATACCTTGACCGATCCCATGACCCAAAGCTTCTTCCAGACCTTCATCCTGCTCCTGCTCGTAACCGACCCCTTCGGCAACGTTCCCCTGTTCGTCACCGCGCTGAAGGAGGTCGAGCCGGCCCGCCGGCCGCGCATCGTGCTGCGCGAATGCGCGATCGCCTTCCTGCTGCTGCTGGTCTTCATGTTCTTCGGCCGGCACTTCCTGGAAGCGCTGCACCTGACCGACATCTCGCTGCGCATCGGCGGCGCCGTGATCCTGCTGATCATCGCGATCCGCATGATCTTCCCGCATCCGGACGGCGTGCTGGGCCGCAGCGAAGGCGGCGAGCCCTTCATCGTGCCGCTGGCGATTCCCGCGCTGGCCGGTCCTTCGGCGCTGGCCACCGTGCTGCTGTTCACCTCGCAGACGACGGCGGAAGTGATGGTCCACGTGGCCGCGCTGGCCGCCGTCGGCGTGGTCTGGGTGGTCGTCTTCCTGGCCGCCGAGCGTTTGCAGAAGGCGCTCGGCGCCCAGGTCATGACCGCCTTCGAGCGCCTGATGGGCCTGATCCTGACGGCGATGTCGATCGAGATGCTGCTGGGCGGCGTGCGCGCCTTCGTCAAGACGCTCGGCGAATAAGGCCGCATGCGGACCTCGATGCACCAGCCGCAAGGCGAACTGTCCGAGGTCCTGTACGGGATCGGCTTCATGTCGACCCTCGACGAATCCTGGCCGCCGCCGCAGCCCCACCTGAACCGCTTTCCGGCGATGGTCTATTGCAGCCTGAGCCTGATCCTCGACGGCGCCATCGCCATGGCGGCGGAGGCGGGCGGCACGCGCGCCCTGTCCGGGCTGCTGGTCTCGGGACCGCGTACGCGTCCGGTCACCTCGATGTCGCTGGCGCCGGTGCGCTCGCTGTCCGCGATCTTCTACCCCGATGCCTTCGCCCTGCTGACCGGCATCGCGCCGGCCCGCCTGCAGGACCGCGACGAGCCGGCCGCCGGCTGGCTGGACGCCGATTGGGAAGCCTGGCCGCAGGCCCTGGCGGACCGCGACGAGGCCGCGCAGATCGAATGGATCGAGGCGTGGACCGGCGCGCGCTGGCGCGAGCGCCGCGCCGGCTGGGACCCGGAGCTGGGCCGCAGCCTGCGCCGCATCGCCAGCCACGAAGGCGTGGCCGAGACCGCACGCTCACTCGGCGTCGGCGAGCGCCAGGTGCAGCGCCGCTACCGCGAGCGGATCGGCGTCACGCCGGCCCAGGCGCGCCGCCTGCAGCGCATGAACGAAGCCGTCTACGCCCTGCGCGACCCGGCCGCGCCGAAGGAGACGCTGGCCGCGCTGGCGGCCGGACTGGGCTACGCCGACCAGGCCCACATGGCGCGCGAGCTGCGCGAACTGGCCGGCCTGTCGCCTTCGCGCCTGGCAGACAGCATCGCTTCCGACCGCGACTACTGGGCTTATCGTTTGTGACGATGTCGGCTTTGTACAAGCCTCGCCCCCGCTAGCTGGCCGACAATCATGCCTTCGACACGCAAGGCATGACATGAAGATCACCTTCCTCACCTACGGCACCGACGGCGACACGCGCCCGCTGGCGGCGCTCGCCAAAGAAATGATCCGGCGCGGGCACCAGGCCCGGCTGCTGGCCGACCGCGCCTGCGCTCCGCTGGCGCGCGAACACGGGATCCCGTTCACGGCCCTGGCCGGCGACATCCGCAAGGCCGTGCAGCCGGGCGGCACGCTCGGCAAATCCATCGACGGCCGCGCCGACATGGCGCGGGTCGCGCGCGCCTGCGCCCAACTGGCGCGCGAGCACACGGCGGCGTGGATGGCGACCGCGCGCACGGCGGCCGAAGGCAGCGACGTGCTGGTGTTTTCCGGCCTGGCGGCCTTCGTCGGCCTGGCCGTGGCCGAGGCGCTCGCCATTCCCTGCATCGGCACCGCGCTGTGGCCGCTGACGCCCACGCGCGAGTTCGGCGCCGCTTTCCTGCGTCCGCGCAGGCTGCCCGGCTGGGCCAAGCTGCTGACCCACCAGGCCTTCAACAGCCTGACCTGGGCGATGTTCCGGCCGGCCGTGAATGCGGCGCGCAGGGAGGTATTCGGCGCGGCGCCGCGCCGGCGGATGTGGCAGGGCTATCCGACCCTGTACGGCTGTTCGCCGGCCCTGCTGCCGCGTCCCCGCGATTGGCCGGCCGAGGTCGAGCTGACCGGCACCTGGCAGCTTCCCGCTGCCGCCGGGTGGCAGCCGCCGGATTCGCTGTCCGCCTTCCTGGCCGCCGGCGAGGCGCCGGTCTACATCGGCTTCGGCAGCATGGCCGGCATGGATCCGCAGACGCTGCTGGAGGCGGTGCGCGGCATTGCCGCCATACGGCGCGTGCTGTTCTATCCGGGCTGGAGCGGCGTCGACCTGTCGCGGCTGCCGCCGGACGTCTTCGTGCTGGGCGATACGCCGCACGAATGGCTGTTCCCGCGCATCGCCGCCGTCATTCACCACGGCGGGGCAGGGACCACGCATGCGGCGGCGCGCGCCGGCGTGCCCTCGGTGGTGGTGCCGTTTGCCGGCGACCAGTTTTTCTGGGCCGAGCGCCTGCGCGCGCGCGGGATCGGCCTCACCTGCCCGATGGCGGCATTCGCCGGGACCGACCCGGCCGCGCTGATCGCCGCCGCCTGCGCGCCGGCCATGCGCGAGCGGGCACGCGAAATGGCGGCGGCGATGGCGTTCGAGGATGGCGTCGGCACCGCCGCCGACCGTATCCTGGGCGGCACCGCACGCCTGGCGTTGCCCTAGGGGCGGGCGGGGTGTATCCTGCGCCGGCATCCATCACTACGAAAGAACAAGAACATGAAACAGCTGCTTTCCGTCTGCGCCCTCGGCCTGGCCCTTTCCCTCACCCTGGCGGGCTGCAAGCGCGGCCACGCACCGGCGGCGGCGCCGTCCGACGCGAGCCCGATCGCCATGCAGAAGATCGATACCGTGACCGGCACCGGCAAGGAAGCGGTGGCCGGTTCCACCGTGGTCGTCAATTACACGGGCTGGCTGTACGCGCCGAACGCCCAGCAGCAGCATGGCGCCCAGTTCGATTCCTCGGTCGGCCGCCAGCCCTTCAGCTTCCGCCTCGGCGCCGGCCAGGTGATCCCGGGCTGGGACCAGGGCGTGCAGGGCATGAAGGTAGGCGGCAAGCGCACCCTGATCGTGCCCGCCGCGATGGGGTATGGCGAGCAGGGCGCGGGGCCGATTCCGCCGAACAGCAACCTGATCTTCGATGTCGAGCTGCTGGACGTCCAGTAAAGCGTCCTACATCGTCGGTTCGTAATTGCTGCGCCAGCGGTGGCCGCTCTGGTGGCGGCTGCAGGGCGTCATCCTGATGCCGGTCTGCACTGCTTCCAGGCAGCGGGTGGCGCCGGTTTCGCGGTTGCTCAGCCGCATCTGGCGCGGCACGTCGCTCAGGCGCTCGATCGTCCACTGCTGGCTGTCGGTGCGGCTGCAGGGCTCCATCGCCAGCACGTTCTTGCGGTCGTCCGGGTGTACCGCCAGGCAGACGGTCTCGCCGTCGGCCACCGTATGGAATTTGTCGGAGCCCGGCAGCTCGCCGCGGGTGGCGAACCATTGCTGGGTCGGCGATTTATTGCAGGCCATCATGGCGACGACGGGGCCGGCCGTGCCGAGGCAGCGGCCGCGGCCGTCGAGTTCGTTCTGCAGGTAGTTG
The DNA here is from genome assembly GCF_056399645.1 of Massilia sp. 01N417. Lineage (NCBI taxonomy): Bacteria > Pseudomonadati > Pseudomonadota > Betaproteobacteria > Burkholderiales > Oxalobacteraceae > Massilia > Massilia sp. 01N417. Next base: position 127,077 of record NZ_JBFTRS010000017.1, on the reverse strand, counting down.
ACGTCGGGAGCGGCAAAGGCCGGCGCCGCTGCGACCTCGAGGAGGACCAGCGCCGCGGCGGCGATGAGTCGGGCTTGCATGATGATGTCCTTTTCTTTCGGATGAGTCTGCCGCGACATTAACATGGAGAACGGGCGAATAGCGTTGTCGCTTGTGCAAATACTGCACGTCGGCAATACTAGTGCCACCATTTCCCAACCAGCAGAGCAGATCCCGATGACTTCCATTCTTTCGCGCGCCGCACTTGCCTTTGGACTGAGCCTGGCCCTCGGCCCTGCCATCGCCCAGGCAGCGGCCATCCCCAAGGCGCCCATGGCCGCCGCCGCCAGGCCGCTGCAGAAAACCGACACCGTCGTCGGCAAAGGCAAGGCCGCGGCGGCCGGCTCCACCGTGACCGTGCACTACACCGGCTGGCTGTATTCGCCCAAGGAGCCGGGCCAGCATGGCCTCCAGATCGACAGCTCGGTCGGCGGCGACCCCTTCACCTTCCAGCTCGGCGCCGGCAAGGTCATCAAGGGCTGGGACGAGGGCCTGGTCGGCATGAAGGTGGGCGGCAAGCGTACCCTGGTGGTACCGGCCGCGCTCGCCTACGGCAACAAGGGAGCGGGACCGATTCCGCCGAATGCCAACCTGATTTTCGACGTCAGCCTGCTCGACGTGAAATAAGCCAGGCGCAGCGCCGGCCCCGAACCGCAGGCTCCGCGAGGACCTGCGGTTTTTGTTTGTGTGTTTACTGTCGGAAAAATTTACAACTGGTAAGAAATCGTGAAGCGCTATTTCCGTATGCCATTAATTTTTAAGCATCTTTTCCTTCTGGCATGATTCCTGCATGCATGATCCGCGCGAGCTTACAAAGTGCCGCAGACATAACGCTGTTACTACAAAGGATAAAAAATGCGTAATCGGAAACTGTCGTTCAATAAGCTGTTGGGTATCACCGTCGCCGCCGGCGCACTCTTCGGGATCAGCGGTGCCGCGCAAGCGGGCATTGCCGGTGCGGTCTATACCCCGACCATCACTGCTGGCGCACTGCCGGATACCCCGGCCGCCCACGTCGATCCGAATGTGTCTTCCTCGAAGTTTTCCGGTGTGGTCGCAATCCAGATCCAGTACGGCAACGATTTCTACATCTGCTCCGGCGCCCTGGTCGGCAAACGCCAGGTCATCTCGGCCGGCCACTGCGTCGACCAGTATGGCGACGGCAAGGTCATCGACCTGAAGAATCCGAACAACAGCGTGCTGGTCGCCTTCAACAGCAACGGCACCTACAACTCGATCGTCTCGGCCTCGAACGTCTCGATCAACCCGAACTACCAGGGCTTCAACAACTGCCCGGACGGCAGCAAGGGTTGCGTGAACGACGACATCTCGGTGATCACCCTGAGCAAGGACGCACCGGCCAGCGCCAAGATCTACAAGGTCGCAACGAATGAACTGGTTGCCGGTTCGCACATCATCATGGCCGGCTACGGCACCTCGGGCGACGGCATCAACGGCCATTACGTCGCTCCGCGCTACGATACCAAGCGCGTCGGCGAGAACGTCACCGACTACTTCGAGAACGACGACGAACAGGGCTTCAACGGCGGCCCGAACGAAGTCTATTACGCCGACTTCGACGGTAACGGCCAGGACACCTTCTGCACCTACTTCAACATCTGCACCGTGGCCCTGCCGAACGGCGTCGAAGCCGGCATCGGCGGCGGCGATTCGGGCGGCCCGTCCTTCGTCGAGCTGTACGGCGAGCTGATGGTCGTTGCCAACAACACCTTCGAAACCCGCCTGTTCGCCAACCAGGTGGCCGGCACCTTCGGCACCCTGTTCGGCGGCATCATCCTGGGCGCCTACACCGACTACCTGCAGCAAGCCACCGGCGGCAACATCACCTTCGTTCCGGAACCGGGCAGCCTGGCGCTGCTGGCCCTGGGCGGTGCGATGCTGGGCGGCCTGCGCCGTCGTCGCAAGCAGTAATTCCTTTTAAGCGAACGCCGGTCTTCGGGCCGGCAATGAAAAAAGCGACCGGAAGGTCGCTTTTTTCATATCGATGGGCACCGAATTACTTGCCCAGTATCGACACCACATTGTCCGCCCCCGGCGCCCCGAAAGCCTGCTGCTTGAGCACATGCAGCTGGTCCCGCACCTGGGCCGCCTTCTCGAACTCGAGGTTCTTGGCATGGTCGACCATGAGCTTCTCGAGACGCTTGATCTCTTTCGAAATCTGCTTCTCGCTCATGCCTTCGATCTTCGCGGTCTCTTCCGCTTCCGCCATGTTCTTGGCCGCGGCGGCGCTGTAGACGCCGTCGATCATGTCCTTGATCTTCTTGTTCACACCCTTCGGCACGATGCCGTTCGCTTCGTTGAAGGCGATCTGCTTGGCGCGGCGGCGTTCGGTCTCGTCGATGGCTTTCTTCATCGAGTCGGTGATCTGGTCGGCGTACAGGATCGCTACGCCGTTCAGGTTGCGCGCGGCGCGGCCGATGGTCTGGATCAGCGAGCGCTCGGAACGCAGGAAGCCCTCCTTGTCGGCGTCCAGCACGGCCACCAGCGAGACTTCCGGCAAGTCCAGGCCCTCGCGCAGCAGGTTGATGCCGACCACCACGTCGAAGGTGCCCAGGCGCAGGTCGCGCAGGATTTCGACGCGCTCGACGGTGTCGATGTCGCTGTGCAGGTAGCGCACCTTGATGCCGTGGTCGCTCAGGTATTCCGTCAGCTGTTCGGCCATGCGCTTGGTCAGCGTGGTCACCAGCACCCGCTCGTCCTTGGCGATGCGGTCCGTGATCTCGCCCATCAGGTCGTCGACCTGCGAGCGCGCGGGGCGCACGATCACCTGCGGGTCGACCAGGCCGGTCGGACGCACCACCTGCTCGACCACGTTGTCGGCGTGCTCCTTCTCGTAGTCGGCGGGCGTCGCCGAGACGAAAATGCACTGGCGCATCTTGTTCTCGAATTCCTGGAACTTCAGGGGCCGGTTGTCCAGCGCGGACGGCAGGCGGAAGCCGTAGTCGACCAGGTTGGTCTTGCGCGAACGGTCGCCGTTGTACATCGCGTTCAGCTGGCCGATCATCACGTGCGACTCGTCCATGAACATCAGCGCGTCTTTCGGCAGGTAGTCGATCAGGGTTGGCGGCGGTTCGCCCGGCATCGCGCCGGACAGGTGGCGCGAGTAGTTCTCGATGCCCTTCGTGAAGCCGACTTCGGCCAGCATCTCGAGGTCGAAACGGGTGCGCTGCTCGAGGCGCTGCTCTTCCAGCAGCTTGCCCTGTTCGCGGAAGAATTCGAGGCGGTCGCGCAGTTCGGCCTTGATCGAGTCGACGGCCTTCAACACGGTGCTGCGCCCGGTCACGTAGTGCGAACCCGGATAGACGGTGAAGCGCGGGATCTTCTGGCGCACCTTGCCGGTGAGCGGGTCGAACAGCTGCAGCGATTCGATCTCGTCGTCGAACATCTCGACGCGGATCGCGAGTTCCGCGTGCTCGGCCGGGAAGATGTCGATGGTGTCGCCGCGCACGCGGAAAGTGCCGCGCGCGAAGTCCATCTCGTTGCGCGTGTACTGCATCTGGATCAGGCGTGCGATCACGTCGCGCTGCGCGACCTTGTCCTTGGCGCGCAAGGTCAGCACCATCTTGTGGTACTCGTCCGGATTACCGATACCGTAGATGGCCGAGACGGTGGCGACGATGACGACGTCGCGGCGCTCCATCAGCGACTTGGTGCAGGACAGGCGCATCTGCTCGATGTGCTCGTTGATCGACGAGTCCTTCTCGATGAACAGGTCGCGCTGCGGCACATAGGCTTCCGGCTGGTAATAGTCGTAGTAGGAGACGAAGTACTCGACCGCGTTCTGCGGGAAGAACTCGCGGAACTCGGCGTAGAGCTGGGCCGCGAGCGTCTTGTTCGGTGCGAAGACGATCGCCGGACGGCCCGCACGGGCGATCACGTTGGCCATCGTATAGGTCTTGCCGGAACCGGTGACGCCCAGCAGCGTCTGGTACATCAGACCGTCGTCGATGCCCTCGACCAGGCCCTGGATCGCGGTCGGCTGGTCGCCGGCGGGAGGGAAGGGCTGGTGCAGCTTGAACGGAGAATCCGGGAAAGTGATGACGGTGGGCGCGGGGGTATTTGCGACCGATAGTTCTGCCATGAGTTCAGACCTTTGCTAGAATGGGAATCCGCCTGCGGCACTGCAACATCCAAGCCGCTGTCTATACAACCGCTGCGAACCCAGCCGACAAACCAGAGTTTATCACGATGAATTCCACAGCTCCTGCCAGCATCTTCGGCGCCATCGCCATGGCCCCACGCGACCCTATCCTGGGCATTACCGAAGCCTTCAATGCAGATACCAATCCGGCCAAGATCAATCTCGGCGTCGGCGTCTACTACGATGACAACGGAAAGGTGCCCCTGCTGGAATGCGTACGCAAGGCGGAAGCGATGCTGATGGAACAACCTGCGCCGCGCACCTATCTGCCGATCGAAGGCCTGGGTGCGTATGACAAGGCTGTGCAAGAACTCGTATTTGGGGCCGACAGCCCGGTAATTCAAGAGAAGCGTGCGGTCACCGTGCAAGCCCTGGGCGGCACCGGCGCACTGAAGATCGGCGCCGACTTCCTGAAGCGTTTCTCGCCGGGCTCGGCGGTCTACATCAGCGACCCGAGCTGGGAAAACCACCGCGCGCTGTTCGAAAGCGCCGGCTTCGACGTCAACAACTACAGCTACTACGATCCGGCCACCCACGGCGTCAACTTCGAAGGCATGCTGGCCTCGCTGAAGGCAATGCCGGAAGCCTCGATCGTGGTCCTGCACGCCTGCTGCCACAACCCGACCGGCGCCGACCTGACGGYCGACCAGTGGGGCCAGGTGATCGAGGTGGTGCGCGCGAACGGCCTGATCCCCTTCCTGGACATGGCTTACCAGGGCTTCGGCTCGGGCATCGCCGAAGATGGCGCCGTGGTGCGCCGCTTCGTCGACGCCGGCGGCCCGCTGCTGGTGTCGAACTCGTTCTCGAAATCCTTCTCGCTGTACGGCGAGCGCGTCGGCGCGCTGTCGGTGGTGCTGTCGTCCGCCGAGGAAGCCGCACGCGTGATGTCGCAGCTGAAGCGCGTGGTGCGCACCAACTACTCGAACCCGCCGGTGCACGGCGGCAAGGTCGTCGCCACCGTGCTGTCGACCCCGGAACTGCGCCAGCTGTGGGAAGAGGAGCTGGCCGGCATGCGCGTGCGCATCAAGGCGATGCGCGAAGAGCTGGTGAAGAAGCTGGCCGAGAAAGCCCCGGGCAAGGACTTCGGCTTCGTGCGCCAGCAGGTCGGCATGTTCTCGTACTCCGGCCTGACCAAGGAGCAGGTGGGCAAGCTGCGCGAGGAATCGATCTACGCCGTGGACACCGGCCGCATCTGTGTTGCCGCGATGAATTCGAAGAACATCGATCGGGTCGTTGACGCCATCGCAAAAGTTCTCTAAACTCTTGGCTCTTCCGATTCGGCACGCATGAATCGGAAGAGCAAGTAGGCAATTCCCTGATAGCTCAGTCGGTAGAGCGACGGACTGTTAATCCGCAGGTCCCTGGTTCGAGTCCAGGTCGGGGAGCCAAGGTTTCAAGCCTCAGCGAGGCATGCACGGTTGGATACGATTGGCAACTAAGCCTGTGCAAGTCGCGATGGGGAGGCTATAATAGCAACATCAATTCCCTGATAGCTCAGTCGGTAGAGCGACGGACTGTTAATCCGCAGGTCCCTGGTTCGAGTCCAGGTCGGGGAGCCAGAATTCAGAAGAGGCCGCTTCAGTCGAGGCGGCCTTTTTTTTGGCGCTGCGCATCGCAAAGCTCATCTATGTTCACCAATCCCTTGCATCCGGGTTCCCCGATCGCGTCGAGCACGCCTGGAATCCCGGGGTGCCGTAACAGGCTTCCGCCCCCATCGACGAGCCGACGTGGGTGTCTTCCATATCGAGTCCGCCGTCATCCAGGAGATGCATCGGCTTCAGCATCGGCGGGCGCTGTTGTCCGAGCTGGACGTGCCGTTGGCCTGGTCGAAGCGGTCGTCCAGCCAACGGTCGGCAATCTCATCGTAGGCCGATGCGATTGCGGCATGGTCCATCTCAGGCCTTGCCCGGCACCGGCTTGACCTTGCCGGCCGCTTCCAGCGCACGCTGGCGCGCGGTCTCGATATCCGGCGCGGTCGCCAGCGCCACGCCCATGCGGCGGCGCGCAAAGGATTCCGGCTTGCCGAACAGGCGGATGTCCGAACCCGGCACCCGCAGCGCCTCGGCCACGCCTTCGAAGGCGATGCCGGCCTGCTCCAGCTGGCCGTAGATCACGGCGGAGGCGCCCGGTGCCCGCAGTTCCGGATTCACCGGCAGGCCGAGGATGGCTTTCGCGTGCAGCTCGAACTCGCTCTGGACCTGGGTTGCCATGGTCACCATGCCGGTGTCGTGCGGACGCGGGCTGACTTCCGAGAACCACACCATGTCGCCCTTCACGAACAGCTCGACGCCGAACACGCCGCGGCCGCCCAGGCTGGCGGTGACCTTGCTGGCGATCTCGCGCGCACTCTCCAGGGCGCGCGGGCTCATCGGCTGCGGCTGCCAGGATTCGACGTAGTCGCCATGCACCTGCTTGTGGCCGATCGGCTCGCAGAAGCCGGTGACGATCTCGCCGTTGCCGTTCGAGGAGCGCACGGTCAGCAGGGTGATCTCGTAGTCGAAATCGATGAAGCCTTCGACGATCACGCGGCCGGCATCCACGCGGCCGCCGGCGGCCGCGTAGTTCCAGGCGTTCTCGACGTCATCCATGCCGTCCAGTTTCGACTGACCCTTGCCGGACGAGGACATCACCGGTTTCACGACGTTCGGAAAACCGATCTCGGCGCAGGCCGCCTTCAGCTCGTCGAGGCTGCTGGCGAAGCGGTAGGGCGAGGTGGCCAGGCCCAGTTCCTCGGCGGCCAGGCGGCGGATGCCTTCGCGGTTCATGGTCAGCTGGGCGGCGCGCGCGGTGGGGATGCAGGTGATGGCACCTTGCGCTTCGAGCTCGGCCAGCTTGTCGGTGGCGATCGCCTCGATTTCCGGCACGACCAGGTCGGGCTTCTCTTGTGCGATCAGCGCCGCCAGGGCTTCGCCGTCGGTCATGTCGATCACGTGGGCGCGGTGCGCGACCTGGTGGCCCGGGGCGTCCGCATAGCGGTCGACGGCGATCACTTCGACGCCGAGGCGCTGCAGGGAAATGATGACTTCCTTGCCGAGCTCGCCGGAGCCGAGCAGCATCACTTTCGTGGCGGAGGGAGACAGGGGCGTACCGAGGATGGGTGCTTTCGTCATTGCAGTGGTTGGTGTGGAGGGAAGCGAGCACTATAACAAAATAAAAAAACCTTGCCAGATTCGGTCCAGCGGTTATAATGCGTGCCTCAATTCCCTGATAGCTCAGTCGGTAGAGCGACGGACTGTTAATCCGCAGGTCCCTGGTTCGAGTCCAGGTCGGGGAGCCAGAACATGGAAAGGCCGCTTCAGTGAAGCGGCCTTTTGCTTTCCAGGTCACACCGATGCAGGTCACGCCGATGATTTCCTCGAACGATGCCGCAGTCATTGCCGAACACGCCGCCCGGGCCGATGCCGAAGGCTGGCTGCGCTTGGCCCAGCAGGCCCTGATCCACGAACGCGGCTGGCTCCGCATGCTGGCCCCGCGCGCGGCCGGCGGCGCCGAGCTGGCGCTGCCGGACGTCGTGCGGCTGGAAGAGGCGATCGCCCGCGTCGACGGCAGCATGGGCTGGACCGTGACCCTGTGCGCCGGCGCCGGCTGGTTCGCCGGCTTCCTGGCGCCGCGGCTCGCCGGCGAGATCCTGGCGACGCCGCAGGTCTGCCTGGCCGGCAGCGGCGCGCCGACCGGCTACGCCGACCGCGAAGGGGAGGGCTGGCGCATCGACGGCCTGTGGGACTACGCCAGCGGCGCGCCGATGGCGACCCACTTCACCTTCAACGCGATCCTGCGCGAGCAGGGCGAGCCGCTGCTGGACGCCGCCGGCAACCCGCGCATCCAGGCTTTCGTGGTGCCGGCCGCAGTGGTCGAGATCGTGCCGCGCTGGCGCAGCATCGGCCTGCGCGCCACCGCCTCACACGCCTATCGCGTGGCCGGGCAATGGATCCACGCCGAACACGGTTTCGAGATCGAGCCGGCCAGGGCGTGCGCACAAGGCCCGCTGTACCGTTTCCCGTTCCTGCCGTTTGCCTTCGTCACGCTGGCGGCCAACGTGGCCGGCATGGCGCATCACTTCGTCGAGCTGGCGCAGGAATGCATCGCGCACCGCCGCAACCGCTTCGGCGGGCAGGGCGAGCCGCTGATCGAGGTGCCGGCCGTGCGCGCGCTGCTGGATTCGACCCGTGCTTCCCTCGACGACGTGCGCGAGCGCTTCTACGCGCGCCTGGATGCGACCTGGGCCCGGGTCGTGGAAGGCGCGCCGGTCGGCATCGAGGAGGCCGCGCAGATGCAGGCGCTGTCGATGGAATGGGTGAACGCATCGCGCCGCGCGGTCGATTCACTCTACCCATATTGCGGCCTGTATGCGGCGCGCGAGGACACGCCCGTCAACCGCGTCTGGCGCGATTTTCACACCGCGTCCCAGCACGCCTTGCTGACCCCGTTCACGAGCACTGGTCAAACGGCAACTGAACCGCTATAATGCGAGCCTCAATTCCCTGATAGCTCAGTCGGTAGAGCGACGGACTGTTAATCCGCAGGTCCCTGGTTCGAGTCCAGGTCGGGGAGCCAGGATTCCGGAAGGGCCGCATGCGCAAGCTGCGGCCCTTTTGCTTTGCGCGCCACGGTGCCGCCGGCGTTTTCGCTCGCTCTCCAGCAGACCTCGCTCAAGCCTCATATAATCGTTCGTTCTTTTGTCGCGGGACGAGCATGCAAAACGCAGTAAATACAAGTACTTACGAGAAACCCGCGACTCCCGTGGACGGCCTGTCCGGCGCCCAGCTCATCTGGGCCGTGATCGTCCTGTCGCTCGGCGTCGGCATGTCTGCGCTCGATACCGCCATCGCCAACACGGCGCTGCCGGCCATGGCCCAGCAGCTGCACGCCAGCCCCGCGGATTCGGTGTGGATCGTGAATGCCTACCAGCTGGCGATGGTCGCGACCCTGCTGCCGGTGGCGGCGCTGGGCGAGACCATCGGCTACAAGCGGGTCTATATCGCCGGCATGGTCATCTTCACGGCGGCTTCGCTGGCCTGCGCGCTGGCCTGGTCGCTGCCGGTCCTGATCGCCGGGCGCCTGTTCCAGGGCCTGGGCGCGAGCGCGCTGATGGGCGTGAACTCGGCGCTGATCCGCACCGTCTATCCGGCCAAGCTGCACGGTCGCGGCTTCGGCAACAATGCGCTGGTGGTGGCGATCGGCTTCGCCATCGGCCCCAGCCTGGCATCGGTCATCCTCAGCGTCTCGTCGTGGGAATGGCTGTTCGGGATCAACGTGCTCCCAGGCGTGCTCGGCTTCTTCCTGGCCCGCAAGGCCTTGCCGGAATCGCCGCGCGCCAGCCACAAGGTCGACGGCGTGGCCGGCCTGTACAACGTCGCCGCCTTCGGCATGGCCATCCTGGCGCTGGGCGATGCGGCCCACCGCGTCGGCATGCGCACCTTGCTGCCGGAGACCGTGATCGCATTGTTCTTCTTCTTCCTGCTGATCCGCCGCCAGAAGGGCCACCCGGCGCCGCTGCTGCCGGTCGACCTGTTCCGCCTGCCGCTGTTCACCCTGTCCACGCTGACCGCGATCTGCACCTTCGCGGCGCAGGCGCTGGCCTTCGTCGCGCTGCCGTTCTACTTCGAGAGCCAGCTCGGCCGCACGCCGGTGGAGACCGGCTTCCTGCTGACGCCCTGGCCGGTCATGGTTGGCATCATGGCGCCGGTGGCGGGGCGCCTCAGCGACCGCTATTCGCCGGGCCTGCTGGGCGGCGTCGGCCTGATGATCCTGACGGCCGGCCTGGCCCTGCTGCTCGGCATGCCGGCTTCGCCTTCGGCCTTCGACATCGGCTGGCGCATGGCCGTGTGCGGCGTCGGTTTCGGCTTCTTCCAGGCGCCCAATGTGAAAGCGATCATGGCCAGCGCGCCACCCTCGCGCAGCGGCAGCGCCAGCGGCATGGTGGCGACCGCGCGCCTGATCGGGCAGTCGCTAGGTGCCGCGCTGGTGGCCTTCTGCCTGACCGTGTTCCACCTGCGCGGCACCTGGTATGCGATCGCCATCGCGGCGGTGTTTGCGGCGGCGGCCAGCATTGCCAGTTTTTCGCGGCTGGTGGTGGCGCCGGCGCGCTGATGCAGCCGTCGGGCTGAGACCGCTCTTTAAACGTCGGCGCATGCCTCGATATGGAGGGTATGGCGCGCCGTTCCCGCATTCCCGACATCATTGAAGCCTCCCCCGAGCCCGAGCCCGAGGGTGAGGCCCTGTGCCCCCTGTGCGGCCGGCCGCTGGGGACCGAGAACATCGACCGCCACCACCTCGTCCCCAAGTCCCTGAAGGGCAGGGAGCAGTTTCCGATCCATAAAATCTGCCACCGCAAGATCCATTCGATCCTTTCCGAGCGCGAACTGCTGCGCGCCTATCACACCTGGGACGCGCTGAAGGAGCACGAAGACATCCGCTCCTTCATCGGCTGGGTCGCGAACAAGCCGGCCGGTTTCTATACCCGCACCTTCACGGCGAACAAAAAGCACGGGAGAAGATGAGCAGATTGCTGGCCGATATGGCAACACCTGCATAAATAGTCATTTATCCCTGCTGCATTGCCGGCACTGCCGACATGCCTGATGTAAAATAAAAGCTTACTAATTTGCAATTCGCGTCACATTCCTCCCATCTCACCGCAGTTGCAATGACCCAAGACGAATCCAGCACCTGTTCTGTCCTCCTGATCGACGACGAGCCCTTTGCCGAAGACATCATTTCGCATGGCTTGAGAGGCTGTGCGCCGCACACCTTGCGCTTCGCGAGCCGGCCGGAAATGGCGGTCGAACTGGCGCGCGAGATCGGGGCGACGGTAGTGCTGGTCGACCTGCGCATGCCGGAGATCGACGGCCTGGAGGTCGCGCGGCGCCTTCGCGCCGACAAGGACACCGAACACATTCCCGTGATCGTGCTGTCTTCGGAAGACGACCCGGACATCAAGGCCAAGGCCTTCGCGGTGGGCGCCAACGACTACATGGTGAAGTGGCCGGATCCGCGCGAGCTGGTGGCGCGGGTGCGCTACCACAGCGACGCCTTCATCGCGCGCCGCCAGCGCGATGCCGCCTTCGTCTCGCTGCGCCACAGCCAGGAGCAGCTGGCGGCCAGCCAGTCGGCCCTGTTCCAGGCTCAGAAGATGGAGGCGATCGGCCAGCTGACGGGCGGTGTCGCCCACGACTTCAACAACGTGCTGCAGATCATCGGCGGCAACCTGCAGCTGCTGAAGCTGGTCGGCAACCTGAACGATGCCGGCAAGGCGCGCGTCGACATGGCGCTGGCCGGCGTCGAGCGCGGCGCCAAGCTGTCCTCCCACCTGCTGGCCTTCGCCCGCCGCCAGCCGCTGCAGGCGGTGGTGATCGATCCGGGCCACCTGCTGCGCGAGATGGACGACATGATGCGGCGCGTGCTCGGCCCGCGCGCGCGCGTGGTCACCGAAATCGAACACCGCCTGGGCAGCACCCTGGTCGATCCCAACCAGCTCAACAACGTGCTGCTGAACCTGGCCATCAATGCGCGCGACGCCATGGGCGGCAGCGGCACGCTGACGATCCGCGCCGCCAATGCGGGGCCGGACAGTGCCTTGCCGCCGTCGCTGGCGGCCGGTCATTACGTGATGATCGAGATCCTTGACACCGGCAAGGGCATGCCGCCGGAGGTGCTGGAGCGCGCCTTCGAACCCTTCTTCACCACCAAGCCGACCGGGCAGGGCACGGGCCTGGGCCTGTCGATGGCCTATGGTTTCGTGAAGCAGTCGGGCGGCGAGATCGTGCTGCAGAGCGAGCCGGGCAAGGGCACCAGCGTGCGCATCTGGCTGCCGCGCAGCGAAGCCGCGCCGGATGCGCTGGAGGACGTGGCGGCGGCGCCCCTGCTGGGCGGGCCGGAAACCATCCTGGTGGTCGAGGACGAGGAAGACGTGCGCAGCGCCACCTGCGGCATCCTGTCGGCGCTCGGCTACCGGGTGCTGGAGGCGCCGGATGCGGCGGTGGCCAAGGCGATCGTGGAAAGCGGCGAGCAGATCGACCTGGTGTTCAGCGACGTCATCATGCCGGGACCGGTCAGCAGCCTGCAGCTGGGAGAGGCGGTGCGCGCCTGGCTGCCGCAGGCGCAGATCCTGTATACCTCGGGGTATGCGGAAGGGGTGCTGGCGCACGAGGGCAAGCTGGAGGCGAGCGTCAACCTGCTGCAGAAACCTTATCATCCGGATGCGCTGAGTGCGCGTATCCGGCATTTGCTGCGGCGCCGGTCGGCTTGATGTGTCGGTGATGCGTGGGCTCGGAGAGCCCACCCTACATTGTGTCCGGTACCGGTAGGGTGGGCGCCCCGTTCATTTATTCGGCTTGATGTATTTCTGCGAACCCGGCGGCGGTTCGTTCAGCACCGCCCAGAAGATGCCGAGGTCGGCGATCGCGCGCACGAACTCCGTGAAATCGACCGGCTTGACCACGTAGGCGTTCACGCCCAGCTCGTAGCTGCGCACCAGGTCCTGTTCTTCCTTCGACGAGGTCAGCATCACCACCGGCAGCGGCTTCAGGCCGTCGGTGGTGCGGATTTCCTTCAGCACCTCGAGGCCGTCGACCTTCGGCAGCTTGAGGTCGAGCAGCACCACGGCCGGGTTGCCGGCGGTCCGCTGTGCGTGTTCGCCACGGCGGTGCAGGTAGTCGAGGGCCTCGGCGCCGTCGCGAACGACAATCACCTGGTTGGCGAGCTGGCTCTTGGACAGTGCAATCAGCGTGAGTTCCAGGTCGTTCGGATTGTCTTCGACGAGCAGGATGGGTTTGAGCATGCGTTCCTTGAGGACTCTTTCAGTGAATTCAGTTACTTGAAACATGTTTTGGAATGGCAAAGGAGAAGGTCGCGCCTTCGCCCTGTACGGAATTGGCCCACACCCGGCCATTGTGCCGCTCGACGATGCGGCGCACATTGGCCAGGCCGATGCCGGTACCCTGGAAATCTTCCATGCGATGCAGGCGCTGGAACACGCCGAACAGCTTGTGCACGTATTCCATGTTGAAGCCGGCGCCGTTGTCGGCCACATGGAAAATGGTCTCGTCGGGCGTGTCATCAAAGCTGACGCGGATGACGGCCGGGTCCTGCTTCCCGGTGAACTTCACGGCATTCGACAGCAGGTTGAACATCGCCAGGTGCAGGAAGGTCGGGTCGGCGTAAGCCACCGGCAGCGGGGCGATGTCCCATTCGATGTTGCGGCCGCGCGTCTCCAGCGCCAGCTTGTCGATGCAGGCGGCCACCAGGTCGTTCATGTCGACCGTGGTCGGGCGCAGCGAGGCGCGGCCCATCTGCGAGAACGACAGCAGGTCGTCGACCAGCTTGCCGGCCATCCGCGCCGCTTCCTTGATGTTCTTGAGGAAGCGCTGGCGCTGTTCGCCGTTCTCGCTGCCGGCCGATTCGATCAGCAGGTCGGCGAAGCCGACGATGTGGCGCAGCGGCGCGCGCAGGTCGTGCGAGACCGAATAGGAGAAGGCTTCCAGTTCCTTGTTGGAGCGGGTCAGCTCCTCGGCCAGTTCGGCCATCTGTTCGGCGCGCTCGAGGGCGATGCCCAGCAGGGCGGTGCGGAATTCCAGCGCCAGTTCGATCTCGCCGCCATGCCAGGGCATGCTGGTGCCGTGGATGGTTTCGCGCCAGGTCTGGAAGCTGGTGCGCGGCGACAGCTGCAACGGAATACCGGCGGCCGCCGCCTGCACGAGCTTGTCGTGCGGGTTGCCGGCCCATTCGATCGTGTGCACGTATTCGGGACGGAACCACAGCAGGTAATGCTTGTGGATGCGCGAGATCGGCATCGCCAGCAGGCCGCTGGCGTTGCGCACCATCTTTGCCGCCTCGGGCCAGGCCGACGACAGCTTGTCGGTGTGGTAGATGTCGCCGTGGCCGTGACCGTGCACGGCCAGCCAGTCGACCAGGCCCAGGATATCGTCCCGCTCGGGGGTGTCGCCGTAGGTCAGCACGCGCTCGTCGACCACCACCGCGACGCCGGTGGCGCGCCCGAAACGCAGCAGTTCAGGGAAGACGCTCGACAGGTTCTGGGTGAAGTCGCTGCCCTGGGTCAGGCCGGCCAGCATCGACACCATGATGCGGCGCAGGTCCAGGCGGAACTGCAGCTCGTGGGCATCCTCGCGCGATTCGATGCACAGCGCCAGGAGCTGGCCCAGCTGCTCGCAGGCGGTGCGCTGCTCGAAGGGCACCGGGGACGGCTCCTCGTTGTGGCAGGAGATCAGGCCCCATAGCTGGCCCTTGACCATCAGCGACACCGACATCGAGGCCAGCGTGCGCATGTTGCGCATGTACTGCAGGTGCACCGGCGAGACGCTGCGCAGCACCGCGAACGACAGGTCGTTCGGCTTGCCGGTGACCGGGTTCATGGCCGGGACCAGCGGCGCCGGCGTGTAGTTGGCATCCTGGATCAGGCGGATCGGCGACAGCGCGTACAGCTGGCGCGCCTGGGCCGGGATGTCGGAGGCCGGGAAATGCTGGCCCAGGTAGGAAGCGTAGTCTTCCTGCTTGGCCTCGGCCATCACTTGCCCGTGGCCGTCGCGGTCGAACTTGTACACCAGCACGCGGCCGAAACCCGTCACCGAGCGCACGTGGTGGCAGGCCAGCCGGGCCAGCGACTCCACGCACTCGGCACTGTTCACTTTCTGCAGGAAGTCGCCGATCAAGGAATACAGGTGGCGGAAATCGGCCGTGGCGGCGCGCTCGGTCGGCTCGAACTCGAGGATGGTCAACTGGTCCCAGCGATGCCCGAGCACGTCGAAATGGCGGCCGTTTGCGGCCGTGATCGTACCCACGTAATACGGGCGGACGCCCAGCTTCGCCGTCAGTTCCGGTGCCAGGCGGAGGGCGGCCGCTTCGCCGATCACCTCGGCCAGCGGGCAGCCGATGGCCTGCTGGGCGACGCGGCCGGTCCAGTCGCCCAGGTTGGCGCTGGCCTGCAGGACTTCCAGGCCGCCGGACAGGGTCAGCATGAAGCCATGGGGCTGGATGCTCCCGGGCGTGCGAATCGGCTCCCTGTCGCAGGCCGACAGGTCGAGAACGGGGACGGAAGAGGCCGGATTCATGTAGGTGGGATGGCGGAAAACGTGAATTTCAACTCCGCCATTTTACATTGAATGCAGTGCGGTACCCCTCTTTAGGTATTCTGGCAATGTTGTCGGTGCGGCGATAACACAACGGTATGATCGGTGCGTCATTGTCAAATCGATTGTCACGCGTGCGGGCGAAGCAAACTGCCTGGGTGTATCATTAAGTGGATTTGGATCAATGAATTTGTGCCCCTGACACGAGTGGCAAGCCATGAGCGAACACATGCAGGACAAGAATATCCTATCGGACGAGCGGCGCTACCAGTACCTGATTTCCGGTATCAACGACTACGCGATCTACATGCTCGACCCGCAAGGGCACGTGAGCAGCTGGAACGCGGGCGCGAACCGCTTCAAGGGCTATGTGGCGCAGGAGATCCTCGGCCAGCATTTCTCGCGCTTCTATACCGACGAAGACCGTGAAGCCGGTCTGCCGGCGCGCGCGCTGAAGACCGCGCTCGAGCAGGGCAAGTTCGAATCCGAAGGCTGGCGCGTGCGCAAGGACGGCACCCGCTTCTGGGCCCACGTGGTCATCGACCCCATCTACAACGAAGAAGGGGTATTGCTCGGCTTTGCCAAGGTGACCCGCGACGTCACCGAGCGCAAGCAGGCCGAGGACAGGCTGCGCGAGAGCGAGCAGCGCTTCCGCCTGCTGGTGCAGGGCGTGACCGACTATGCGATCTACATGCTGTCGCCGGAAGGCACGGTCACCAACTGGAATTCGGGCGCCGAGCGGATCAAGGGTTATACCCAGGACGAGATCGTCGGCAGCCACTTCTCGCGCTTCTACACGGCCGAGGACCGGGACGCCGGCGTGCCGAAGCGCGCGCTGTCGACCGCCGCCGACACCGGCCGCTTCGAGGCCGAGGGCTGGCGGGTGCGCAAGGACGGCACCCGCTTCTGGGCCCACGTGATCATCGACGCCATCCACGACGACGACGGCAAGCTGGTGGGTTTCGCCAAGATCACCCGCGACCTGACCGAAAAGAAACGCATCGCCGACGCGCTGGAAGTCGCCAACGCCGCGCTGTACCAGGCGCAGAAGATGGAATCGATCGGCCAGCTCACCGGCGGCGTCGCGCACGACTTCAACAACCTGCTGTCGGTGCTGTCGAGCGGCCTCGAAGTGCTGGCGATGCAGCGCGGCGAGGGCAGCGACACCCGTACCATCGAGAGCATGCGGCGCGCGGTGGACCGCGGCGCGCGCCTGACCCAGCAGCTGCTCGCCTTCGCGCGCCAGCAGCCGTTGCAGGCCGAGACCCGCAACCTGAACCGCATCGTCACCGGCTTCGAATCCGTGCTGCGTCGCGCGGTCAATGCCGGCATCGAGTTCGAGATCGACCTCGACCGCAACGCACACAGCGCGGTGATCGACAGCGCACGCCTCGAGTCGGCCCTGCTGAACCTGGTGGTGAACGCGCGCGACGCCATGCCGGACGGCGGCCGCATCGTCATCGCGACCCGCAACGTGACGCTCGGCCACCACGAGGCGGGCAGCCTGGCTGCCGGCGACTACGTGCGGATCTCGGTCAGCGATACTGGCACCGGCATGCCCCCCGACGTGGTGCGGCGCGCCTTCGAACCCTTCTTCACCACCAAGGAAGTGGGCAAGGGCACCGGCCTGGGCCTGTCCCAGGTCTACGGCTTCATCAAGCAGTCGGACGGCGACGTGGTCATCGAAAGCAAGCCCGGCGAGGGCACCACGATCTCGATCTACCTGCCGGCGGTGGTGTCCGAGGCCCACGAGGACAAGCGTTCCCACGTCGAGCGCGTGCTGATCGTCGAGGACGAGCCGGACCTGATGGACGTCGCCGCCTCGCTGTTCACCAGCATGGGCTACGACGTGGTGACGGCGTCCAGCGGCCGCGAGGCGATCGACATGCTGGAGCAGCTCGACGTCGACATCCTGTTCACCGACGTCGTCATGCCGAACGGGATGGACGGCCTCGAACTGGCCGGCTACACGCGCAGCCACTATCCCGGCACCAAGATCATGCTGGCCTCCGGCTATCCGCTGCCGGCGCTGAAGCAGCGCCATGGCCAGGACCTGAACGACTACGCCTTCGTCAACAAGCCCTACCGGCTGTCCGACCTGGCGCGCACCCTGCGCACGGCGATGTAGGCGGAGCGGGCGCGGCGATGGTCCTGCATATCGAGACGCCGCTGCTGGCCTCGGGCGCCATGGCCACCCGGCCCGGCCAGTCCGTGTGGCTGAAGATGGAGGCGCTGCAGCCTTCCGGCTCGTTCAAGCTGCGCGGCATCGGCCACGCCTGCGAGCAGTACGCGCTGCGCGGGGCGCGGCGCTTCGTCTCGTCCTCGGGCGGAAATGCCGGCATTGCCGCCGCCCACGCCGGACGCCGGCTCGGCCTGCCGGTGACGGTGGTGGTGCCGGAGACGGCCAGCGCCAGGGCGCGCGAGCTGATCGCGCGCGAGGGCGCCGAGATCGTCGTCCATGGGGCCTCCTTCCAGGAAGCGAACGCGCTGGCGCAAGCGATGCTGGGCGCTACCGACGCCTTCATCCACCCCTTCGACGACCCGCTGCTGTGGGAAGGCCATGCGAGCATGATCGACGAGGTGGCGCGCGCCGGCCTGGTTCCCGATGCGGTGGTGCTGTCGGTGGGCGGTGGCGGCCTGCTGTGCGGCGTGGCCGAAGGCTTGCGGCGCCATGGCTGGGATGCGGTGCCGGTCATGGCAGTCGAGACCGAAGGCGCCGATTCCTATGCGCGCTCGCTGCGGGCCGGGGAGCGCATCGAGCTGCCGGCCATCACCAGCATCGCCACTTCGCTGGGCGCGCGCAAGGTGTCGGAACAGGCTTTCGAGCTGGCGCGCCGCCGCCCGGTCGAGCCGGTGGTGGTGAGCGACCGCGAGGCGGTCGAGGCCTGCCTGCGCTTCATGGACGACCACCGTGTCGTGGTGGAGCCGGCCTGCGGGGCCTCGCTGGCGCTGGCCTATCGCGCCGGCGCGATGCTCGCGGCTTGCGAGCGCGTGCTGGTGATCGTGTGCGGCGGCGTCACCGCCACCGTCGAACAGCTGCAGCGCTGGGGGCGCGAGCTGCCCGCCTGAGTCGTGGGCACGGTGTGCCCACGCGTGGCGCGTCACTCCAGGCCGAAGACGATGTCGCAGATGCGGTCGTAGACCGGATCCGCCGACGGTCCCGGGTTCGGCCAGTTCAGGATGTCGAAGTGGTCGTAGCCGTCGTAGGTGCCGAGGTAGTTCCAGCTGCCGCGCACGGCCCGGCCGTCGTAGTCGCGCACCGGATGGCCGGCAGGCGCGCGCATGCTCACCGTGTTGACCACGCCGTCGCTGGCGAACCAGCTGCCGTCGATCCGCACTCTCCCGGGCGCCGACTGGGTGTAGGAACCCATGCCCGGCTGCGCCGGCGAACCGGCGATGAACTCGCCCGCGAACAGCTTGAAATAGGGGATCATGTCGTCGCGCGGATACTGGAACCGGCTGCTCTGGATCGGCGCCAGCACGCGGTCGCTGCCGTTGCAGCACCAGGCGCCCGCCACCGTCGCCCGCGTCCCCAGCGAAAACCAGTAGACCGAGGGAGAGGTCTGCGCCCAGCGGTTGAACTCGCGCGCGCCGTCCGGTGCCAGCTCCCAGTGCGCCAGGCGCTTGTCGAGGATGTCGCGCAGCGGGCTGCGCAGCGCATTTTCGAGCGCAGGCAGGACGTCCAGTACGGCATCGCGCAAGGTGGTGCCGTTGTGCGGCGCCGAGATCGTCACCACGCTCGTCACCCAGCCGGTCTTGCCACCACGGTAGAGCTCGCCGCCGCCTTCGT
Source organism: Massilia sp. 01N417 (assembly GCF_056399645.1). Lineage (NCBI taxonomy): Bacteria > Pseudomonadati > Pseudomonadota > Betaproteobacteria > Burkholderiales > Oxalobacteraceae > Massilia > Massilia sp. 01N417. The sequence continues at coordinate 108,002 of NZ_JBFTRS010000017.1, read as the reverse complement.
CGCCGTCGGGCGACCCGTGTTCCAGCAGCTGGACCAGGGCGCGGATCGTGGTGCCGCCCTGGCTGTGGCCGATCAGGTGGATCGGGTGCGCCGCATCCCATTGCGGATGGAAGGCGAGGGGATAGTTGTGCGGATTGTTGTCCGGATCGGCGGCCCAGCACTTGCCGGCCGGCTTTTGCGGCTGGCCGGGATAGCCGTAGCGGGCGACGTGGGTGGCGCCGTAGTCGACGCAGCCGCCCTTGATCTGGGCGTACAGCTCGGCGGCGCGGTCCCAGTTCGAACTGATCGCGCCGACGCCTGCCGTATAGACCGTATGCGGGCCCTTGTGGCGCTGCATGCGGGCCGCGATGTCGCGGTAGCCGCCCCAGTACAGGAAGCTGCTGCCGGGAAAGGTATCCGGCCCGAAGCCGAGGAAGCCGTGCACCAGTACGACGGGATGGTTGTTGGCGGCCCCGGCCGTTGCACTGCCCAGCAGGCAGGCCAGGGCCAGCAGCGCTCGGGCGCTTGATGTGTTGAACGACTGCATGTAGCTCTCCCCTCGTGGGTGGCGGACGCTACATTGTCGAATTGGTATCGGGCACGGGGTTTGCGCGGTACCAAATCCAGGCCCGGAGATTTGACCCGTCTTCCCCACGAAGGCGGGGACCCAAGTTTGTTTGCGTTTCGTTAGCGCACGCAGAACTTGGATCCCCGCCTGCGCGGGGACGACGTAAGCCAGTGCGGGGAATGACGGTCAGGAAATCAGTTGGTCACTGCCGCAGTCCCACCCAACTGCGCCGTCCCGGCGCCATCCGTCGCCGGCACCGGCGTATTCGACGCCGTCACCGCGGCCTTCTCGGCCAGGTCCGGATTCCACACCACGTGCTCGTCGACGGAGTACAGGCGGCACGGCTTGTCGCTCTTGGCCGAGCAGGTGGCCAGGGCGCGCGCTTCCGGCGCTTCGCCTTCCTCGGCCCAGCACCAGGCGCCGCTCGGCGACACCGCGAAGGCGCGCGGGGTCATCTTGGTCAGGTATTCCGCATAGGCGCGCTTGCCGTTCTCGCTGAGGAAAGGCACGGCCTCGACGTCCTCGATGCTGGCGAAATTGGTCGCCTGCGGCATCGGCGGCTCGGGCACCTTGTAGAGCACCTTGGTCGGCATGCCGACGCGGTCCAGGAACTGCATGGTGTCGGCCAGCCAGACTTTCTCGCCGTCGCGGCTGGCCAGCATGCCGTGCGCATCGCGCTTGAACGGCGCGTACTCGACCAGCTGGGCCTTGCCGCCGGCCTGCTCGAAGGCGTCGTGCATGCGCGCCACCAGTTCCGGGCCGAACAGCGAATCGTTCTGGCCGTACATCCACAGACTCGGAATCTTGTTCTGCGAACCGTATTCGGCAAAGGCCGAGACCAGGGCCGAGCGCCAGCCGCAGCCGTTGCTGTCGTCGCGCAGGCCGCCGGCAAAATTGATCAGGCCGCGCACGCCCGGCAGTTCCTGGGTGCCCAGCGCCATGGTCGCGAGGCCGCCGTAGGACTGGCCGGCCACCACGATGCGGTCGGCGTCGATCCACTTCTGCTCGCGGGCGTATTCCAGGGTGTCCCGGATGTCCTCGGCCTGGATGTAGCCGTTGGCCGTCATGTCGCAGCCGCGGTCGCGGTAGCGGCCGGTCGAGTTGGCGAAGCCCTGGCGCATCGGCACCATCACCGCGTAGCCGCGCGAAACGAAGGCATGGGCCATGTGATAGAAGCGGTCGCGCGGCTGCAGGTTCGGGTGGCCCGGATCCTTGCCGTGGTTGATGATGATCAGGGGGAAGGGGCCCGGACCGTTCGGCGAGAACACCGTCGTTTCCAGACGCGCCTGGTGATTCTTGCCGGCCGGGATCAGGATGATGTGCTCGTTGATCCGGTAGTCGAGTTGCAACTCCTGCTCGACGGAAAATCCAGGCAGCATGGCCAGGCCGATGATCAGCGCGGAGGTAAGGTGGCGAACAGAAGCGCGTACTCTAAACATGGAAAACTCTGGAACGGCGGCCTTACGGATGCATCCGGCAAGAACCAATTGCTTAGGGGAATAAATTGATTCTAAGCACTGTAATTTCTCAGAGCAATATCCGAATAACCAATTCGCGCATTAAATCTTTGTGTGTGGCCAGATTTGTCAGAATAGGCAGATAATTAGAATGTCCAACGATTGGGTGGCCCCATGGTTACTTTCGATGAACGGCTTAACGACCGCCTCGGCGAACTGTTCACCCAGGCGCTGCAAGGCGGCGGACGCGCATGGAACAAGGCGCTGGAACGCCAGTTGAAGCCTTACGGCCTGACGGTGGCCGGCTGGAGCGCGATCGCCGCGCTGGCGGAGCTTCGACGCGGCGTCGGCGAGCACGAGGCGCCAGGACCCTCGCAGACGGCGCTGGCGCAGCAGCTCGGCGTCGATGGCGCGACCCTCGTCACGACCATCGACCGCCTGACCGCCGCCGGGCTGATCGAGCGGGTTCCGAGCCAGCAGGACCGGCGGGTCAAGCTGGTCGTGCTCACGCAGGAGGGCCGGGAGATGGAAGACAAGCTCAGGGAACACGCCGACGCCATGCGGCGCGAGGCGCTGGCGCATCTCAACCCCGGCGAGGTGGCGATGGCCGTGAACGTGCTCGAGCAGTGGCAGCAGGTGCTGGAGAGTGCATGAGCGATAAATATGCGCCGCGCGAATGGCACCCGGACGAACGGCCGACCATGCCGGGCGGTCCGTCCTTCCCCAGGCATTCCACGCCGCGTCGCATCGCCTATTTCCTGGTCGGCACCCTGGTCACCCTGACCGGCGGCCTCGGCAATGCTCTGGTGACGGTCAACCTGGTCAACCTGCAGGGCGCGTTGGGCGCCTTTGCCGCCGAGACCAACTGGCTGCCGACCGCCTACGTCATGACCAATGTCTCGATGAACTTGCTGCTGGTGAAGTTCCGCCAGCAGTTCGGCCTGCGCGCCTTCACCGAATTCTTCCTGGTGCTGTATGCGCTGGTGACCTTCGCCCACCTGTTCGTGAACGACCTCGGCTCGGCGATCGCGGTGCGGGCGGCGCACGGCATGGTCGGCGCCGCGCTGTCCACCCTGGGCCTGTACTACACGCTGCAGTCCTTCAGGAAGGAGTGGCGGCCGCGCGGCATCATCATCTCGACCGGCATCTCGCAGCTGGCGCAACCGATCGCCTACCTGTTCTCGACCCGGCTGCTGGAAGTGGCCGAGTGGCGCGGCCTCTACCTGTTCGAGCTGGGCCTGACCCTGGTCACCCTGGGCGCCGTGCTGTGGCTCAAGCTGCCGCCGGGCGACCGCTTCCGTGCCTTCCGGCCGACCGATTTCCTCACCTTCGCGCTGTTCGCGCCCGGCATGGCGCTGCTGTGCGCGGCCCTCACCTTCGGACGGGTACTGTGGTGGACCCAGGAGCCCTGGGTCGGCGTGGCGCTGGCGGTGGCTATCGTCCTGCTGCTGGCGGCCGTCGCCGTCGAGCACAACCGCAAGAACCCGCTGCTGAACCTGCGCTGGCTGACCAACGGCATGATCGCGCGCCTGTTCATCGCGATGGTGCTGGTGCGCGTGGTGCTCTCCGAGCAGAGCATCGGCGCGGTCGGCTTCCTGCGCATGGTCGGCCTGAACAACGACCAGCTGCAGACCCTGTTCCTGGTGGTGCTGGCCTGCACCCTGCTCGGCATCGGCATGTCGGCGCTGGTCTACAACCCCAGGCACCTGATGGCGCCCCAGGTGGTTGCCCTCCTGATCATGGCCATGGGGGCCTGGATCGACTCGCACGCGACCAGCCTGACGCGGCCGGAAGAGATGTACGTCAGCCAGGGCCTGCTGGCCTTCGGCGGCGTGTTCTTCCTCGGACCGCTGCTGCTCACCCTGCTGGGTACGGTGATCACGAATCCGGCCAACCTGATCACCTTCTCGGTGCTGTTCGGCCTGACCCAGAACCTCGGCGGCCTGCTCGGCTCCGCCTTGCTCGGCACCTGGCAGGTGATGCGCGAAAAATTCCATTCCTCGAACCTGGCCGATGAGCTCAGCAGCCTCGATCCGCTGGTGGCGGCCCGCATCCAGCAGGGTGCGGCGGCCTATGGACGGGTGCTGGCCGATCCCTCCTCGCGCACCCGGCAAGGCATTGCGGTGCTGAGCCAGACCGCCACCCGCGAAGCCAACATCCTCGCCTACAACGACGTGTTCCTGGCGATCTCCATCCTCGCCGCGCTGCTGGCCGCCTGGATCTTCGGACGCGCGTTGTGGCTGACCTACATGGTGCCGCCGCACGCCGCCGCGCCGCCGCCGCCGCCCACTGCGCCCGACAATGCGACCGACTCGCCGATCGCCAACGCCGCCGGCGAGCCGCCCGAGCCGACCGCCGACGGCACCATCCGCCCGATATGATCATTTGAAGACGACAACGCCATGGCCGAGACCACCAGCAGCCCTACCCAGGAGAAATCGAACCGCCACGTGATCGTCAGCGGCGCCCTGTTCGCGCTGATCGCCCTGATCGGTGTGCTGATCGTGCTGTACGCCTGGGACCTGCCGCCTTTCCGCAGCACCATCCAGAGCACCGAGAACGCCACCGTGCGCGGGCAGGTGACCATCATCAGCCCGCAGCTGTCCGGCTACATCGTCGAGGTCGACGTCCAGGACTTCCAGCATGTGCGCCAGGGCCAGCTGCTGATGCGCATCGACGACCGCATCTACAACCAGCGCCTGGAGCAGGCGCGCGCCCAGCTGGCGAGCCAGCGCGCGGCGCTCGCCAACTTCGCCCAGAACCAGCAGAGTGCGCGCGCCACCATCTCCCAGAACCAGGCGGCGGTGGCGAATGCGGCGGCCCAGGCCCAGCGCGCCCAGGCCGACCTGCGCCGGGTCGAGGAACTGGCCGCCGACGGTTCGCTGTCGGCGCGCGAGCGCGACGCCGCCCGCGCCGCCCACGCCCAGGCGGTGGCGCAGGCCGCGCAGTCGCGCGCCGCGCTCGAGATCTCGCGCCAGAACCTGAAGACCGTGGACGTCAACCGCGCCTCGCTGGAAGCGGCGGTGGCCAACGCCGAGGCGGCCGTGCGCCTGGCCGAGATCGACCTCGCCAACACCCGCATCCTGGCCCCGCGCGACGGCCAGCTCGGCCAGGTGACGGTGCGCCTGGGCGCCTTCGTCAACGCCGGCGCCCAATTGACCGCCCTGGTGCCGCAGACCATGTGGGTGGTGGCCAACATGAAGGAAACGCAGATGGCCGACGTGCGCCTGGGCCAGCCTGTCGCCTTCACCGTCGACGCCCTCAACCACGCGAAGATGCGCGGCCACGTCGAGCAGATCTCGCCGGCCACCGGCTCCGAGTTCTCGGTGATCACGCCGGACAACGCGACCGGCAACTTCGTCAAGATCGCCCAGCGCATCCCGGTGCGGATCAGCATCGACCCCAACCAGGAACTGGCGGCGCGCCTGCGGCCTGGCATGTCGGTGGTGGCCAGCATCGATACCGGCGCCCCCGCCGCCGCGCCGAAAGGGCAGCAGCGATGAGGCGGGCAGTGCGTGCATCGTTCGCCTTCGGCGCGGCGATCCTGCTGCTGGCCGGCTGCCGCATCCCGGTGCAGGACCGGCCGGCGCCCTCGCTGGAGGTGCCGGCGGCCTGGCGCACGCCCTTGCAGGTGGGGCCGAACGCCGCCGTCGAGCAGGAATGGTGGCGGGCCTTCGGCGACCCGGCGCTGGACGCCCTGGTGGCCCAGGCGCTGGCGCGCAACGGCGACCTCCGCACCGCGCGCTCGCGCCTGCAGGAATACCAGGCCCGCATCCAGGTGGCGCGCTCGGCCCTGGCCCCGAACCTGTCGGTCGGCGTGGGGCCGACCCGGGCGCGCAGTATCGGCCCCTTCGGCACGCCGATCGAGACCACCAGCGTCACCGGCAATGTGCAGGCGGCCTACGAGTTCGATCCCTGGGGCCGGCTGGAGGCCGCGACCCGGGCGGCGCGCTTCGATTACGCGGCCCAGCAGGCGGCGGCCGAGGCGACCGCGCTGTCGGTGGCGGCCAGTACCGCGTCCGGCTACCTGAACCTGCGCGGCCTGGATGCCCAGCTGGCGCTGGCGAGGCAGACCCTGGCCTCGCGCGAGCAGTCGCTGGCGCTGGCGAAGCGCCAGTTCGAGGTCGGCTACAGCTCGCGCCTGGAGCTGTCCCAGGCCGAGGCCGAGTACCGCGCCACCGCCGCCGTGGTGCCCCAGCTGGAACGCTCGATCACCCAGCAGGAGAATGCCCTGGCCCTGCTGGCCGGCGCCAACCCGGGACCGGTGGCGCGCGGCGCCGGCCTGGCCGCGCTGCGGGCGCCGGGCATCGCGCCGGGCCTGCCGTCCGAACTGCTGCGGCGCCGGCCCGACATCGCCCAGGCGGAAGCGACCATCGCCGCCGCCGACGCCAGCCTGGCCGCCGCGCGCGACCAGATGCTGCCCTCGCTGCGCCTGACGGCCTCGGTGGGCAGCTATGCGCACGACCTGCCCGGCCTGCTGGGCGGCGGCACCACCCTGTGGAGCGTGGGCGGCAGCGTGCTGGCGCCGCTGTTCGACGCCGGCCGCCTGCGCGCCCAGGCCGAGATCTCGGCCTCGCTGCGCGACCGCGCCGTGTTCGCCTACGAATCGGTGGTGCGCAATGCCTTCGCCGAGACCGAGAACGCGCTGGCGGCGGTGCAGCGCCTGCGCGAGCAGCTCGACCAGACCGAGGCGCGCCGGGTGGCCACCGCCGAGGCCCTGCGCATCGCCCACAACCGCTACCGCAACGGCTATTCCTCCTACCTGGAAGAGCTGGATGCCCAGCGCAACGCCTTCAGCGCCGAAACCGCCGTGCTGCAGCTGCGCGCCAGCTGGCTGGCGGCGCACGTGGACCTGTACCGGGCGCTGGGGGGAGGCTGGCGCGTGGCACCATGAATCATCAACCGTATGGATGGAGGGGAGCATGATCAATGTGGGAATCATCGTGGGCAGCACCCGGCCCGGCCGCAAGGCGCTCGACGTGGCGCGCTGGGTGATGGAATGCGCTGCCACGCGCGGCGACGCCGCCTTCGAACTGGTCGACATCGCGGACTTCGGTCTGCCGCTGCTGGACGAGCCGGTGCCGCCGTCGATGGGCCAGTATTCGCAGCCGCATACGAAGGCCTGGGCGGCGAAGATCGCCGAGTTCGACGGCTTCGTGTTCGTCACGCCGGAGTACAACCATGGGACGTCCGGCGCGCTGAAGAACGCCATCGACTACCTGTACAAGGAGTGGAACAACAAGGCGGCCGGCTTCGTCGGCTACGGCAGCGCGGGCGGCGCGCGCGCGATCGAGAACCTGCGCCTGGTGATGGGCGAGCTGATGGTGGCCGACGTGCGCGCCCAGGTGATGCTGTCGCTGTTCACCGACTTCGAGAATTTCACGACCTTCAACCCGGCCGAGCACCACGAGCGCGCGGTCGAGACCATGCTCGACCAGGTGGTGCGGTGGAGCGGGGCGCTCAAGCCCCTGCGCAAGGACGATCCGCCGGTACCGGTGCCGGACAATATGCCGCCGCGCGGGGAGCGGGTGGGCGGCAGTTTTTGATTTTTCGTCGGACGGGCGGAGAGTACAATCGCCGCCCATGACCTCTCCAGCTTCCCGGCGCGCCACCTGCGCCGCCTGCCTGCGCGCGCAGAGCGCCTGCATCTGCGGCTTCGCGACGCCGCTCGCCAGCCGCGTCGAGCTGCTGGTCCTGCAACATCCGCTCGAGGTGCATCACGCCAAGAACAGCGCGCGGCTGCTGCACCTGTCCCTGCCGTCGAGCCGGCTGCTGGTCGGCGAGGCTTTTCCCGCCGCCGAACTGGAGGCGGCGCTGCATGCGGGCGGACGCCGGCCGCTGCTGCTGTACCCGCACACTCCCGGCGAAGCCGCGCTCGGCCTGCCGGCGCCGCCGCCGCTCGATCCCACCGGGCTGGCGCAGCCGGAGGCGCTGCGCCTGGTGCTGCTCGACGCCACCTGGCGCAAGAGCCGCAAGATGCTCTACCTGAACCCTGCGCTGCAGGGCCTGCCGCGCCTGGCCCTGCAGGAACTCCCGCCCTCGGCTTATCGGATTCGCAAGGCCCATGCGCCGGACCAGTTGTCGTCGCTGGAAGCGGCCGTGCATGCGCTGTCCCGCCTTGAAAACCGGCCCGGACACTACAGTTCCTTGCTCGACGGATTCGATCGGTTTGTGGAACAACAATCCCGTCTATTTCGCGCTTGAACCAACAGTAAAGCGGGTGTACGATACTGTATATCCATACAGTACTCGGGAGCGCCATAGTGAATCGCCAACAAGCTTGGGCAGAAGACGTGGAATTGCAAGGCCAGGTCATGATCCCCCCGCGGCCGCTCGCGCCGCACAAGGGCCGTGGCGCCGTGTCGAACCTCCAGGGCCGTTACGAAGTCCACGGCCGCGAGCGTTTCGACGACGGCTGGACGGTCCCGGGGCTGAAGGATGAAGGACCGGCCGCGCCGAAGACCATCGTCACGGATGAGTTCGCCAAAACCATCCTGACCCGCAATGCATCGCCGGACATTCCCTTCAATGTCTCGCTGAATCCCTACCGGGGATGCGAGCACGGCTGCATCTATTGCTTCGCACGTCCCTCGCACAGCTATCTCGGCCTGTCGCCCGGCCTCGACTTCGAAAGCCGCATCTTCGCCAAGGTGAATGCGGCCGACCTGCTGCGCCGCGAACTGGCCCGTCCCGGCTACGTGCCCGAAAGCATTGCCATCGGCGTCAACACGGACGCCTATCAACCCTGCGAGCGCGAACGCGGCATCACCCGCGAAGTGCTGCAGGTGCTGGCCGAGTGCAACCACCCCTATGGGCTGATCACCAAGTCGGCGCTGATCGAGCGCGACATCGACCTGATCGCGCCGATGGCGGAGAAGGGCCTGGCGGCGGCCGCGATCACGATCACGACCCTCGATGGCGAGATCGCGCGCACCCTCGAGCCGCGCGCGGCCGCGCCGGCACGCCGCCTGCGCGCGATCCGCACGCTCACCGAAGCCGGCATCCCGGTCAGCGTCAGCGTGGCGCCCATCATTCCCTTCATCACGGAACCGGAGATCGAGCGCATCCTCGAGGCCGCCAGGGATGCCGGCGCGGTCGGCGCCCACTATGTCGTGCTGCGCATGCCGTGGGAAGTCAACCCGCTGTTTCATCAATGGTTGTACGCTCATTTTCCAGACCGGGCTCAACGTGTCCTGAATCGCATGAAAGATATGCGCGGCGGCAAGGAATACGATAGCGATTTCGGCAAGCGCATGACGGGCGAAGGCGTGTGGGCCGACCTGATCCGCCAGCGCTTCACCAAGGCCGTCAAGCGGCTCGGCATGGACGGCTTCAATGGCCGCTTCAGCAAGATGGACGGCACCCAGTTCCGCCGCCCGCTGGTGGTGCCCTCGGCCGCGGCCTGCCAGCGCCGCGACGAGGAAGTCACCCAGCTCGACCTGTTCGGCGGCGCGCCGGCGGGCGAGGCAGGCGGCAAGACGCAGGGCGGGAAGACCAGGGCGAGCCCGCAGATGGACCTGTTTTGAGTTAGGATGGCGCCTCGCATCTTTCTGGGATGCAAGTAATTCACTACGATCACGGGATTCATATGGAAGAGCAGGGCAGCGCAGCAGGCCGGATCAGGCGGGTGGTATTCGTCGGTGCGGAATCGACCGGCAAGTCGACCTTGTGCGAATACCTGGCGCGCCAGTACGGCAGCGTCGCCGTGCCCGAGATCGGCCGCTACATCTGGGAAGACAAGGAAGGCCAGCTGGATGCCGGCGATTATGTCGACATCGCCCTGCGCCACCGCGAGGCCGAGGACGAGCAGATGCCCTACGCCAGGCGCTACCTGTTCGTCGATACGAACGCCCTGACTACCTTGCTGCTGGGCCTGGAGTTCGGCCAGGTCAGCGAGCCGGTCCCGCCCGAGCTGCTGCGCTGCGCCGACGAATGCCGCGAGCGCTACGCCCATACCTTCGTCTGCGCCGACGACATTCCCTATGAGGAGCAGGCCGCGCGCGAGAACGAAGCCTGGCGCGGGCGCATCCACCAGCTGGTCCTGAAGGACCTGGCGGCGCGCGGCATTCCCTATACCCTGGTGAGCGGCAGTGTCGAGGAACGCGCGCTGCAGGTGCGCCGGGTGATCGAGGGTGTGGTCTAAGCCGCTTCCTCAAAGCCATCCTCGGCGCCGGGCTGCGCGCCGGTGCGCGCCACGTGCACCTGTCCGCCGAGGTCAAGCCGAAATACCTCAGCCAGACAACATCTACCCACCACGCATAAACCAGTTGTTGTTGCCGCGCCATGCGTGGATACTTGCAGTAAAAAAAGTTTCTCTTTTTGCAGCAAGCCGGGCCAGTTCGCGGTATGTTTGAAATGCAATTCATGCAACCGCCGACCTTCGCCCAATGCCAAGCAACGTCCCGCTCTACAAATACCGTGCGCTGTTGTTGTCGCAGAATTTCTTCATCAAGGACAACGCTGCCGAGTTGCGGCTTCACGCCCACAAATACGACTTTGACATGGCTTTCTTCAGCGAAGTCAGCGAGTTCGTGGCGGCGGTGGAGTGCGATGCCGGCAACGGCCTGTTCGTGATCGACCTCGACGCCCTGCACAATATGCAGGCCGACATGCAGGACAGCCGCAAGACCCTGATGCTCGGCGAGCTGCTGCAGCGCCTGCCGCCGGGGCGCGAATACGTCTACCTGCAGAGCTCGCGCCAGGGCGGCCGCTACCTGCTGCAGCAAAAACTGGTCGACTCCCACTGCCTGGCCTATGCCGAAAAGCCGATCGCCAACGACGTGCTGGTCGACAAGCTGTTCAATCTCTTCGTCCAGCAGAAGCGCGGCGAGCTGGTGCGTCTGCTCCACCTGGGCGAAGCCGGCGGAGTCGACGAAGATTGCCTGCGCCAGGCGCGCATCGAGCTGATCCCGCACGACCAGGCCCAGACCCTGCACCTGCGGGTGCGCGAGCTGCAGCCCGACCTGGTGCTGGTCGGCGATGCCGAGTTCGCGCGCACCGATTCTCTGGCGCGCGTACTCAAGAAAAACATCGAAGCCGACCCGGTGCGCGAGATCGTCCTGCTGCAGCGCCAGCCGGACGCCGCCCTGATGCAGCGTGCCCTGGCGAACGGCTTCGACGCGGTGCTGCCGGCCGGCGACCCTGCGCTGCTGTGCGCCCAGCTGGTCAACCGGGCCAGCAAGATCCGCATCAGCAAGGACCTGATCAGCAAGGACCGCGCGACCGGCCTGCTGAACAAGGTCGGCCTGCAGAAGAAGGCCCAGGAACTGATCCGCCAGGCGGCGCGCGAGGCGTGCCCGCTGGCCTTCGGCGTGATCGACATCGACAAGTTCAAGACCATCAACGATACCTGGGGCCATTATTTTGGCGACATCGTCATCAAGCGCCTGGCGGTCTGCCTGGCGTCCCACTTGGGCGAGCGCGACCTGCTCAGCCGTTTCGGCGGCGAGGAATTCGTGATCGTGTTCTGGGATTGCACGCCGGAGCGCGGCTGGCACCGGCTGAATGCGATGCGCCAGGCCTTCGGTCTGCTGCCTTTCGAGGTGCGTCCGGGCGACGTGCGGCGCTTTTCCTTCAGCGGCGGGATGGCTGCCTATCCGGCCTGCCAGACGGAAAACGCGCTGTTCCTGCGGGCGGACGCCATGCTGTACGAGGCCAAGCAGGGCGGGCGCGACCGCATCTGTCCGATGCCTGCCGCCTGATCAGCGCTAGCGTTCGTTGGTGACCGCGGCCATCAGCTCCATGGTGTCCACCGCCCCCATCTTGCGCGCCGCGTCGAGCATGGCATTGCCGTCGGCGTCCAGGCGGAAGGGATCGGCGCCGCGCGCCAGCAGCAGGCGGGCGATGTCGGTGCGGTTGAACATGGCGGCGAACATCAGCGCCGTCTTGCCGTTCGGGCCGGCGGCGTCGACCTCGGCGCCATGGTCGAGCAGCAGGGCGGCGATGCGCAGATCCCCCTTGAAGGCGGCGCCGTGCAGCGGGGCCTGGCCGGCATCGTTCATGATCTCCGGATCGGCGCCGTGCTCCAGCAGGACCCTGGCGGCATCGTGGTGGCCGTGGTAGCAGGCCAGCATCAGCAGGCTGTCGCCGCGCTCGTTGCGCAGGTTCGGCGGCAGGCCCTGGTCCAGCAGGGTGGCGAGTTCGGCGGCTTCGCCGGCGCGGGCGAAGCCGAATACCCGGCGCACGAAGGCGAGGGTGTCCTCGTCGAGTTCGGCGCTTGACGGCGGCGGTGTCGGTGCTGATTGCATGCGGCGATTAGACCACAGGCGCCGAAACCGGGGCGCAGGATCAGCCCTGGAAGGCTTCCAGGTGGCGCTCGATCTCGAACACGTGTTCGTCGGGCTTGCCCAGCTCGCGCAGGGCTTTGGCCAGCTCCAGCAGGTACTCGCTGTTGGGGCCGCTCGGTCCGCGCGCGCCGGCGATCTGGCGCGCGATCTCGCGTTCGCTGGCCGGGCCCAGATAGGCCGCGTTCTCCTGCGTCGCGATGTAGACCAGGCCCTCGGCCGCGCCGCCGTCCTCGAAATGGATGCTTGTCGCCAGGCGCAGGTAGCCGTTCTTTTCGCGGTAGTCGAGGTGGGCGAATTCCTCCGGCGTGACCAGGTAGGCCATGCCGTGGCAGAGCGCGCCGGCTTCCGGCACCAGGGTCACGACGCGGCCGGGCGCCGTCTCGGTGCCGCGGTGGTCGTGCGAGCCTTGCCAGAAGCGCCGGGTCCAGCCGGCGATGTGGGCCGGACGACGTTCGATGAAGGGGAAGTCGGCCTTGAAGATCAGCGAGCCATAGCCGAACAGCCACACGCTGGCGTGGCTGTCGAAGCGCTTCATGGCCCGGTTGATGTCGATGGTGTTATGGGACATCCCGCTATTCTAGCGCTTACCGGGGCAAGCCCTCGCCGACGTAATCGAGGAAGAAGGCGACGAAGGCTTCGGCGGCCGGCGACAGCGAGCGCTGTCCGCGCGTATAGATGAAGAAGCGGCGCGTCAGCACCGGCTCGGCCAGCGGCCGGGTCAGCAGGCCGTGGCGCCGCACCAGCGCCGAGGCATAGGGCATGCAGATCGTCACGCCGAGGCCGGCCGCCACCATCGCCAGCGCGGTCGTCATGAAGGTCACTTCGTGCTCGGGCTTCAGGGTCGCTTCGCGCAGGGACTCGCCCATGTCCGCCAGCAGGCGCTCGGTGAACTGGCCGCGCAGCGAAATGAAGGGATAGCCGGCCAGGTCGTTCCAGGCCAGCTGCTCGCGGCTCTCGAGCGGATGGCCGGGCGGCAGCACCGCCTCGAAAGGCATCTCGAGCAGCGGCCGCGCTTCGAGTTCCGGGGTGTCGTCGCGCTCGGGGCCGATGCCGCAATCGACCTCGCCGGACAGCACCCGCGCGCCGACCTGTTCGACTCCGCTGTCGGCCAGGCTGACCTTGATTTCTGGGTGGCGCACACGCCAGGCGGCAATCGCCTGGGGCAGCAGGGTGCAGGCCATCAGCTGGGGCGCGGCAACCCGTACGATACCCTTCCTGAGTTGTGTATGATCCGCAACGTTAGCAAGCGCACGGTCGAGATCGTCGATCATCTGGCTGAATAGGGGGTAGAGCTCCTTGCCCATTTCCGTCAGTGCGATTCGACGCGTACTGCGATCAATCACCCTCGCGCCAAGTGTTTGTTCCAGTTCCTTGATCAAACCGGACAAAGCTGACTGTGTCACGTGCATGTATTGAGCAGCAAGCGTAAAGTTACCAGTCTTGGCCACGGCGACGAAGGCACGCATCTGGCGTAGGGTGGGATTCATCAGATAGTCCGATAAATAGGCCGAAAAATATTGTTTGTATGATAGTACGTTTTCATTTTTAATTACGGCAATATTTGTCGCTGAGGAATCTCATGAAATTTGCCACTCTGAAAGCCGGCGGTCGCGACGGCACTCTGGTCGTCGTCAGCCGTGATCTCGTCACCTGCCAGGCCGTTCCCGGCATCGCCCCCACCCTGCAGGCCGCGCTGGACGACTGGGAGCGCGTTGCCCCGCGACTGCAGCAGGTGTACGAAGCCCTGAACCAGGGCACGGCCCGGGACGCCGTCTCGTTCCTGGAAGAGGAATGCGCATCGCCGCTGCCGCGCGCCTACCAGTGGGCCGACGGCTCGGCCTACATCAACCACGTCGAGCTGGTGCGCAAGGCCCGCGGCGCCGAGGTGCCGCCGTCCTTCTACAACGATCCGCTGATGTACCAGGGCGGCTCCGACTCCTTCGTCGGCCCCTGCGATCCGATCGCGGTGCTGTCCGAGGACTGGGGCGTCGACCTGGAAGCCGAAGTTGCGGTCGTCACCGGCGACGTGCCGATGGGCGCGAGCCTGGCGCAGGCGGCGCAGGCGATCCGCCTGGTGATGCTGGTGAACGACGTCTCGCTGCGCAACCTGATCCCGAAGGAGCTGGAAAAGGGCTTCGGCTTCTTCCAGTCGAAGCCGGCCAGCGCCTTTTCGCCGGTGGCCGTGACGCCGGACGAGCTGGGCGAGGCCTGGCGCGACAGCAAACTGTGCCTGCCGCTGCTGGTGACCCTGAACGGCCAGCCCTTCGGCCGCCCGAACGCGGGCGAGGACATGACCTTCAGCTTTGCCCAGCTGGTCGCGCATGCCGCGAAGACGCGCGAGCTGGCGGCCGGCAGCATCATCGGCTCCGGCACGGTGTCGAACAAGCAGGGCGGCCTGCACGGCTCGAGCATCGCCAACGGCGGTGTCGGCTACTGCTGCCTGGCCGAGCTGCGCATGTATGAAACGATCGAACAGGGCGCGCCGCAGACGTCGTTCCTGCGCTTTGGCGACACGGTCCGCATCGAGATGCAGGATGCGGCCGGCGCGAGCATTTTCGGGGCGATCGACCAGGAGGTCGCCCACTATCACGGGAGGAAGGAATGAAGCTCTATACCTATTTTCGCAGCTCGGCCGCCTACAGGGTGCGTATCGCGCTGAATCTGAAGGGGCTGCAGTACGATGCTATCCCGGTGCATCTGCTGCGCGGCGGCGGCGAACAGCTGCAGGAGCAGTACCGCGCCATCAATCCGAGCGGCCTGGTGCCGGCGTTCCAGGACGACTACATCACGCTGACGCAATCGATGGCCATCCTCGAGTACCTCGAAGACGCCCATCCGAAGATGCCGATCATGCCGAAGGACGCCACCGAGCGGGCCCGGGTGCGCGAACTGGCCCAGATCATCGCCTGCGACATCCATCCCGTGAACAACCTGCGCGTGCTGCGCTACCTGAAGCACGATCTCGGCTTGTCCGAAGAGCAGAAGAACGAGTGGTACCGCCACTGGCTGGTGAGCGGCCTCGAGGTGCTCGAAAAACACCTGGCGCGCGACCCCAGCGCCGGCCCGCTATGCCATGGCCACAAGCCGACCATCGCCGACTGCTTCCTGGTGCCGCAGGTCTTCAATGCGCAGCGCAACGGCATCGATGTCTCGATCTATCCGAACATCTCGCGCATCAATGCGCTGTGCGCGGAGATTCCCGCCTTCGTGGCGGCGCATCCTTCGAACCAGCCGGACGCGGAGTAATCCCGCACCGGCCGGCGATCGACGGCTCAGTGCCGGGTCTGCGATCCGGCTCTCGAGCGGTCCGGCGCCGACGGCCTCGACACCTCTTCCAGGGCGTGATCGATGCCGGCCGAGTGCTTGGTCGCCATATCCCCCAACGACACGATCCCGATCACCTCGTGCGAGGCCTGGTCGACCACCGGCACGCGGCGGATCTGCACGTCGCCCATCTGGCCCAGCACTTCGTCGACGGTCTGGTCCGGCGAGCAGGTGCGCACGTCGGTGCTCATCACGTCGCCGACGCGGGTGCTGCCCGGCGCCTGGCCGGCGGCGGTGGCGCGCACGGTGATGTCGCGGTCGGTGATCATGCCGACCAGCTTCTGGCCGTCGAGCACCGGGATCGAGCCGACGTTCAGCTCATCCATCATCTGGGCGGCGCGCTGTATCGTTTCCTGCGGCGAGATGCTTTGCACGTCGCGGGTCATCACATCCTGGATCGTTTGCATGGAGTTCTCCTCGGGTTGCGAAATGCTGCCGATGATGCACCGATTTGCGAAACCCGGACGCCACTTTGACGCGCGGAACAGCCGGTAAAAAAAAGCTACAATCTGAGCCCTTTTCAGCTTGCCAGGCCAGCCATGCCGCATACCGCCGTCCCCGCACCCATCCCCGCACCCATCCTCGCTGCCCTCGACCTTGCCGACCCGTCGTGGCGGCCGCACCTGGAAGCCGGCCTGCGCGCCATGATGGAAGCCGATCCGGCCTACCTGCCGGCGCTCGCCGGCGACGACTACCTGCCGAACGGCGGCCGGCTGTTCGCGGCGTTTTCCCTGCCGCTGGCGCAGGTGCGCTACGTGCTGGTGGGGGAGGGGCCGTATCCGCGCCCGGAAAGCGCGACCGGCGTGTGTTTCATGGACGGGGCGGTGGGCGAGCTGTGGTCCGATACCGGCCTGTCGAAGCCGGTCAACCGCGCGACCTCGCTGCGCAACTTCATGAAGATGCTGCTGGTGGCCGACGGCCGGCTGAACATCGACGACACCGGCGGCGCGGCCCTGGCGCCGATCGCCAGGGCGGCCCGCGAAGGGGCATTCATCCAGACGCTGCCGCAGCTGCAGGACAAGCTGGTCGCGCAGGGCTTCCTGCTGCTGAACGCCTCGCTGGTCTTCCGCAAGCACGTCGCCCCGGTGGCTGACGCCCGCGCCTGGCTACCGTTCCAGCGCGCCGTCTTCGCCGCACTGGGGCAGTGCGAGTCGAAGCCGACCCTGGTCCTGTGGGGCAAGATCGCCGAGCAACTGAAGAAAGTACCGGAAACCGAAGGCTTCCCCCAGATCCACGCCGAGCACCCCTACAACCTGAGCTTCATCGGCCACCAAGGCATGCACAAGCTGTTCGGCCCGATGCAGCTGCTGCACCCCTAATTCGGGGTCAGAGCACTTTTTCGAACAATTGTTCCGTCGAACTGCTGTTGCGCGCTTGCGCCGGTATCAGGTGGGAAGTGCCTGGAGCACGAGGCGGGATTGCCTGAGAGCCTTTGTCAGAAAAAGTGCTCTGACCCCGAATTTTTGGGGGTGGGGCGGTTTTGGGGGTGCCAAGACAAAGCCTGCCGAATGCGCTATACTTGACTAAATCAATCAACTAATCAGGTTTTTGTTCTTGCTAACGCGGGAAGCGAACTTGAGGCGTTGAAGAGAAGCAAGATTTTAACACTGTTTGGATACCAACCCGGGGTTGTGATGCGTCTGACCACCAAAGGCCGTTTTGCTGTTACCGCGATGATCGATCTTGCCCTGCGCCAGGGTAATGGTCCCGTCACGCTGTCGGGCATCAGCCAGCGCCAGGCCATTTCGCTGTCCTATCTGGAGCAGCTGTTCGGCAAGCTGCGCCGGCACGAGATCGTCGAGTCGGTGCGCGGCCCGGGCGGCGGCTACAGCCTGGCGCGCAGCGCCGACAAGGTGACCGTGGCCGACATCATCATCGCCGTCGACGAGCCGCTCGATGCGACCCAGTGCGGCGGCAAAGAAAACTGCCACGGCGCCGATGCCGCCAGCGGCACGCGCTGCATGACCCATGAACTCTGGGCCACGCTGAACGCGAAGATGGTCGACTACCTCGATTCGGTCACCCTGCATGACCTGGTCGAGCAGCAGAAACAAAAAGAATCGAAGGAACAGAACGTGGTGGTAATGCACCGCCACGCGTCGCCGGACAATACCGAAGCAAAGCATATTGGAGTGAACTGATGAACGCGCCCCTGGACAAAAAAATCGAGCAGAGCTTCCAGACTGCACCGCATTTCCCGATCTACATGGACTATTCGGCGACCACGCCGATCGATCCGCGCGTCGCCGACGCCATGATCCCGTTCCTGCGCGAGCAGTTCGGTAATCCGGCCTCGCGCAGCCACGCCTACGGCTGGAGCGCCGAAGCGGCCGTCGAGAAAGCGCGCGCCGATGTCGCCGCCCTGGTCGGCGCCGATCCGCGCGAGATCATCTGGACCTCGGGCGCGACCGAATCGAACAACCTGGCCCTGAAGGGCGCCGCCCAGTTCTACAAGAGCAAGGGCAAGCACATCATCACCGTCAAGACCGAACACAAGGCCGTGCTGGACACCGTGCGCGAACTGGAGCGCGTCGGTTTCGAGGCGACCTACCTGGAGCCGCAGGACAACGGCCTGGTCTCGATCGAGCAACTGGAAGCCGCGATCCGTCCGGACACCATCATCGTTTCCGTCATGCTGGTGAATAACGAGATCGGCGTGATCCAGCCGATCAAGGAAATCGGTGAACTGTGCCGCAAGAAGGGCATCATCTTCCACAGCGACGCCGCGCAAGCCACCGGCAAGGTCGAGATCAACCTGGAAGAGCTGAAGGTCGACCTGATGAGCTTTTCCGCGCACAAGACCTACGGTCCGAAAGGCATCGGCGCCCTGTACGTGCGCCGCAAGCCGCGCGTGCGCCTGGAAGCGCAGATGCACGGCGGCGGCCACGAGCGCGGCCTGCGTTCGGGCACCCTGGCGCCGCACCAGATCGTCGGCATGGGCGAAGCCTTCCGCATCGCCAAGGAAGAGATGGACAGCGAACTCGCACGCATCAAGGCGCTGCGCGACCGCCTGGCCAAGGGCCTGATGGAGATCGAAGAGGTCTACATCAACGGCGACATGGAACACCGCGTGCCGCACAACCTGAACGTGTCCTTCAACTTCGTCGAAGGCGAATCGCTGATCATGGCGGTCAAGGACCTGGCGGTGTCGTCGGGCTCGGCCTGCACCTCGGCTTCGCTGGAACCGTCCTACGTGCTGCGCGCACTGGGCCGCAGCGACGAACTGGCACACAGCTCGATCCGCTTCACCATCGGCCGCTTCACGACCGAGGAAGACATCGACTTCGCCGTCAAGCTGCTGAAGGAAAAAGTCGGCAAGCTGCGCGAACTGTCGCCGCTGTGGGAGATGCACAAGGATGGCATCGACCTGAACACGATCCAGTGGGCCGCCCACTAATTTACGCATACGAATTCAAGGAGCACTGACATGGCATACTCGGACAAAGTTCTGGACCACTACGAAAACCCGCGCAACGTCGGCTCGTTCGACAAGAACTCCGACGACGTCGGCACCGGCATGGTCGGGGCCCCGGCCTGCGGCGACGTGATGAAGCTGCAGATCAAGGTCAACGAAGCCGGCGTGATCGAAGACGCGAAGTTCAAGACCTACGGCTGCGGTTCGGCGATCGCTTCGAGCTCGCTGGTGACCGAATGGGTGAAGGGCAAGTCGCTGGACGAAGCGCTGGCCATCAAGAACACCCAGATCGCCGAAGAACTGGCGCTGCCGCCGGTGAAGATCCATTGCTCGATCCTGGCGGAGGATGCGATCAAGGCCGCCGTGGCCGATTATAAGCACAAGCACGCAGCCGAAGAAAAAGCGGCGTAATTCGTAGGGTGGGCACATCGTGTCCACGTGTGACGCCGATAACGCGCGAACGTCGTGCGTGGGCTCGTCGAGCCTACCCTACGTGCAGCAAACCGTAGCAACGAATCAAGCTGGAGAAACTCGATATGGCAATCACCCTGACCGAAAAAGCCGCGAAGCACATCACCCGTTACCTCGAACGCCGGGGCAAGGGCGTCGGCTTGCGTTTCGGTGTGCGCACGACCGGCTGCTCCGGCCTGGCCTACAAGCTGGAGTACGTCGACGAGCCGGCGAATGAAGACAACATCTTCGAATCGCATGGCGTGAAGGTCTTCGTCGATCCGAAGAGCCTGCCCTACATCGACGGCACCGAACTGGACTTCGCGCGCGAAGGCCTGAACGAAGGCTTCCGCTTCAATAACCCGAACGTCAAGGACAACTGCGGCTGCGGCGAATCCTTCCGCATCTGAGGCAAGCAGACCCGCGATGCAGAACCACTTCGAGCTGTTCCAACTCCCGGCCAGGTTCGACGTCGACATGGACGCCCTGGATGCGGCCTACCGCGAAGTCCAGGGCCGCGTCCACCCGGACCGCTTCGTCAACGCCAGCGATGCCGAGAAGCGCGTCGCGATGCAGTGGGCGACCCGCGCCAACGAGGCTTACCAGACCCTGCGCAAGCCGATGCTGCGCGCGCGCTACCTGTGCGAGCTGAACGGCGTCGACCTGCAGACCGAGTCCAACACGGCGATGCCGATGGACTTCCTGATGCAGCAGATGGAATTGCGCGAGGCCCTCGGCGATGCGAGAGCAAGCAAGGATGCCGAGGCGCTGGACGAGCTGGATGCCCAGGTACGCAGCGAGAAGAAGAGCCGGCTGGCCCAGGTCGGCAAGCTGCTCGACGCCGGCGACTACGCCCAGGCCGCGCAGGGCGTGCGCGCGCTGATGTTCCTCGATAAATTCGCCGACGAATTGCATTATGCCTTCGAGGCGCTCGAATCATAACGTGGGCACGGTGTGCCCACCCTACCGCAAACGTCGCGGGTCGTAGGGTGGGCACACCGTGCCCACCAAGTGGCCCGGCAGGCCAGCGCAGCGCGGTACATAAAAACAAACAGGTAACACGACCATGGCACTACTGCAGATTTCCGAACCCGGCATGTCGACCGCACCGCACCAGCACCGGCTGGCGGTGGGCATCGATCTGGGCACCACCAACTCCCTCGTCGCCACCGTCCGCTCCAGCATTCCCGAAGTGCTGAGCGACGAAGACGGCCGCGCGCTGCTGCCATCGATCGTGCGCTACCTGCCGAACGGCCACGCCAACATCGGCTACAAAGCGATGGCGGCCCGCACCACCGATCCGAAGAACACCATCGTCTCCGTGAAGCGCTTCATGGGCCGCGGCCTGAAGGACATCGCGCACGTCGAGAACCTGCCGTACGACTTCGTCGATGGTGACCGCGAGAGCGGTCACGGCATGGTCAAGATCAAGACCGTGGCCGGCGTGAAAAGCCCGGTGGAAGTCTCGGCGCAGATCCTGGCGACCCTGCGCCAGACCGCCGAAGACGCCCTCGGCGACGAACTGGTCGGCGCCGTGATCACCGTGCCGGCCTATTTCGACGACGCCCAGCGCCAGGCAACCAAGGATGCGGCCCAGTTGGCCGGCCTGAACGTGCTGCGCCTGCTGTCCGAGCCGACCGCGGCCGCCATCGCCTATGGCCTGGACCACGGCAAGGAAGGCGTGTTCGCGGTCTACGACCTGGGCGGCGGCACCTTCGACATCTCGATCCTCAAGCTCTCGAAAGGCGTGTTCGAAGTGCTGTCGACCGGCGGCGATTCGGCCCTGGGCGGCGACGACTTCGACCAGCGCCTGTTCTGCCACATCACCCAGCAGGCCGGCCTCGCGCCGCTGTCGGACGAAGACACCGCGACCCTGATGGTCAAGGCGCGCCAGGCCAAGGAACTGCTGTCGACCAACGAAGAGACGACTGTCGAGGCGATCCTGAAGTCGGGCGAGATCGTGCAGGTATTGGTGAGCGCGAAGACCTTCGCCGAGATCACCCAGCCGCTGATCGCCAAGACCATGAACGCGGTGCGCAAGGCCATGCGCGATGCGAACGTCAGCGTCGAAGACGTCGACGGCGTGGTGATGGTGGGCGGCGCGACCCGCATGCCGCATGTGCGGCGCGCGGTGGGCGACTTCTTCAAGACCATCCCGCACGCAAACATCGACCCGGACAAGGTGGTGGCGCTGGGCGCCGCGATCCAGGCGAACCTGCTGGCCGGTAACCGCGCGGCGGGCGACGACTGGCTGCTGCTGGACGTGATCCCGCTGTCGCTGGGTATCGAGACCATGGGCGGCCTGGTCGAGAAGATCATCCCGCGCAACTCGACGATTCCCTGTGCCCGCGCGCAGGAGTTCACGACCTTCAAGGATGGCCAGACGGCCCTCGCCGTGCACGTGGTGCAGGGCGAGCGCGAGCTGGTGTCCGACTGCCGTTCGCTGGCGCGCTTCGAGCTGCGCGGCATTCCGCCGATGGCGGCCGGCGCGGCGCGCATCCGCGTGACCTACCAGGTCGATGCCGATGGCCTGCTGTCGGTGTCGGCGCGCGAGACCCGCTCAGGCGTCGAGGCGCACATCACCGTCAAGCCGTCCTACGGCCTGGGCGATGACGAAGTCGCGCGCATGCTGCAGGATTCGTACAACTCGGCGCAAGTCGACATGGTGGCGCGCGCGCTGCGCGAAGAACAGGTCGAGGCCGAGCGCATCCTGCTGGCCACCCAGTCGGCGCTGGAAGCCGATGCCGACCTGCTGGACGACGACGAACGCGCCGCGGTCGCCAGCCTGGAGCAGGGCGTGCGCGACGCGCTGGCCCGCTCGGCCGACGAGGCGCTCGGCGTCGACGAGCGCCAGAACAAGCTGCACGAGGCGGTGCAGGCGCTGGCTCACGGCACCGAGGAATTCGCTGCACGACGCATGGACAAGAGCGTGCGCAAGGTGCTGGCTGGTAAAACGCTGGATCAGGTCTGATGGAGCGTGGGCACCCCGTGCCCACGTTAAGCAATAAAACAAACGAGGTAAAAGAAGTGCCACAAATCGTCATCCTCCCCCATCCCGTCTTCTGCCCCGAAGGCGCCGTGCTCGACGGCCAGAGCGGCAAGTCGATCTGCGACACGCTGCTGGAAAACGACATCGAGATCGAGCACGCCTGCGACCGCGTGTGCGCCTGCACCACCTGCCACGTGATCGTGCGCGAAGGTTTCGACTCGCTGAACGAGCAGGAAGAAAAGGAAGAGGACATGCTGGACAAGGCCTGGGGCCTGGAGCCGAATTCGCGCCTGTCCTGCCAGGCCATCATCGCCGATGAGGACCTGGTGGTCGAGATCCCGAAATACACGATCAACCACGCCGCCGAGAATCACTGATCGCCTGAACTGGAGATTGCCATGAAGTGGACCGACGTCACCGCCATCGCCGAGGCCTTGTACGAGAAGTACCCGGATGTCGACCCGAGCTCGGTGCGCTTCGTGGACCTGCACAACTGGATCGTCGGGCTGGAAGGCTTCGACGACGACCACGCGCGCGGCGGCGAACGCGTGCTGGAAGCCATACAAACGGCCTGGATAGATGAAGCAAAGTAAAAAAGACGGCGCAGCCAAGAAACCGGCGCCGACCGTGTATGAACTCCTTCCCGAGGTCAAGCCCGGGCAGTCGATCGAACTGCTCAAGGAGCTGCACATCCTTACCCGCGACGGCAAGCTGAATCAGGACAGCCGCCGCAAGCTCAAGCAGGTCTACCACCTGGTCCAGTTCATCGAGCCGCTGGTCGACGACGTGCTGGAAAAGCAGGGCGCCGCTGCGCAGGGCGAGAGCAAGCACGGCGTGAGCCTGGTCGACCACGGCGCCGGCAAGTCTTACCTCGGCTTCATCCTGTACGACCTGCTGTTCAAGGGCAAGGCGGCGGGAGAGGGCGGCCACATCTACGGCATCGAGACCCGCGAGGAGCTGGTGCAGAAATCCACCGAGCTGGCGACGCGCCTGGGCTTCGAGGGCATGTCCTTCCTGAACCTGTCGGTGGCCGAGTCGACCGAATCGAGCAAGCTGCCGGCGACCATCGACGTGGTCACCGCGCTGCACGCCTGTAATACGGCGACCGACGACGCGATCGACTTCGCGTTGAAGAAGAAGGCCAGGCACATCGTGCTGGTGCCCTGCTGCCAGGCCGAAGTGGCGTCCGTGCTGCGCAAGAACAAGGGCAAGGACCTGGGCCGCAGCGCGCTGACCGAGATCTGGCGCCACCCGATCCACACCCGCGAATTCGGCAGCCAGATCACCAACGTGCTGCGCTGCCTGCAGCTGGAGGCGCACGGCTACCAGGTGACGGTGACGGAGCTGGTGGGCTGGGAGCACTCGATGAAGAACGAGCTGATCGTCGCCACGTATAAAAACCTGCCGCGCAAGCGGCCCGCCGAGCGCCTGCAGCAGGTGCTGGCCGAAGTGGGCCTGGAAGAGATGGCCCAGCGCTTCTATTCCGGCGAACCCGCCGTCTCCACCAACGACTGATAGCCAGAGACTCATGAGCGACCGACACGAACACTGGATCGACCTGCGCAGCGACACCGTCACCCAACCGGGAGCAAGCATGCGCGCCGCCATGGCCGCCGCCCCGGTCGGCGACGACGTGTACGCCGACGATCCGACCGTCAACCGCCTGCAGGACTTCGCGGCCGAGCTGTTCGGCTACGAGGCCGGCCTGTTCGCAGCCTCGGGCACCCAGACCAACCTGATCGCGCTGATGACCCACTGCGGCCGCGGCGACGAATACCTGGTCGGCCAGGAGGCGCACACCTACAAGTACGAAGGCGGCGGCGCCGCGGTGCTGGGCAGTATCCAGCCGCAGCCGATCGCCAACCAGCCGGACGGCTCGATCGCCTTGGCCGACATCGCGGCCTACATCAAGCCGGACGACCTGCACTTCGCGCGCACGCGCCTGCTGGCGCTGGAGAACACCATCGGCGGCCGCGTGCTGCCCCAGGATTACGTGCTCGCCGCAACCAGGCTGGCCCACGACAAGGGCCTCGCCACCCACCTGGACGGCGCCCGCGTCTGCAATGCCGCCGTCAAGAACGGCATCAGCCTGCGCGCCGCCGTGGAAGGCTTCGACACCGTCTCGGTCTGCCTGTCGAAGGGCCTGGGCGCGCCGGTCGGCTCGGTGCTGCTGGGCCCAAAGGCCTTCATCGAGCAGGGCAAGCGCTGGCGCAAGATGCTGGGCGGCGGCATGCGCCAGGCCGGCGTGATCGCCGCCGCGGCCCAGTACGCGCTCGAGCACAACGTCGAGCGCCTGGCGGACGACCACCAGAATGCCGCCGACCTCTCGAGCGGCCTGGCCGGGATCGAGCAACTGCGCGTCACCGCGCCGCAGACCAATATCTTCTACGTCGAGATTCCGGAAGCCGCCGTGGCCGGGCTGCGCGAGCACCTCGCGCGTAACGGCATCCGCGCCTCGATCGGCGCCCACACCCGCCTGGTGACCCACCTGGACATCAGCAAGGAAGACGTGCAAAAGACCATCGCCGCCTTCAAGGACTTCTTCCGATGAGCGAAGAAGAAGGCATCCGCCTCGCCAAGCGCGTGGCCGAAATCCTTGCCTGCTCGCGCGGGGAGGCCGAGCGCTACATCGCCGGCGGCTGGGTCAGCGTCGACGGTGAAACGGTCGACGACCCGGCCACCCGCGTCACGCCCGCCCAGCAGGTCGACCTGCTGCCGGGCGCGACGCCGGTCGAGCCGCCGCCGGTCACCATCCTGCTGCACAAGCCGGCCGGCCTGCACGGCAAGGCGGCGCTGGATTCCCTGCAGCTGGACACCGTGTTCGACGCCGGGAAGGGCCAGCGCGTGCTCAAGCGCCACCTCACCAAGCTGACCCCGGCGATGCCGCTGGAAGCCATGGCCAGCGGCCTGGTCGTGTTCAGCCAGGATTGGCGCGTGCTGCGCAAGCTGGGCGAAGACGGCGACCGCATCGAACAGGAATACGTGGCCGAGGTCAGCGGCGCCATCGCCGAGGACGGCCTGGCGCGCCTGAACAGGGGCGGCCGCCCGAACGCGCCGATCAAGGCCAGCTGGCAGAGCGAGGCGCGGCTGCGCTTCGCCGGCAAGGGCATCGTGCCGGGCCAGATCGAGGCCCTGTGCGGGGCAGTGGGCCTGCAGGTAACGGCATTGCGCCGCCTGCGCATCGGCCGCGTGGCGCTCAGCAGCCTCCCGCTGGGGCAGTGGCGCTATTTGAAAGACAGCGAGAAGTTTTAAGCGCCCGCGGCCTGGGCCGCATCGGCGGCCGGCTTGGCGTTCGCCTTCGGCAGCTGCACCAGGCGGGTGCCGGCCAGGCGGTCGTGCAGGAACTGGCGATCCTTGTCGAGGAAAGCCGTGAGGGCCCAGGCGACGACGCCGACGGCGAGCGCGGCCGAGATGTCGGTCTTGCTGTGCAGGCCGAAGGCGGCGCAGACCACCAGCGCCGGCAGGAACCAGCCCCAGGCCAGCAGGTAGCGCAGCACGGCGGTACGCAGCGGCACGCGGGCATGGCCGGCGCTGGTGAGGCGCAGGCGCCAGGTCTTCATCGCCAGCGTATGGCCGCTGTCGGTCCAGCACCAGACGAAGTAGGCGCCGGTCACCAGGAACAGGAAGAGCTTGAGGCCGTGCTGGGCCAGCGGCGCGTGGCTGTTGCGCGTGACGAGCAGGTAGAGGGCGACGGCCAGCATCTCGACGGCCAGCAGGAGGAAGGTCTCGTAGACCATGACGATCAGGCGGCGCTTGACGGTCGGGGTGCTGCTGGCGGTGTCGCTCATCGGATCGGGCTCGAAGCTGGACTCAGGCGTTGTTCGGAGTAATGCCCCAGTTGGCCGGCACCGGCTTTTCCTGCTGGGGCGGA
Source organism: Massilia sp. 01N417 (assembly GCF_056399645.1). Taxonomy (NCBI): domain Bacteria; kingdom Pseudomonadati; phylum Pseudomonadota; class Betaproteobacteria; order Burkholderiales; family Oxalobacteraceae; genus Massilia; species Massilia sp. 01N417. The sequence continues at coordinate 81,663 of NZ_JBFTRS010000017.1, read as the reverse complement.
TTGGCCGGCTGGGCGGGCTGGGCCGGTTGCGGCGTCACCGGTGCGGGCACCGGCTGCGGCGGCGTCGCCGGCACCGCCACGCAGGGCGGGGTCGCGGAGACGGCGTTCTTGACGGTGCCGGCAGGGCAGGAGGTCGCGCCCTGGCCGAGCGGCGCCACGGCCTTGCCGCTGGTCTGGCTCGGCACCACCGAGGTCGACTTGCGACCGGCGGCCGAGGCGGCCAGTTTCTTCTTCTGGTCTTCGGGCAGTTGCTGGTAGCTTTCCCAGCTCGCGGTCTTCTGTTCGGGCGCGATCTTGCGCGCACGCGCATAGGTTTCGCGCGCCAGTTCGCGCTGGGCAGGCGTGAGCTTGGCCCATTCGCGCATGCGATCATGGACGCGCTGCTGCTCTTCCGGTTTCATGCTGGAAAAGCGGTTGGCCAGCTGCAGCCATTTCTGCTTGCGCACGCTGTCCATTTGGTCCCATTCGCCCTGAAGCGGTTGCAATGCCACCTGCTGGGCCGGGGTCAGCGAACGCCACAGCGGCTTGTCGCCGGTCTTGTGGGTGTTGACCGTCTCGGGCTTGGCGGGATGGGCGGTGGCGCCGGTCGCAGGCGTCGCGTTGCCCGCGTCCGCCGTGCCGAACCGCTCGTGCTGCTGGCTGAACAGCAGCACGATGGCGGCGAATGCGGCGGCGGCGCCGGCGGCAGCGACTTTACCCTTGTTTGCCGTCATCAAAGCTGGGCCTTACTGTGCGCGTTGCGGCGCTTGCTGCTGTTGCTGGGCCAGGTAGGCGTTGAAGCCGTGGTCGGTGTAGGCGGTGAGCGGCAGGTCGTCGGACAGCACGGCGGCGTCCAGGTCGGCCAGCTCGGCCACGCGCTGCTCGCGCTCGACGTGGTAGACGCCGACCATGCCGGCCACCATCGCCAGCAGCGGGGCGACCACGGCGGCGCGCGCCACCCATTGCATCGAGAACAGCGAGCGGACATCGAACAGCGGACGCTTCTCCTGGACGCGAACCGGCGCCTGCGCGTCGGCCTTCTTGCGCGACAGGGCAAGGGCGCGTGCAGCCGCCAGCCGATCGGTGGTCGAGGCCGGCAGGTTATCGAGGTTTTCGTTCAGCGCGTGGCGGATTTTGTACGCCAGGTTGATGTCGTCGGTGTTCATAGTTTAATTCCCTTGGCCCCCAGGGCTTTCTGCAGGGCGTGCGTAGCGCGAGAACAATGTGTTTTGACACTGCCCTCGGAGCACCCCATCGCTTCGGCCGTTTCGGCCACGTCCATGTCCTGCCAGTAACGCATGAGGAAGGCTTCCCGTTGACGCGCCGGGAGCTTTTGTATCTCTTCGTCGATCAGGCGCAGGGTTTCCGCGCGTTCGACCTGGTCCGCGCTCGACTCGGCGGCGGCGGTCCCTTCCTCGGCCTCGTAAGAGGCGAGTATATCAAAGTCTTCATCGTCCTCGTCCCGCCGCCCGAGGCTTCCGAAGAGACTGATCCAGGTGTTGCGGACCTTCTCGCGGCGGAAATAATCGAGGATGGTGTTCTGCAGGATGCGCTGGAACAGCATCGGCAGTTCGGCCAGCGGCTTGTCGCCGTATTTCTCGGCCAGCTTGATCATGGCGTCCTGAACGATGTCCAGCGCTGCCTCGTCCTTGCGGACCGCGTACGCAGCCTGCTTGAAGGCGCGCCGCTCGACACTCTCGAGGAAGTCGTTTAGTTCTTTGTCAGTGGCCATGCGATGAAGGGTCGGAAAACCTTCGAATGCTAGCAAAAAATACGGCTGAGCGCACTGTAAAATAGAAGAATGAACACACTGCGCGTCCTGGGTAAGGCAAGCTCGATCAATGTTCGCAAGGTCTTGTGGACCTGTGCCGAACTGGATCTGCCATTCGTCCGCGAAGACTGGGGCAGCGGTTTCCAGTCCACCCAGCAGGCGGAATTCCTCGCCATGAACCCGAATGCCATGGTGCCGGTGATCGTCGATGCAGACCTGGTCCTGTGGGAATCGAACACGATCTGCCGCTACCTGGCCGGTCACTACGGCAGGAACGGGGCGCTGCTGCCGGCGGAACCGGCGGCGCGGGCCAGGGTCGAGCAGTGGATGGACTGGCAGGCGACCGATCTCAACAACGCCTGGCGCTATGCTTTCATGGCCCTGGTGCGCAACAGCCCGGCCCATGCCGATACGGCCCAGGTCGAGGCCGGCATCGCGCAATGGAACCGGCACATGGGCATCCTCGAACGCCAGCTCGACAAGACCGGCGCCTTTGCCGCCGGCCCGGATTTCACGCTGGCCGACGTGGTGCTGGGACTGTCCACCAACCGCTGGCTGATGACGCCGATGGCGCGCCCCGATTATCCCGCCATCGCGGCGTATGCGGCGCGCCTGCGCGAGCGGCCGGGATGCCGCGCGTTCGGCATGAACGGGATCGCCTAGGGAGACGGCACGAGAAGCAGCTACATGTGAGAGCCTGCAAGGGGCGCCACGATCATGGGGCCTTGCCTGGCCCGCTTGCCAGGGGCGTGCCTTTGGTCGCCGGCGCGGCGCTGGTGGGACGCACCCGGACGCTGGACGAAATCTTGTCCCATAACTGAGTCAGCGCTTCTTCGCCCAGGAAGCTGTTGACCGGACGCGCGCCAGCATTGACGGGATGGCCGGTCGACATTTCCAGGTGCATGAAGGGGACGAAGACGTTGTCGCTTGTGCCGTTCACTTCCCAGTTGAAACCGAAGGTATTTACAAAATTCAGTTCAGTCCATTTTTCTGCCACCTCATCGCCTTCGATCCCGTTGATGTTTCGCTTGCCCTTTCTTAATTTGTTCATGAGCGGCTTCTGCCACAAGGGCATTTCCGCATCGACAGCGGAATCGCGCTCGAGGCGTCCCTCCTTGTCCGGTTGTGTTCCTGCGCGGGTATTCAAGGCCAGGGCCAGATCCGGATGATCCTTGAAGCCGGCAAACATCGCCACGCCTTCGGTGTAGTCAGCCGGTAAAGGGTCCAGCAACATGCCGGGACCAAGGCAGAATCCGGCGGCAATGGGTATCTCATTCGCCGGAACCAAGCGGAGCTTGTCGAGAAGAATTGGGAGCTTACCGATCTTGCTGGGGTCGTAACCATCGGCGATGAAGTCAAAGCTCGTTCCCTTGGCGTGAACGTAGCCTTCCAGTTTTACGTTGATCCAGTCCGCCGGTTTGCCGTTTTCTTCGCCTTTCGTCAAATCTCGCCCAAAACGGAAGAGCTTCCCGGTAAAGCCATTGTTTTGATAATCCTCTGCGGCCTCCAGATTCTTCTGGCCAAGCGCATTTGGCTCGGCTTCGATTTCTTTTTGTCTTGCCAGGACCCGCGCTTCAAACTGCTGCCGGGTTTCCACCTGGGCGCTTACCCAGAATCCTTTTATGTATGCGCGACTGTAGGAAAAATCCATGGACTGCGGCAGATCGATCAGGAACCTGCCGACGCAGGCTGTCTTCATCTGTTGCGTCAGTTTTGCCACAGAATAGCGGTCCATCATTGCATTCCCTATGCCGTAAAGAAGATAAATCCCGTAGAGTGCCGCCAGGACACCGATCAATGGATGCGTCTTGTTGTCCGCTTTATCCATTCTTTCCGAGTTCCTGGACGACTTTGGCGATGCAATAGCAGGTCAACAGGACGGCGTCGTGATTCTTGTAGCTTTCCTGGTGGCGGTAGCCCTGGGTGGCGAACAACTGGCGGACCTTGCCGTCCGGGCCTGCGCCAGACTGTTGCGCTACCGTGTCGTCGCCGGCCGATTCCTGTCGCTCGACCGAGAAGGTGAGGGGGCGTTTGCCTTCGACCTGTACGGTCCGGGCACCGTCCGGCGCATGGGCCAGATAATTTGCTGTCCGAATATTCGACACCGTCACTGGTCCATGCGACCCGTTGGACGGCTCATGGGCCACCCAGCGGATCCGGCCATATGCAGGATGTGCCTTGTCGGCGCCGTAAAAGGCAAAGCTTGTGGGATGGTAGTAATCCGCGAGCCAGTCGTGAAATTTTTCTGCGGTGTCGATGGCGTCACTGACTCTTTTTCCAACACCGCCAGACAAGTCCTGGTACAGATCGGCAGGGTTGGCCAGGGCAGGATTGATCAGCCTGTACCATGATGTCGTGTCGCGGTAGAGATCGTAAGGATTCGGCTGCGATTCGTTCGGCAGGCTCAGGCAATCAGTGGGGTTCTCTCGCCGCGCGCCGGGGGCAGGATGCCGGGCCACCCGCACGTGCAGCCAGGGCCGTGGGTAAAGTTTGTTGGGCAACAGTTCCAGCGCACCCGGCGCAACCGACAACACAGGCGTCGTATCCTCGGGCCGCCTGCCGGCGATGTCGGCGAATTTGCCGGCCTTGTAGTTGTCGATTCCATCGTTCGCCGGGTTGTCGCACTCCGTGCCGCATGCCAGGCGGCGGTAGACCAGGGGCGCACCCAGGGCCGGCATGACGCCGTGGATCACACCCAGGATCTTGTCCGGAATGCGCTTGGCGCAGGCACGTCCGACCAGGCCGCCCATCGAGTGGGTAACGAGGATCACCTTCTCGCATGCATGCTTGCGGGTCCGCCACCACGTGATGATCTCGTCGATCCGCCGCTCGAGACGCCTGGCCGATTCCCCGCACGACTGCAGCCAGTTGTAGCCGCAGGCGTAGATCGGGTACTGGTACCCGGCATATTTTTCGAGTTCGCTTTCCGTCAATGGCGCTACCGAGCGCACGCCCCAGCGGCGCAGCGGCTCGCTCTGCATGGCCTGCATGACTTCCTTCCAGCGGGTCCGGATGTGCCGCTGGTTGAGCGCGTCGAAGCGGAAGGTCATTTCAAGGTGACTCTGCAGTTCGAACAGCAGGTTGCCGTACGAACCGTTGAAGATCTCGCCCCAGCCGCGCTCGCGCATGACGCTCTGCTCGAGATGGCAGTGCGGGATGTCCAGGTCGCCCGTGTCGTCGACTTCCAGTTGGTCTGGATGCAGGATGAGCTGGCGCACTCTCGGGCTTCGCTTCTTCCAGTCGCTCGCATACAGCAAAGCAGCCGCATCATTGTTCGGCGGCCGCCAGGCCGGCTCTCCCGGCTTGAGCGGGTAAGCCGGCGGCAGCTTCACATCGCGCCTGACACGCAGATTCGTTCCCATCGTTCCTGGAATAAATATGACTGGAACAACCTTGTTCGAACCTTTGTACACCAGGCCGCGGGTTTTGAAACTGGTCGGTGTCAGGACCGTGCGCACACTGAGGCTACCGTCCTCATTGATTGTGGGATCTTTCAAGCGACGCAATGGATCTGTCATCTTTGGCTTCACATAAAAGCTGTAATGCTGGCATGACAAACGAGTGCTACTTCTGCTCGATTCCGATTGCGTCGGGGCACACGATAGATCGCCAGCAAAGGAATGATCGACGCAATGTGCATCGCATAAACTCATTGCGTGGCGTCTTTTCAAGACAAGTCAGCAACTGGTCATGCCGGGCTCGCTTGTATTGCCGGGTGCGGGAGGGTTGACGTCAGCACGGCAACGTTTCACGCGCGCGTCCACATAAACATTTCGAAAAATAAAATCCTTTTTTAACTTGACCAGAATGGTGCAACGCAGTAATGTAACTAACGCTTTGCAACCCCGAAGCCCACGGTCAGGCAGGACCGGCACACAAGGCCGCTCCCGCATGACGCGCTTTCACATGTAGGCAGTTTGCTCCAACCCGCGCCAAAAGCGCGAGAGACACGCATTCCGCACACAGAAACTCACGCTGAACGAGTTTGCGCCCAGCGCCGGTTCGTAAGTCATCTACGGGTGGCTGAAAGATCGACGTGACCGCAGGAAGAAGGGAAGCATGAGCACTGTTGCGTGACACGTATCTCGTCAGGAACGAGCATCCGATCAATCTCCCTATGGGTCTTGAAAGGAAACGTAATGAGTCACGATTCGGCAGTTCCCATCACGGGCGCTGAGATACTGGTCCGTTGTCTGGCGGAGGAGGGCGTGAAACACGTCTTCGGCTATCCGGGCGGCGCGGTCCTGTATATCTACGACGCCATCTTCAAGCAGGACAAATTCCAGCACATCCTGGTACGCCACGAACAGGCGGCCATCCATGCGGCCGACGCCTATTCGCGCAGTTCGAACCAGGTCGGCGTGGCCCTCGTCACGTCCGGTCCGGGCGTCACGAATGCCGTCACCGGCCTCTCGACCGCCTATATGGACTCGATCCCGATGGTGGTGATTTCCGGCCAGGTGCCGACCCACGCGATCGGCCAGGACGCGTTCCAGGAATGCGACACGGTCGGCATCACCCGGCCGGTGGTCAAGCACAACTTCCTCGTCAAGGACGTGCGCGACGTCGCCTCGACGATCAAGAAGGCCTTCTATATCGCCCGTACCGGCCGTCCCGGTCCCGTGCTGGTCGATATCCCGAAGGACATCAGCATGCAGAAGGCCCTGTACGAGTATCCTCGCGAGATCGAGATGCGCTCGTACAAGCCGGTCGACAAGGGCCATGCGGGCCAGATCCGCAAGGCCGTGCAGCTGCTGCTGTCCGCCGAGCGCCCGATGATCTACACCGGCGGCGGCGTGATCCTGGCGAACGCCTCGAACGAGCTGAACCGCCTGGTCGACAAGCTCGGCTATCCGGTCACCAATACGCTGATGGGCCTGGGCGCCTACCGCGCCTCCAGCGGCCACTTCGTCGGCATGCCGGGCATGCACGGCACCTATGAAGCGAACATGGCGATGCAGCATTGCGACGTCCTGATCGCGATCGGCGCCCGCTTCGACGACCGCGTGATCGGCAACCCGAAACACTTCGCCAGCAACCCGCGCAAGATCATCCACATCGACATCGACCCGTCCTCGATCTCGAAGCGGGTGAAGGTCGACATTCCCATCGTCGGCAACGTCAAGGACGTGCTGGTCGAGCTGCTGTCCCAGCTCGACGCCGCCGAGCAGACCCCGGGCGCGGGCCGGCCGAACGAACAGGCGCTGCAGAAGTGGTGGGGCCAGATCGGCGAATGGCGCTCGCGCGAATGCCTGCGCTACACGCCGTCCGACGAGGTCATCAAGCCGCAATCGGTGGTCGAGACCCTGTGGCAGGTGACCGGCGGCGACGCCTTCGTCACCTCCGACGTCGGCCAGCACCAGATGTGGGCTGCCCAGTACTACCCGTTCAACCAGCCGCGCCGCTGGATCAACTCGGGCGGTCTCGGCACCATGGGCGTGGGCCTGCCGTACGCGATGGGCGTGCAGATGGCGAACCCCGGTTCCACCGTCGCCTGCATCACCGGCGAAGGCTCGATCCAGATGAACATCCAGGAACTGGCGACCTGCAAGCAGTACCACCTGACGCCAAAGATCATCCTCCTGAACAACCGCTTCCTGGGCATGGTGCGCCAGTGGCAGGAACTCGACTACAACTCGCGCTATGCCGAGTCGTACATGGATGCGCTGCCGGATTTCGAGAAGCTCGCCGAGGCCTATGGCCACGTCGGCATGCGCATCGAGAAGCCGGGCGACGTCGAAGGAGCCCTGCGCGACGCCTTTGCCATGAAGGACCGCCTGGTGTTCATGAACTTCATCACCGACCGCAGCGAGAACGTCTGGCCGATGGTCAAGACGGGCAAGGGTTTGTCGGAAATGCTGCTGAGTTCGGAGGACCTGTAATGCGCCACATTATTTCCGTCCTGCTCGAGAACGAAGCGGGCGCCCTGTCGCGCGTGGTCGGCCTGTTCTCCGCACGCGGCTACAACATCGAGACGCTGACCGTGGCGCCGACCGAAGATCCGACGCTGTCGCGCATGACCATCGTGACCACCGGCTCCGACGACATCATCGAGCAGATCACCAAGCACCTGAACCGCCTGATCGAGGTGGTGAAGGTGGTCGACCTGACCGAAGGCCAGCACATCGAGCGCGAGCTCATGCTGATCAAGGTGAGGGCGGTCGGCAAGGAGCGCGAAGAGATGAAGCGCACCGCCGACATCTTCCGCGGCCGCATCATCGACGTGACCGAGAAGACCTACACGATCGAGCTGACCGGCGCCAAGAGCAAACTCGACGCCTTCATCGACGCCATCGACCGCGCTTCCATCCTCGAGACCGTGCGTACCGGCGGTTCCGGCATCGGCCGCGGCGAGCGGATTTTGAAAGTTTGAACGTCAAGGCGTGGGCGGAGGCCGCCCACCCTGCGGTAGCGTGGGCACCCCGTGCCCACGCACCACACACCACACACCAAAACACAGGACACAAAAATGAAAGTTTTCTACGACAAAGACTGCGACCTCTCCCTCATCAAAGGCAAGAACGTCGCCATCATCGGCTACGGCTCGCAAGGTCACGCCCACGCCCAGAACCTGTCGGAATCCGGCGTCAACGTCACCGTCGGCCTGCGCCGCGGCGGCGCTTCCTGGACCAAGGTCGAGCAGGCCGGCCTGAAGGTCGCCGAAGTCAACGAGGCAGTCAAGGCCGCCGACGTCATCATGATCCTGCTGCCGGACGAGAACATCGCCCAGGTCTACAAGGAAAACGTCGAGCCGAACGCCAAGCAGGGCGCCGTGCTGGCCTTCGCCCACGGCTTCAACGTGCATTATGGGCAGGTGGTGCCGCGCGCCGACCTCGACGTGATCATGGTCGCACCGAAGGCCCCGGGCCACACCGTGCGCGGCACCTACACCCAGGGTGGCGGCGTGCCGCACCTGGTCGCCGTCTACCAGGATAAATCGGGCGCGGCGCGCGACATCGCGCTGTCGTATGCGATGGCCAACGGCGGCGGCCGTGCCGGCATCATCGAGACCAACTTCCGCGAAGAGACCGAGACCGACCTGTTCGGCGAGCAGGCCGTGCTGTGCGGCGGCGCCGTCGAGCTGATCAAGGCCGGTTTCGAGACCCTGACCGAAGCCGGCTACGCGCCGGAAATGGCCTATTTCGAGTGCCTGCACGAGCTGAAGCTGATCGTCGACCTGATCTACGAAGGCGGCATCGCCAACATGAACTACTCGATCTCGAACAACGCGGAATACGGCGAATACGTGACCGGCCCGCGCATCGTGACCGAAGACACCAAGAACGCGATGCGCCAGTGCCTGAAGGACATCCAGACCGGCGAGTATGCCAAGTCCTTCATCCTCGAGAACAAGGCCGGCGCCCCGACCCTGATCTCGCGCCGCCGCCTGAACGCCGAGCACCAGATCGAGCAGGTGGGCAGCAAGCTGCGCGCGATGATGCCGTGGATTGCCAAGAACAAGCTGGTGGATCAGTCGAAGAACTAAGCTCGGCCGCTTACGTCATTCCCGCGAAAGCGGGAATGACGGTAATGTTTGCATCAACGACAGTAATGAATTGCAACCGTTTGCAATATTCCATTACATAAATACGCACCCGCCCCAAAACACGCTATCGTTCCGCCTGTAACCAATCAGGAGAACAACAATGCGTCCGTCCCCCCTCATCCTCGCCATCAGCATCGCACTGGCAAGCGTCCCGGCCCTGAACGCCCAGGCCCAAAGCGCACCCGCCATGGTCGCGACCACCAGCGGCACCCTGGTCATCGTCCCCGCCTACGGCGAAGTCCGTCATGCCAATGACGAAGCCACCGTCACCTTCTCGGTCGAAGAGCAGGACAAGGACCGCGCCGCCGCCACCGCCCGCGTGAACCAGAAGATGAAGCAGGGCACCGAGATCGTGCGCCGCGAGGATCCGCGTGCGGAGCTCAAGACCGTCAATTACTACAGCTATCCGGTGTACCCGGAAGTGCCGGACACGCCGCGTCCGATGGCCAACCAGCAGGCGGCGCGCCGCGTGCCGATCGGCTGGCGCGTCGGCCAGTACCTGGAAGTGAAGACCCGCAACCTCGACAACCTGCCGAAGACCGCCGCCGCGGCCCAGAAGGTGCTGGGCATTACCAACATCGACTATCACCTGAGCCCGGAACTGACCCGTAAGCTGGACGACGAGCGCATCGCCGCCACCTACCGCAACCTGAACGAGCGCGTCGCTTCGATCGCGCGTGCGATGGGACGCAACGTCAACGACGCCGTGATCGACACCGTCGACTTCGAAGGCAGCGGCAATTACGTGGGCGGGCAGGGCGACGTCGCCGCCGCGCCGATGGCGATGATGCGCGCCAAGCACGCGGAAGCCGCCGACATGCCGGAGCCCAGCTTCGAGCCGGGCGAGACCCGTCTGCAGATGCGCCTGGTGGGCAAGGTGAAATTCCGGTAAGCGTATCGGTTCGCTAACACCCGTGCGCGGCCATATAATGGCGTGGTCCGCGCCCGCGCGCGCTGTTACCGAATAACAATACTTATGCCAACACTCCCACGCCGCAGAAAGAGCGGCGCACCCAAGACCTCACGCTTCGGCCGTTTCAGCCGCTTCAGCCGCGCTCCGCGCAAGATGGACGCGGTGGCGCGTCCGCGGCGCGGCATCTACCTGCTGCCGAACGCCTTCACGACCGCCGCCCTGTTCGGCGGTTTCTACGCCATCGTAATGGCGATGAACCAGCGCTTCGACCAGGCCTGCTGGGCCGTGTTCATCGCCATGGTCCTCGACGGCCTGGACGGCCGCGTGGCGCGCCTGACGAACACCCAGTCGGAATTCGGCGCCCAGTACGATTCGCTGTCCGACATGGTGTCCTTCGGCGCCGCGCCGGCCCTGGTGATCTACGAATGGTCGCTGCGCGGCCTGGGCAAGCTGGGCTGGATCGCCGCTTTCGTCTACTGCGCCGGCGCCGCGCTGCGCCTGGCCCGCTTCAATACCAATATCGAAGTCGTCGACAAGCGCTTCTTCCAGGGCCTGCCCAGCCCGGCCGCGGCGGCCCTGGTGGTCGGCTTCGTGATGATGATGACCGATCCCGAGATCAACATCAGTCCGCGCCAGGCCGACTGGATCTCCTGGTGCATCGCCTTGTTCGCCGGCCTCACCATGGTCACCAATGTGCCCTTCTACAGCTTCAAGGACGTCAATTTCCGCAAGTCGGTGCCCTTCATCGTGGTGTTCCTGGTGGCGCTGGGACTGGCCCTGCTGGCGATCGACCCGCCCAAGGTGCTGTGGCCGCTGTTCGTGCTGTACGGCCTGTCCGGCTATGCCGTGTACCTGTGGCGCCTGGCCAAGGGCAAGCCGGTCAGCATCGTGCAGACCGAGGAAGAGCCGATCGATCCGAGCGAGCGGCGCTGATCCGGGCGTCCGATGGTATGCTGAAGCCATGACTACCGATTCCGACATTGAGCTGTCCGGCCCTTTCCAGGCCAAGGACGGCAACGGCCGTACCCTCGACGTGAAGGCGATCCGCATCTTCGACGAGGGTTACGGGATCATCGACGTGTACGTGGAGTTCAAGGCCCAGCTCGAGCCGGGGGCCCACAAGGATCCGGTGCTGCTGCGCCAGATCGTCGACCGCCTGCGCGCGGTCGGCTACAAGGGGCCGGACTTCGGCCTCAGCGATCCCGGCCTGCAGGAAAGCCGCCTGATCGTGCTCGAGGCGCCGGAGGAGTTCGCCGCCTTCGCCAAGAGCCGCGGCTGGAAGAACCTGGCCGAGGATTTCGACGACGAGTAAGCTTGGCCTGCCGGCCTAGTCCCGCAGCGTGCGCCACTCCTGCTGCGTCGCCGGCTGCTCGTGCTGCGGGCAGCTGGTAATCCGCTGCTTGCCGTGCTTTTCGATCATGTCGATGCTGGTGGCGGGCGAGCGTTCCGTGATGCAGTAGGTGCCGTTGCCGGTGATGACGCGCGAGCGGCGTGCGCCGTCGCCGGTATCGTTGACCAGCGATTCCACCTTCGGCGCTTCCCAGATCCTGCCGGGCGCCAGCGCGGCCGCTTCTTCCATCTTCCTGCGCATGCGGATCTGCGGACTGTCCAGCGGGGCGCCGATATACGGCCGGTTTTCCTTGCGCAGCGCCTTGTCGATGCCGCCGATGTCGCGCCTGGCGCGTTCCATGATCTGTTCGGCGCCCGGCTTCGTTGCGGCGGGCTGGGATGGCGCCTCGGCGCTCGTGCCGGATGGCGGCGCTGGCTTGTCTGCCGGCGCCGCGGCCGGCGGGTTTGCCGGCAAGGGCGGCACGGTGATGGCGGGGGCGGCGGGGGCGGCGGGACGGGGATGTCGTGCGGGCGCTTCCTTGCGCGGCGCGGCGTCCTCGTCCTTCAGTGCCGGCGCCGTCGCCGGCCGCGGTCTCGGCAACGGAATCCACACGGTGCGGCTGCGCGTCTCATCGTCCTGGCGGGCTGGCGCCGGCAGCGTGCGCAAGGCCTGCCAGCCGACAAGGAGCGCCAGGTGCACGAAGGCTGTCAGCAGCAGCCCCAGGCGGCGGTCGGTGGCGGCTGTGTTGTAGGCAAGGTTCATGCAGAAAAAGTATAGCGGCCGCGGCGGGCCACTTTGTCACACATCCTCACCGTCCGCTTAACGCGGCCTTAAGAACTCAGCGGTGCCGGAAGCGGTCGTCGTACATCGGATCCGGCCCGTTCAGCATCTGCCGCACGACACCTTGCTCGTCGAAGTGGACGTTCATCATCGAATTCCACACGCCGGCCTCCTTGTAGCGGTAGGACCAGACTTCGTAGTTGTGGAAGGCGACACGCGAGATCTCGGCCGGGCGGCCGAAGTTGCGCAGGATGTCGTCCTTGGTCCATTGGTCGACCTTTACCCTGGCGAAATTCTCGCTGGTCAGCACCTGCTCGTAGGAGAGCAGGCGGCCGTCCGGCCCGATGCGCGCCATGTGCTGGAACTGGCCCATCGGCTGGCCGCGGTACTCCAGCACCTGGCCGCCGTCCGGTTCCGGGTAGCTGGCGGCAGGCTGGCCCAGCGCGGCCGTGACCTCGGCCAGCGGCGCGCCGGCGGGCGGCGGCTGGCGGAACAGCGGGGCGCAGGCGGACAGGGAGAATGCGAGCGCCGCCGCCAGCGTGATCGTCCTGATCGGATGGTTCATTGCCAGCCTCCTCGTAAAAAGTGCTGCCGGCGCTCACAGACCCTTGTAGCGGTCGTCGAGCAGCGGGTCCGGGCTGTTGAACACGCGCAGCACCGTGCCGCGCGCATTGAAGTCCACGTTCATCACCGAGTTCCATACGCCTTTTTCCTTGTAGCGATAGGACCAGATCTCGCCTTCCTCCAGGCGCGAGCGCACGACCTCGGCCGGGCGGCCGAAGTTGCGCAGGACGTCGTCGCGGTTCCAGCGGCCGACCTCGATCCTGTCGAAGTTCTCGCTGGTGAGCACCTGCTCGTAGGAGATCAGCTTGCCGTCGGCGCCGATGCGCGCCATGTGCTGGAACTGGCCCATCGGCTGGCCGCGGTATTCGAGCACCTGGCCGCCGGCCGGGTCGGGGTAGACGGCATCCGGCTTGCCGAGCTTGGCCGTGACTTCGGCCAGTGGCGCGCCGACGGCGGGCGTCCGGCGGATCATCGGGGCGCAGGCGGAGAGCGACAGGATCAGTGCGAGGGTGGCGGCGGTTGTGAGGGTTTTCGTCATCGGTGTATGCATTCAAAGTCCGTGAGGCATGCCAAAACGGCAATGCCGGTCCCCGACATTGTATAGCGAAGCCGAAGAATTTCTGGCTTCACCCGACTTTTTCCCCTATACTTCCCGGTCTTGGCTTTCGAAGCCAGGTTTCTTAACAACTCACGGTGCGCTGGGTTCCGACTCTTGCACCGCATGTGAAAGGTAACATCATGACCGTAGAACACATCAACAAGGCCGCCATCATCGCGGACAACGCACGTGGCGACAAAGACACCGGCTCCCCGGAAGTCCAGGTTGCACTGCTGACCGCACGCATCAACGAACTGAACGGCCACTTCAAGGAACACAAGAAAGACCACCACTCGCGCCGCGGCCTGATCATGATGGTCAACCGTCGTAAGAGCCTGCTGGCTTACCTGAAGAACAAAGACCTGAACCGTTACCGCGATCTGATCGCCAAGCTCGGTCTGCGTAAGTAATCTGCGCATTGAGCCAATCGGCTTGATCACGAAATGCCTGCGTCAGTTCGGCTGCCGCAGGCATTTTGTTTTTTCTTTTGGCGAAACGCCAACTGACTTGCAGTAAAGGCTATCGAAGCCGGATAGCCCGTGGTGAGGTGAACGACAGCGCCTGAAAATCTGTCGGCAAATAGAAAGGGATTACCCATGTTTAACAAAGTTACGAAAACCTTCCAGTACGGCGACCATACCGTGACCCTGGAAACCGGCGAGATCGCTCGCCAGGCTTCCGGCGCCGTCGTCGTGTCGGTCGAGGACACCGTCGTCCTGGCAACCGTGGTGGCGAAGAAAGACGCCAAGCCGGGCCAGGACTTCTTCCCCCTGACGGTCGACTACATCGAGAAGAGCTACGCCGCCGGCAAGATCCCGGGCGGCTTCTTCAAGCGCGAAGGCCGTCCGTCGGAGAAGGAGACCCTGACGTCGCGCCTGATCGACCGTCCGATCCGCCCGCTGTTCCCGGAAGGTTACCTGAACGAAGTCCAGGTCATCATCCACGTGCTGTCCGTGAATCCCGAGATCGATCCGGACATCCCGTCGATGATCGGCGCCTCGGCCGCCCTGTGCGTGGCCGGCATCCCGTTCAGCGGCCCGATCGGCGCCGCCCGCGTCGGCTACGCCAACGGCCAGTACATCCTGAACCCGACCACCACCCAGCTGAAGACCTCGCAGATGGACCTGGTCGTCGCCGGTACCGAACACGCCGTGCTGATGGTCGAATCCGAAGCCCAGCAACTGTCGGAAGAAATCATGCTGGGCGCGGTCGTCTACGGCCACGAGCAGATGAAGGCCGTGATCGACGCCATCCACGCCCTGGTCGAAGAAGGCGGCAAGCCGGAAGTCGAGTGGGCGCCGGCACCGAAGAACGAAACCCTGATCGCACAAGTGGCCCAGCTGGCTGAAGCCAAGGTCCGCGACGCCTACCAGACCCGCGAAAAATCGGCGCGCCAGCAGAAGCTGAAGTCGCTGTCGGGCGAAGTGATGGCCGGTCTGGCGGAGCAGGGCATCGAAGCCGATGCGGCCGAAGTCGGCAACATCCTGTTCGACATGGAAGCCAAGGTCGTGCGTTCGCAGATCCTGGACGGCGAGCCGCGTATCGACGGCCGCGACACCCGCACCGTGCGTCCGATCTCGATCCGCACCAGCGTCCTGCCGCGTACCCACGGTTCGGCCCTGTTCACCCGCGGTGAAACCCAGGCGCTGGTGATCGCCACCCTCGGCACCGGCCGCGACAGCCAGAAGATCGACGCGCTGATGGGCGAGTACACCGACGACTTCATGATGCACTACAACATGCCTCCGTTCGCCACCGGCGAAACCGGCCGTGTTGGCACCCCGAAGCGCCGCGAAATCGGCCACGGCCGCCTGGCCAAGCGCGCGCTGGTCGCCGCACTGCCGTCGCCGGAAGAGTTCAGCTACTCGGTGCGCCTGGTCTCGGAAATCACCGAGTCGAACGGTTCGTCGTCGATGGCATCCGTCTGCGGCGGCTGCCTGGCGCTGATGGACGCCGGCGTGCCGATGAAGGCCCACGTGGCCGGCATCGCCATGGGCCTGATCAAGGAAGGCGGCAAGTTCGCAGTCCTGACCGACATCCTGGGCGATGAAGACCACCTGGGCGACATGGACTTCAAGGTGGCCGGTACCGCCAACGGCATCACCGCGCTGCAGATGGACATCAAGATCCAGGGCATCACCAAGGAAATCATGCAGGTGGCGCTGGCGCAAGCCAAGGACGGCCGCCAGCACATCCTGGCCGAGATGCAGAAGGCCATGCCGACCGTGAAGACCGAGCTGTCGGACTTCGCACCGCGCCTGATCACCATCCGCATCAACCCGGAAAAGATCCGTGACGTGATCGGCAAGGGCGGCGCAGTGATCCGCGCGCTGACCGAAGAAACCGGCACCCAGATCGACATCACCGACGAAGGCATCGTGACCATCGCGTCGGTCGACGCCGCCGCCGGCCAGGAAGCCAAGCGCCGCATCGAAGAGCTGACCGCATCGGTCGAAGTGGGCAAGACCTACGACGGCACCGTGCTGAAGCTGCTGGACTTCGGCGCCATCGTGCAGGTCATGCCGGGCAAGGACGGCCTGCTGCACATCTCGCAGATCGCCAACGAGCGCGTCAACGCCGTGGCCGACTACCTGAAGGAAGGCCAGCAAGTGCGCGTGAAGGTCCTCGAGACCGACGAGCGCGGCCGTCTGAAGCTGTCGATGAAGGCTGCTGCCGCGGATGACGCGGCGGCGGGTGCGGCGCAGTAATCTGCGTGCTCTCCCGGCCGCTCCGGCGGCCTGCCACATGAAAACCGCCAGTGCGTGAGCCTGGCGGTTTTTTCATATGTTCAAGCCAGTTCCGGATGATGCGTCCCGAGCCAGCTCTTGAGGTGCGCGAGCAGCGCCTTCGCCTGCGCCCGGGCGTCCTCGACCGCGCCGGCGCTGACGGGAGCGCCTTCGTAGTCGTCGCAGTTGCGCAGCTGCCGCAGATCGTCGAGTTCTACCATGATGCCCTGGTCGAGGCCGATGGCGACCGGCAGGGACTGGATCGCGGTCTGGTGATGTCCGGGCTTGCTGGTCGAGGTGCGGTAGCCGTTCGCCAGCAGGCCGGCGATGGCGCATTGCATGACGCACTTGTAGGCGGCGTCGAAGCGGTTTTCGTTGCTGATGGCGGTGACGCCGGCATCGTCCAGGTTGCGCTCGGCCGCCGCCAGCAGGCGCTGGATATTCTCGCGATTGGGGCTGGCCTCGTCGAGGCTGCCGATTTCCAGCAGATTTTGTAGGCTCATCTATATTGTCCGATTGAAAAAATAAGGCCTGCAGAAGCCGCTCGTATCGTCAGGCACGCTCGACTGTAGCACCCTCGGGCGCGCCACCCGATTCGGTACGCAATCGTGTCGTGTCGTGAAGGCAAGGAATGGTATAGTTAGTCATTTATTTAACAGAATGGCCCTAGTTACAACATCCAAAGGGCCTTACTCACCTTCCAAAACCAAAGGAACCAATGATGACCACCCAGGACTACGCGACCCGCATCAGCCAGCTCATCCAGGAACACGAGGCCGAGATCGGGGCCGAGTGGATGGCGCAGCTGGAAGCGCTGACGGTCCGCTCCAACGTGGTCTCGAAAGAGCAGCTGCGCAGGCACTGCCAGCAATTCCTGACCGCCTTCAGCAACGCCACCCGCGGCGGCGAGCTGAACAATATCGAGCATCGTTCCTGGGACGAGGTGCGCGACCTGCTGGCCGAGATCTCCGCCTCCCGCGCCAAGAACGGCTCGACCCCGAGCGAGACCGCAACCTTTATTTTTTCGCTCAAGCAGCCGCTGTTCGCACGCCTGAACGCGGGCTTCGCCAACGACCCGGCGGCCCTGGCCAACGCTTCCTGGACCATCAGCTCGCTGCTCGACAAATTCGGCCTGTACACCATCGAGGTGTTCCAGCGTGCCCGCGACCAGATCATCGTGCGCCAGCAGCAGGAACTGCTGGAGCTGTCGACCCCGGTGGTCAAGCTGTGGAACGGCATCCTGGCGCTGCCGCTGATCGGCACCCTGGATTCGGCGCGCACCCAGGTGGTCATGGAAAACATCCTGCAGAAGATCGTCGACACCGGCGCCGCCATCGCGATCATCGACATCACCGGCGTGCCGACCGTCGACACCCTGGTCGCCCAGCACCTGATGAAGACCATCGCCGCGGCCCGCCTGATGGGCGCCGACTGCATCATCAGCGGCATCCGCCCGCAGATCGCCCAGACCATCGTCCACCTCGGCGTCAACCTGGAAGACGTGACCACCAAGGCCAGCCTGGCGGACGCCTTCGTGGTGGCGCTCGAGCGCACCGGCACCTCGATCGTGAAGAAGGGCTGAGATCCCCATGGAACGCATCCCGATTCTCCGCATGGGCGACCTGCTGCTGGTGACGATCCAGGTCGACATGCATGACCGCCTCGCGATGACCTTGCAGGACGACCTGACCGAGCGCATCGTGCGCGATAATGCGAAGGGCGTGCTGATCGACATCTCGGCGCTGGACCTGGTCGACTCCTTCATCGGACGCATGATCAGCAATACCGCCGCGATGGCGCGCGTGCTGGACGCCCAGACCGTGGTGGTCGGCATGCAGCCGGCGGTGGCGATCACGCTGGTGGAGCTGGGCCTGACCCTGCACGGCGTGAAGACGGCACTCAACGTGGAAAAGGGCATGACCCTGTTAGGAAAGACGCACTTTTGATGAGCGCAGCTCTCAATCACGCAGTGACTTTCGAGACCGCGCTCCTGGAGCGCGACAGCCGGCTGCGTACCGCGCGCACCACGCTTCCGCTGCGATCCGACGAGGACGTGGTGGGCTTGCGCAAGCAGGTGCGCGAGCGCGCGGTGGCGATCGCGCTGTCGCTGGTCGACCAGACCAAGCTGGTGACGGCCGCCAGCGAACTGGCGCGCAACACGATCAAGTACGGCGGTGGCGGCGAAGTCCACCTCGACGCGCTGGAAGACGGTTTCAAGCTTGGGATCGGCCTGATCTTCGTGGATAATGGGCCGGGCATTCCCGACCTCGACCAGGCGCTGCGCGACGGTTTCACGACCGGCGGCGGCCTGGGCCTCGGACTGGGCGGTTCGAAACGCCTGGTCGACGAGTTCGCAATCGATTCCCGCGCAGGAGAGGGCACCGCAGTGTCTGTCGTCAAATGGAAACGCTGATCAGTTCACTGTTACCGCAGCTCGTCTTCCCGATCAACCACGCCAGTGACATCGCCGCCGCCCGCCGCGCAGGCCAGAAGCTGGCCGACGAGCTGGCCTTCGACGAGGTCCAGGCCGGCCGGCTGGCGATCGTGGTCACCGAGGCCGGTACCAATATCCTCAAGCATGCGGGCGAGGGCACCCTCTACCTCATGCGCGCGCAGTCGGGCGTGGAGATGGCCGGCATCGACGTGCTGGCGGTCGACGACGGTCCCGGCATCCACGACTTTTCCAGCAGCTTGCGCGACGGCGTGTCCACCGCCGGCACGGCCGGCACCGGCCTGGGCGCGCTGCAGCGCCAGTCGGACGAGTTCGACGTCTGGTCGATGCCCGGCCGCGGCGCCGCCTTCTTCATGCGCCTGTGGCGCGGCAGTCCGCCGCCGCGTCCCTGCGGGGTCGAGGTCGGCGCGCTGTGCGTGCCGATGAGCGGCGAGGAAGCCTGCGGCGACGGCTGGGCCGTGAGCTGCGACCCCGACGGCGCCACCCTGCTCGGGGTCGACGGCCTGGGCCACGGTCCGGAAGCCGCCAAGGCCGCGCGCGCGGCCGTGCATGCCCTCGAACGCCGGCCATCCTCGGCGCCGTCCGAGGTGCTGCACACGGCCCACGAGGCGCTGCGCATCACGCGCGGCGCGGCGCTGTCGGTGGCGCGCATCGACTACAGCGGCAACGACGTGCGCTTCGCCGGCATCGGCAACGTCAGCTGCGTGGTCCACGACGGCGCCGCGCGGCGCGCGCTGGTATCGCACAACGGCATCGTCGGCGCCAATATGCGCAAGGTGCAGGAGTTCGCGGCCGACTGCCCGCCGGGTGCGATCGTGATCCTGCATTCGGACGGTGTGCAGACCCAGTGGGACCTGAACGACTATCCCGGCCTCTACGCGCGCACGCCGGCGCTGGTGGCCGGCATTCTGATGCGCGACTTCATCCGCCGCCGCGACGACGCCATGGTGCTGGTCGGCCGGCGCCGGGGAGAACACACATGAGTACCCAGCGCATCCTCAGCGTCAGCCTGTCCGCCGACCAGGACGTGGTGCTGGTGCGCCAGCGCGCGCGCCAGCTGTCGGCACTGCTCGGCTTTTCGCAGCAGGACCAGGTGCGCATCGCCACCGCCATATCGGAAGTGGCGCGCGGCGCCTGCCAGATCGCGTTCGGCGGGCGCGCCTCGTTCCAGGTGGCTTACCGTGGCAGCCGCCAGAGTCTCGAGATGACGATCGCGGCCGGCGCTGCCGCCGTCGGCGCGGACCTGCCGGACGACGCCGTGGTGACGGCGCACCGCCTGATGGACGAATGCGCGATCGAGACGGACGCGCAGGGCGTCCCGATCGTCACGATGAGCAAGGCATTGCCGGCCCAGGCCTGGGTCGACGCGGCCCGGCTGGCGGAGCTGGGCGCCCAGCTCGCCAAGGACAGTCCGGTCGCCAACAGCTACCTCGAGGTGCACCAGCAGAACCAGGAACTGGTGGCCACGCTGGCCGAGCTGCGCGAGCGCCAGGAAGACCTGCTCGAGCTGACCCGCGAGCTGGAGGACACCAACCGCGGCATCGTCGCGCTGTACGCCGAGATCGAGGACAAGGCCGAGCGCCTGCGCAAGGCCGACGAAATGAAGTCGCGCTTCCTGTCGAACACCAGCCACGAGCTGCGTACGCCGCTGTCCTCGATCCGCGCCCTGTCCCAGCTGCTGCTGGCCCGCCTGGACGGCGACCTGACGCCGGAACAGGAACGCCAGGTGAGGTTCATCGAGAAGGCCGCCAACGACCTGTCCGAGCTGGTCAACGACCTGCTCGACCTGGCCAAGATCGAGGCCGGCAAGGTCGAATTGCTGCTGGCGCCGGTGGTGGCGGACAACCTGTTCCGCGCGCTCAAGGGCATGCTGCGGCCGCTGGTCGACGAGTCCAGGGTCGAGCTGGTATTCGAGACACCGGACTTCGACGAACCCTTCGAATCGGACGAGGGCAAGATTGCCCAGGTGCTGCGCAACTTCATCTCGAACGCCCTCAAGTTCACGGAACAGGGAGAGGTCCGCGTACGCGCGGTCCGGGACCTGGAACGCGATACCATCACCTTCGCGGTGACCGACACCGGGATCGGCATCGGCCCGGACAACCTGCAGCTGATCTTCGAGGAATTCAGCCAGATCGAACACCCGCTGCAACGCCGCAGCAAGGGCACGGGCCTCGGCCTGCCGCTGTGCCGCAAGCTGGCCGAACTGCTCGGCGGTAGGGTCGAAGTGGAAAGCCGGGTCGGCGAGGGATCCACCTTCAGCCTGGTACTGCCGTGGCGCTTCCCGCACATAGATGGATAGACGATGACGAACTCCACCCTGATCCTGAATGTCGACGACAACGACGGCGCCCGCTACGCCAAGACGCGGATCCTGCAGAGCGCCGGCTTCGAGGTCGTCGAAGCCACCAACGGCACCGACGCGCTGGCGGCCGTCAAGCGCGGCGGGATTGCGCTGGTCCTGCTGGACGTCAAGCTCCCCGACATCAACGGCATCGAGGTTTGCCGCCGCATCAAGGTCGACCCCGACAGCGCCATGGTGCTGGTGCTGCAGACCTCTGCCGCGCTGACCGGGCGCGCCGACAAGATCCGCGGCCTGGAGGGCGGCGCCGACAACTACCTGGCGGCGCCGATCGAAGCCGACGAGCTGATCGCCAACGTCAACGCGCTGCTGCGCATGCGCCGCACCCAGAGCGCACTGCGCGACAGCGAGGAGCGCTTCCGCCAGCTGACCGACAATATCGAGGACGTGTTCTGGATGTTCTCGGTGCCCGAGGGGGTGCTCGAATACGTGAGCCCGGCCTATCCGGCGATCTGGGGCCGCAGCATCGAGTCGCTGGAACGCGAGCCGGGCAGCTGGATGGACGCCGTGCATCCCGACGACCGCGGCCATATCGATGGCCTGTGGCGCGGCCTGCAGCACAAGCCGCATTACGAGGCCGAATTCCGCATCATGCCGGAAGACGGTTCGCTGCGCTGGGTGCGCGACCGCCTGTTCCCGGTGCGCGACGCCCGCGACCAGGTCTACCGCGTGGCGCGCGTCACCAGCGACATCACACGGCGCAAGGAGATGGAAAGCCTGCTGCGCGCGGCCGACAGCAACAAGAACGAATTCCTGGCGACCCTGGCGCACGAGCTGCGCAATCCCTTGTCGCCGATCCGCAATGCGGCCGCGCTGCTGGGTTCCACCGGCGCCGGCGCGGCCGAGCGCCAGGCGCGCGCGCGCGAAGTCATCACGCGCCAGGTCGACCACCTGGCCCACCTGGTCGACGATCTGCTGGACGTGGCGCGTATCTCGGAAGGCAAGATCGCGCTGCGCAAGGAAGAAGTCGACATCAAGGGCGTGATCGCGCAGGCGATCGAGACCGCCGGCCCGCTGATCGCGGCGCGCGAGCACCGCCTCGAGGTGGCCCAGCCCGAGCGCCAGATCTGGGTCTCGGGCGATCCGGTGCGCCTGGCCCAGTCGATGGGCAACCTGCTGCACAACGCCGCCAAGTTCACGCCCAAGGGCGGCCTGATCCACGTCGAGGTCCAGCTGGACGGCGATACCGTGCGCATCGCGGTGCAGGACAACGGCATCGGCATCGCCGACGACAACCTGCCGCGCATCTTCGGCATGTTCGCCCAGGCCGCCGTGCCGCCGGACCGCGCGCCGGAAGGGCTGGGGATCGGCCTGTCGCTGGTCTCGCGCCTGCTCGAGATGCACGGCGGACGCCTGACGGCCAGCAGCCCCGGGATCGGCATGGGCAGCACCTTCACGGTCGAGCTGCCGGTGCTGCGCACCTCGATGCCGGAACAGGCCGCGCCGGCCGCGGAGGAGGGCGGGCAGGCGGTGCAGAAGGGCCGCCGCGTGCTGCTGGTCGACGATAATGTCGACGCCATGGAGATGATGGCCTTCCTGCTGGCCGAGATGGGCTACGAAGCCCATACCACGGCCGACGCCACCGGCATCGTCGAGCTGGCTTCGGCGCTGCGCCCGGACGTGATCGTGCTCGACATCGGCCTGCCGACGGTCGACGGCTACGAGGTGGCGCGCATGCTCAAGCAGCACCCGGCGCTGAAGTCGATCCGGCTGGTGGCCCACACCGGCTACGGTTCGCCGGAAGACCGCCGCAAGGCGCAGGAGGCGGGTTTCGATGCGCACCTGGTGAAACCGGCGGAGCTGGACGACCTCGAAAAGGCCTTGCAAGGCTGATTGAACGTGCCCGCGCGTTACGTTCGTCATCGCACCGAACTGCGCGCATCGCGGGACTATTCTGGCGGCATCAACCTGCCACACGGAGGCCATCATGCCCAAGGGAGCCAGCCCGAAACGCGAGCGCGAGTACAAGAAGCTCGAGACCGAGTTCAAGAAGGAACACCGCTATCCCGGCCGCGAGGAAGAAGTCGCCTCGCGCATCGTCAACAAGCAGCGCGCCGAGCACGGCGAGACCAGGCAGTCGTCGAGCGGCGGCAGCAAGCAGTCGGCCAAGAAGTGATCCGCGGATGAAAAAAGCCTCCCGGGCTCGCACCCGGGAGGCTTTTGCTCGTCCTTGCGACGGCTCAGCGGCCCATCACTTGTCGGTGACGGTGAAGTCGCCGAAGGCCTTCAGCTGCTCACCCACGGACTTGCTGTCGCCGACCACCACGATCGACTGGTTTTCCGGGGCGAAGTACTTCTTCGAGACGTCGCGCACCTGTTCCGGCGTGACCTTCTGGATCAGCGGCACGTACTGGGACAGGAACTCGGGCGGCAGGCCGACCAGCCAGTTCATCGCCAGGGTGGCGGCCACCGCGCGCTGCATCTGGTTGGACAGCACGTAGCCGCCGGCCACGTAGCGCTTGTGCATCTCCATTTCCTGCGGCGAGATCAGCTCGCCGCCGATGCGCTTGTACTCGTTGAAGTACTCGGTCAGGGCCGCGCCGGTGACTTCGTTGCGCACGTCGGCGCCGCCGACGATGCTGCCGCCTTCGCGCATCATGCGCGCGCCGGCCGAGGCGCCGTAGGTGTAGCCCTTTTCCTCGCGCAGGTTGATGTTGACGCGGCTCGAGAAGCCGCCGCCGAGGATGGTGCTGGCCAGGCGCAGCGGCACCTGGTCGCCGGCGGTGGCGGCGATGCCGGAGCCGGCCACGCGGATGGTCGACTGCACGCTGCCCGGACGTTCCAGCAGGATGTGGACCGGCTTGGCGGCATCCGGCGCTTTTGCGCTTGCCGCCGGGGCCGGGCCTTCGGCCTTCCAGTCGCCGAAGGCTTGCTGGGCCAGCTTCATGGCGTCGGCTTCCTTGATGCGGCCCGTGATCACCAGCAGCGCCTGGTCGGGACGGAAGCGCTTGGCGTGCTCGGTGCGCAGCAGCGCCTCGTCGACCGAATTGATGCCTTCGACGGTCGGCGTGGTGTGGCCGTAGGGGTGCTCGCCGAATACCGCGCGGTTGACGGCGCGCTCGGCGCGGAAGCGCGGCTGGGTTTCCTGTACGCGCAGGGACTGCAGCGCGTTGGCTTTGGCCAGCGCCACTTCCTTGGCCGGGAAGGATGGCGTGCGGGCGACTTCGGCCAGCAGCTGCATCATGGGACCGGCCTGCGAAGCCAGGGCGTTGGCGCTGACGGTGATGCCGTCGGCGCTGGCGCCGCCGCCAACCGAGCCGCCCAGGCCCTGGGCCAGTTCGGCGATGGCGCGCGAATCGTGCCTGGCGGTGCCTTCGTTCAGCAGGCCCGCCATCATGTTGGCGAAGCCCGGGTGGGCGGCATCGTCGGCGATGAAGCCGGCGCCGCGCACGGCCAGCACCATGTCGACGCGCGGCACGCCGTTGCGCGGCACCACCCAGACCTGCAGGCCGTTGGCCAGGGTCTTCTTGGCGATGTGCGGCGAGGGCAGCGGTTTGTCCTTGGCGTAGGCGGGCATGCCGGCCGGCCTGGCCGGGGCGGCGGCGTCGGCGGCGAAGGCCGGGCTTGCAAACGCCATCGAGATGGCGGAAATGAGCATCAGTTTTTTCATCGTGCTCTCCTTATTTCTTGTCGGTTGGGGCCGGGGTGGTGACGGCCTTGTTGGCCGGCTGCGGCGCGGCCGCCGGTGCGGGCTTCGCCACCGGCCGGCGGTCGATCACGGTGCGGTTGGCCTTCACCAGGTAGGTGGCGGCAACGCGCTGGACATCCTTCGACGTCACGCCTTCGATCCAGCCCGGCACCTTGTTGACCACGTTGGCGTCGCCCCACAGGGTCTGCAGCTTGGCCAGGGTGTCGGCGCGGCTCAGGATGTTTTCGAGACCGTTGTTCCAGTCGGCCAGCATGCTGGTCTTGACGCGCTTCAGGGTGGCTTCGTCGACGCCATCCCTGGCGACCTTGGCGATCTCCTCGTCCATGGCGGCCAGCATGGCGTCGGCGCTGCTGTTCGGCTTGTACAGGCCGGTGACGGTGAACAGGGTCGGGCCGTCGTACTCGAACGGCCCGGTCAGGCCGAAGCCGCCGGAGATGTTCAGCGCGATCTCGCGGCCCTTCACCATGCCCTGGTAGAACAGCGAGGCGTCGCCGCCGGCCAGCAGTTCGGCCAGTACGGCCATCGGGGCCTGGTCGGCCGTGCCGCGGGCCGGTACTTTCCAGGCGGCGGCCACGGCCGGCACCTGGGCCAGGGCGTCGCTCTGCTCGATGCGTTTTTCCTGGGTGTTCAGGCCTTCCGAGAAGTCGGTGGCTTTCGGGGTCGGGCGCCTGGCGATGCCGCCGAAGTATTTCTGGGCCAGCGCGAAGCCCTGGGCCGGCGTGACGTCGCCGGCGATCGCCAGCACCGCGTTGTTCGGGCCGTAGTAGTCGCGGTGGAAGCCGCGCACGTCGTCCAGGCTGGCGCCTTCGAGGTCTTCGAAGCTGCCGTAGCCGTCGTGGTTGTTCTCCCACTTGTTGAAGGCCAGCTTGCTGATGTCGATCCAGTTGAAGCCGCCGTAAGGCTGGTTCTTCACGTTCACGCGGATCTCTTCCTTCACCACGTCCTGCTGGTTCTTCAGCGTGGCCGGGTTGAAGTCGAGGGTCTTCATGCGGTCCGCTTCCAGCCACAGGATGGGCTCGAGCGAGGACACCGGCGCGGTCTCGATGTAGTTGGTGAAGTCCGGACGGGTCGAGCCGTTGTTGCGGCCGCCGCCGCCGGTGATGGTGCGGTCGAACACGCCCTTCGGCGAATTCGGCGTGCCCTGGAACATCAGGTGTTCGAACAGGTGGGCGAAGCCGGTGCGGTTGCGCGGCTCCAGGCGCATGCCGACGTGGTAGACGACCGATACGCCGACGGTCGGCGAGCTGTGGTCTTCGGAGACGACGACCGTCAGGCCGTTGTCGAGCTTCTTGACGTTGACCGGCAGGGTCCACTGGTCGCTGTTCGCGGCGTACGCGGACAGCGACAGCGACACCCCGGCCAGCAGGGCGGGTAATAGGCGCATGCGCATTGATAACCTCTGGTTTGGGCTGAACTCGAAACTGCGTCTTTCTGTCCGGATCGTATCCAGGCAGCGGCCCATATTAACGCAATGTCATGCAAATAAGTAACTTTTTGTTTGGGTGGCAACTAAATGCGGAGACGATTCGATGACAAATGCGTACAGTTTTTCGCGGCGGGGCGGCGCATAATGACCGGTTCCGCCGCGTCTCCGGTCTGCATGTCATGCCCGCCATCGTGTCGCTCGGGCCTCGCTTTCTGCAGTTCGTCGCAATCCCGTGGGCATGGACGCGCCGGGCCTTTACTCTGACCATGTGTGATGCCAACTTGAAAATTGTCGAAGTGGCACAATTTCATCGAGCGCGGTACGCTTGCGCAACAAGAACATGGATTCGGAGAACTGGATGAACAAGGTTTTTAAGCTCGGCATGGCGGCCGCGGGTATTGTTGCCTGTTTCGGTGTAGCACAGGCAGCGCCCGAGGTCGCCACCGAGACCCGCCCCATCGATGCGCGCGTGGTGCGCGTGAAGCTCGACGGCGCGGTCGACCTGCGGATCAGGCAGGGCAGCACGGCCACCCTGACCCTGAGCGGCGATCCGCGCTGGCTGGCCAAGACCGTGACGGTGCAGAGCGGCGACACGCTGAACATCGATACCGACATCCACGGCCGCGTGCGCCTCGGTTCCCTGCACGCCGAGCTGACCCTGCCGGCGCTGCGCGAGGTGAGTTCCGAGAGCCTGGGCTCGACCGACGTCTCCGGCTTCTCCGGCGACGAGCTGGAACTGAGCCTGGATGGCGCCGGATCGATGCGCATCTCCTGTAACTACAGGATGGTGACGGCCAGCCTGGGTGGCATCGGCAGCATGAACCTGACCAGCCTGAACGGCGAGGGCGTCGACCTGAACCTGCGCGGCGCCGGTTTCGTGACCCTGAACGGGCGCGCCAGGTGGCTGAAGGCCGACCTCGGTGGCCTGGGCAGCCTGGATGCGAAGGAATTCGTCGCCGACAGCGTCAACGTCGACCTGTCCGGCCTCGGCAACGCCAGCGTCACGGCGCACCAGAACGCCAGCCTGAACCTGTCCGGCATGGGCTCGGTGACGGTGTACGGCAAGCCCCTGAACCGCAAGGTGGCGGTCGACGGCCTGGGCAAGGTGAGCTGGAAGTAGGACAACAATACAATAAGAATACCGTTCCGAACGAGACAATGAGAAAACACATCGTTGCCATCCTGCTGGCCCTGGGGCTGCACAGCAGTGCGATGGCAGGCTTCACGGAAGGCGCCAACGCCTACAACGCCCGCAACTATGCGCTGGCGTTGAAGGAAATCACGCCGCTCGCCAAGGCGGGCGACGCGGATGCGCAGCATTTGCTGGGCCTGATGTACTACATGGGCCGCGGCGTGCAGCGCGACTACAAGCAGGCCTTCGCCTGGCACTACAAGGCGGCCCAGCAGGGCAAGGCCGACGCCCAGTACGTGATCGGTGCGATGTACTACACCGGCAACGCGGTGCCCGTGGACCAGAAGCTGGCGGTGACCTGGTTCCGCAAGGCCGCCGAGCAGGGCCACCCGGACGCCCAGCACGCGCTCGGCCTGATGTACCGCTACCACGTGGCCGGCATGCCCCAGGACCTCGTCATCGCCTACATGCTGTGGAACCTGGCGGCCGCCAACGGCCACCGCAGCGCCACCGAGCAGCGCGCCCTGATCGCGCGCCAGATGACTCAGGAGCAGGTCGAGGAAGCGCAGGCGCTGTCGCGCAACTGGAAGCCCGGCACCCCCTTGCCGACCCAGTCCAGAACCGGCAGCAACAATTCCTGAGTTGCTTTCTGGTGCAAAGACCAGACTGACGTAGCTTGAAGGCCTGATCCTACAAAGCCATGGGGCTTTCGTGGTGGGCGGGCAGGTGCATGGTGTCTACCATGTACTCGTCTCAGCCAGTTTTCGAACGGGCTGGTGCATAACCCACTATTATCGGAGGCAACCATGGCATCGAACAATCAAGGCGGCGGCAACAAGGGCAACAACCAGAGCGACACCAGCAACCGCGGCTTCGCATCGATGGATCCGCAGAAACAGCGTGAAATCGCTTCGGAAGGCGGCAAGGCAGCACACGCTTCGGGCAATGCCCACGAGTTCAACTCGGAAGAAGCCCGCCGTGCCGGCTCCATGAGCCACAAGAACGACGGCAGCCAGCAGAGCCAGGGCGGCGGCAGCCAGCAGAGCGGCGGCGGCAGCGGTGGCAGCGGCGGCGGCACCCGCGGCGGCTCGTCCGAGCAGCATGCGAAGGCTGGCTCGCAGAGCCACAAGAATGACAACAAGAAGTAATTAGCAGCAGCACCAAGTAGTAGCACCCCGTCGTCCCCGCGCAGGCGGGGACCCGAGTTCTGCGAGCGCTGTCGAAACGCTTGCAGGCTTGGGTCCCCGCCTTCGCGGGGACGACGTTGTTTACCGAGGTCTATCCTCTATCGACTGCACGGACAGCTCGACGCTCCGTGGCTTTCCTTGAGCTGGCGCCAACCCGCGTTGCATTCTCGCCGCGCCTGAGCATTAAGTTGCGCAATGATAACGGTATCAGCAATTTCCGGGCGGCAGTTCGCTTGGTCGCAGCTTGCCGGTGGCGTACAATTGCCACTTGTTTAACAGGCCTATCCGCACAGGAGTCTCCCATGCGCGCTATCGAAATTACCCAGCCCGGCTCGCCCGAGGTGCTGCAACCCTGCGAGCGTCCGCTGCCCGTGCTGAAGGCCGGCGAAATCCTGATCCGCGTGATCGCGGCCGGCGTCAACCGTCCCGACGTGTTTCAGCGCCTCGGCCAGTATCCGGTGCCGCCCGGCGCATCCGACCTGCCTGGCCTCGAAGTGGCCGGCGAGATCGTCGACGGCGAACTCGGCGACAGCGGCTTCAGGAAGGGCGACCTGGTGTGCGCCCTGGTGCAGGGCGGCGGCTATGCCGAATACTGCGCGGCCCCGCTCGAGCAATGCCTGCCGGTGCCGAAGGGACTGAGTCCGCTGGAAGCGGCCTCGCTGCCCGAAACCTTCTTTACCGTCTGGAGCAATGTGTTCCAGCGCGCCGCCCTGCAGCCGGGCGAGACCCTGCTGGTGCAGGGGGGCAGTTCGGGCATCGGCGTCACCGCGATCCAGCTCGCGACCGCCATGGGCCATCGCGTGTTCGCCACCGCCGGCAGCGAAGACAAATGCCGCGCCTGCGAGCAGCTCGGCGCCGAGCGCGCCGTCAACTATAAAACCGAGGATTTCTCGGCCGTGGTCAAGGAACTGACCGGCGGGAAGGGCGTCGACGTCGTGCTCGACATGGTCGGCGGCGACTACATCAAGCGCGAGATCGCCTGCCTGGCCGACGACGGCCGCATCGCCCTGATCGCGCTGCTGGGCGGCGCGCGCACCGAGGTCGACCTCGGCCAGGTGCTGCGCCGCCGGCTGACGATTACCGGCTCGACCCTGCGTCCGCGCCCGGTGGCCTTCAAGGCCCGGATCGCACGCGAGTTGCGCGAACGCGTCTGGCCGCTGATCGAGGCCGGCAAGATCAGGCCGGTGATCCACCGCAGCTTCCCGCTCGAGCAGGCCGCCCAGGCCCATGCCCTGATGGAGAGCAGCGCCCACGTCGGCAAGATCATGCTGCAGGTGGCGCCCGCCTGACCTGGCGCCCGCCACCGAGGAAACGAATACCCACAACTTTGGAAAACACCATGAATGACAAGCATTTGGTCAGCCTTCGTTTGACCGTCCATTCAACGACCGCTAAAATAGCGGGTTATTTGACCGTGAGGTTTTGATGCGGCCCAAGCTCATCGTAGGTAACTGGAAGATGAACGGCAGCCGTGTGGTCAATGCGGCCTTGTTGGCGGATATCGCCGCGGGACTCGGCGATGCGAAGGCGGCGGTCGCCGTGTGCGTGCCGGCACCCTATCTGCAACAGTGCGAAGACACGCTTGCAGGCAGTGCCATCGCCTGGGGTGCGCAGGATGTGTCCGCATATGAAGGCGGCGCCTATACGGGCGAAGTGTGCGCGAAGATGCTGTCCGACTTCGCCTGCCGCTACGTGATCGTCGGCCACTCGGAGCGCCGCGCCTACCATGGCGAGAGCAGCGAACTGGTGGCGCGCAAGGCGCAGGCGGCGCTGAAGGAGGGGTTGATCCCGATCGTCTGCGTCGGCGAAACGCTGGAGCAGCGCGAAGCGGGGCAGACCTTCGACGTGGTCGGCGCCCAGCTCGATGCGGTGCTGGAACTGCTGCCGGCTGAAGCGGTGGCGAAGATCGTGGTTGCCTACGAACCCGTGTGGGCGATCGGTACCGGCAGGACCGCGACGCCGGACATGGCGCAGGAAGTGCATGCGCGGCTGCGCGAGCAATTGCGGGTACGTAACGGCGATGCGGCGGATGGCGTGGCCATCCTGTACGGCGGCAGCATGAAGCCGGAGAATGCGCGCGAACTGCTGTCCCAGCCCGACATCGACGGCGGACTGATTGGCGGGGCGGCGTTGAAGGCGCAGGATTTTCTGGCTATTATTCACGCGACCTGAGCATGCCGCCAGAATAGAATTTGCAACGTAGTTAACCTTGGAATGGAATAATAATGAACGTGTTGTTCAATCTGATCGTTGTTCTGCAGGTCGTGTCCGCGCTGGCCATCATCGGTCTCGTGCTCGTCCAGCACGGTAAGGGCGCCGACATGGGCGCCGCCTTCGGCTCCGGCGCGTCCGGCAGCCTGTTCGGCGCCAGCGGCTCGTCCAACTTCCTGTCGAAGTCGACCGCAGTGGCCGCAGCGATCTTCTTCGCCTCGACCCTGACCCTGGCCTACTTCGGTACCAACCGTCCGGCAGCCAGCATCGGCGGCGGGGTGATGGAACACGCGACCGTTCCGGCGACTGCGCCTGCAAACAATGCCGGCAATGCCGTGCCGAACACGGCACCGGCTCCGGCTACTCCGGCGCCGGCCGCGACCCAGGACGTCCCGGCGGCCGCGCCGGCCCCGGCTCCATCCAAATAAGCAGGCTTCCGGTCCGCCCGGCAAAAGCGGACCGCTCCGTGCAGGCTTGCGCGGGGTGGTGTAGTATCGGTGGGTTCTTTCCGCCAGCAAGCCCTGGCGGCTTCTCGACCCGCCAGGCTGTGAATACAGCGAAAATGCAGTAGAGAAAAAACAGTAAAATTCCTTGTGCTAGCGCAATTTGAGCATTGAAGAAGGTGCTAAGGCAGGGTAGAATACTGGTCTCCAGCCGACGTGGTGAAATTGGTAGACACGCTATCTTGAGGGGGTAGTGGCGCAAGCTGTGCGAGTTCGAGTCTCGCCGTCGGCACCAAGATACAGAAGCCAGCTAGGGCGCACGGGCTCCGCTCCTGCACTAGCTGGCTTTTTTACGAGGATCTCTGAGGATCCTGGAAAACATCCCAGGGTCTTCGGTCGTACGATCCTGGTGGTAGGCAAAAAGCCAGGATTGCGCGATGCGGTGCTGCAGACAAATGCAGTGTTTTATCAACCGATCGTTCAATAAGGCTTTTCTGCTGTGAACCTCGAGAATTACTTCCCCGTCCTTTTGTTCCTTCTTGTCGGTATCGGCGTTGGCGTCGCTCCGCAAGTCCTCGGCCGCATCATTGCGCCGCACCGTCCCGACGCTGCCAAGCTGTCGCCGTACGAATGCGGTTTCGAAGCATTCGAAGATGCGCGCATGAAATTCGACGTCCGGTACTACCTGGTCGCGATCCTGTTTATTTTGTTTGATCTGGAAACGGCATTCTTCTTCCCATGGGGCGTCTCGATTCGCGACCTGGGCTGGCCGGCGTTCGTCACGATGATGGTCTTCATCGCCGAATTCGTTGTCGGTTTCTGGTACATCTGGAAGAAAGGTGCCCTTGATTGGGAATAAGCCATGGCTATTGAAGGCGTTTTAAACGAAGGTTTTGTTACCACCACAGCCGATAAGCTGATCAACTGGGCCCGTACCGGTTCGATGTGGCCGATGACGTTCGGTCTCGCATGCTGCGCGGTCGAAATGATGCACGCGGGCGCCGCCCGTTACGACCTCGACCGCTTCGGTGTTGTGTTCCGCCCGTCCCCGCGCCAGTCCGACGTGATGATCGTCGCCGGCACCCTGTGCAACAAGATGGCGCCGGCACTGCGCAAGGTCTACGACCAGATGGCCGAGCCGCGCTGGGTCATCTCGATGGGTTCCTGCGCCAACGGCGGCGGCTACTACCACTACTCCTATTCGGTCGTCCGCGGCTGCGACCGCATCGTGCCGGTCGACGTCTACGTCCCGGGCTGCCCTCCGACCGCTGAAGCCCTGCTGTACGGCATCATCCAGCTCCAGAACAAGATCAAGCGCACCAACACCATCGCGCGATAAAACCAAGCAGCTAACACCATGACGACAAAACTCGAAGTCCTTGAGCTCGCCCTGAAGAATGCGCTCGGCGAGCGCGCCGCCATTTCGTCGGCTCTCGGCGAAGTAACCGTGGTAGTCAAGGCCGCCGACTACCTGTCGGCGATGCAGACCCTGCGCGACGATAAATCGCTCGCGTTCGAAGAAATGATCGACCTCTGCGGCGTCGACTACCTGAACTATGGCGAAGGCACCTGGGATGGCCTGCGCTTCGCGGTGGTGGTGCACCTGCTGTCGATCGAGCACAACTGGCGCGTGCGCGTCCGCGTGTTCTGCCCGGACGACGAAATGCCCCTGGTCCAGTCGATCACCGGCATCTGGCGCAACGCCAACTGGTTCGAGCGCGAAGCGTTCGACCTGTACGGCATCCTGTTCGAAGGTCACGGCGACCTGCGCCGCATCCTGACCGACTATGGCTTCATCGGCCACCCGTTCCGCAAGGACTTCCCGATTTCGGGTTACGTCGAGATGCGCTACGACCCCGAGCAGAAGCGCGTGATCTACCAACCCGTGACGATCGAGCCGCGTGAAAACATTCCGCGCGTGATCCGCGAAGAAACCTACGGGATGAAATAATGGCTGAGCTTAAGAATTACACCCTGAACTTTGGTCCGCAGCACCCGGCAGCGCACGGCGTGCTGCGCCTCGTGCTGGAACTGGACGGCGAGGTCATCCAGCGCGCCGACCCGCACATCGGCCTGCTGCACCGCGGCACCGAGAAGCTGGCGGAAACCCGCACCTACCTGCAGTCGGTGCCGTACATGGACCGCCTCGACTACGTGTCGATGATGTGCAACGAGCACGGCTACGTGCTGGCGATCGAGAAGCTGCTGGGCATCGAAGCCCCGATCCGCGCGCAGTACATCCGCACCATGTTCGACGAGATCACCCGCATCCTGAACCACCTGATGTGGCTGGGCGCGCACGCGCTGGACATCGGCGCCATGGGTCCCTTCCTGTACGCCTTCCGCGACCGCGAAGACCTGTTCGACGTCTATGAAGCGGTGTCGGGCGCGCGCATGCATGCGGCCTACTACCGCCCGGGCGGCGTGTACCGCGACCTGCCGGACGAAATGCCGAAGCACAAGCCGTCGCTGGTGCGCAACCAGCGCGCCGTGGACGAGCTGAACGAAATCCGCCAGGGTTCGGTGCTCGACTTCATCGAAGGCTTCACCAAGCGCTTCGACGGCTATGTCGATGAATACGAGACCCTGCTGACCGACAACCGTATCTGGAAACAGCGTACCGTCGGCATCGGCGTGGTGACCCCGGAAGACGCGAAGGGCATGGGCTTCTCGGGCCCGATGCTGCGCGGCTCGGGCATCGCCTGGGACCTGCGCAAGGTCCAGCCGTACGCCGCCTACGACAAGGTGGAATTCGACGTCCCGGTCGGCACCAACGGCGACTCCTACGACCGCTACCTGGTCCGCGTCGAAGAGCTGCGCCAGTCGAACCGCATCGTCAAGCAGTGCGTCGCCTGGCTGAAGGCGAACCCGGGTCCGGTCATGATCGACAATAACAAGATCGCGCCGCCGTCGCGCGTCGACATGAAGTCGAACATGGAATCGCTGATCCACCACTTCAAGCTGTTCTCCGAAGGCTTCCACGTGCCGCCGGGCGAGGTCTACACCGGCATCGAGCATCCGAAGGGCGAGTTCGGCATCTACATCGTGTCGGACGGCGCCAACAAGCCGTACCGCCTGAAGATCCGTACCCCGGACTATGTGCACCTGCAGAGCCTGGATGAAATGGCGCGCGGCCACATGATTGCCGACGCCGTGACCATCATCGGTACGCAGGACATCGTGTTCGGTTCGATTGACCGCTGATCCGGTCGATAAGGAAGAGAAAAAATGTTATCTGAGCAGTGCTTACAAAAAATTGACCGCGAGCTGGCGAAATACCCGGCCGACCAGCGTCAATCGGCCGTGATGGCCGCGCTGGCCCACGCACAAGTCGAAAAGGGATGGCTGGCGCCTGAAACGATGCAGGAAATCGCCGACTACATCGGCATGCCCGCCATCGCCGTGCAAGAAGTCGCGACTTTCTACAACATGTACAACCTGAAGCCGGTCGGCAAGCACAAGATCACCGTGTGCACCAACCTGCCTTGCGCCCTGTCGGGCGGCGAGCGCGCCGGCCAGCGCATCAAGGATGCCCTGGGCATCGACTACCGCGGCACCACCGAAGACGGCCAGTTCACCCTGCTGGAAGGCGAGTGCATGGGCGCCTGCGGCGACGCCCCCGTCATGCTGGTGAATAACCACCGCATGTGCTCGTTCATGAGCGACGAGAAGATCGACGCCCTGCTGGAGGAACTGAACAAATGACCAGCCTGCACGACCGCCACATCAATCCGCTGATCCTGAAGGATCTGAACGGCGACAACTGGCACCTGGCCGACTACGTCAAGCGTGGCGGCTACTCGGCCCTGCGCAAGATCCTGGAAGAGGGCATCACCCCCGAGCAGATCATTGCCGACCTGAAGACTTCCGGCCTGCGCGGCCGCGGCGGCGCGGGTTTCCCGACCGGCCTGAAGTGGAGCTTCATGCCGCGCCAGTTCCCGGGCCAGAAATACCTCGTCTGCAACACCGACGAAGGCGAGCCGGGCACGTTCAAGGACCGCGACATCATCCGCTACAACCCGCACGCGCTGATCGAAGGCATGGCCATCGGCGCCTACGCGATGGGCATCACCGTGGGCTACAACTACATCCACGGCGAGATCTTCCAGGAATACCTGCGCTTCGAAGAGGCGCTGGAAGAGGCGCGCGCCGCCGGCTTCCTGGGCGATAACATCATGGGTTCGCAGTTCTCGTTCCAGCTGCACGCCCACCACGGCTACGGCGCCTACATCTGCGGCGAAGAAACCGCGCTGCTGGAGTCGCTGGAAGGCAAGAAGGGCCAGCCGCGCTTCAAGCCGCCGTTCCCGGCCTCGTTCGGCCTGTACGGCAAGCCGACCACCATCAACAACACCGAGACCTTCGCAGCCGTTCCGTTCATCCTGAACATGGGCGCCGAGAACTACATGGGCCTCGGCAAGCCGAACAACGGCGGCACCAAGATCTTCTCCATCTCGGGCGACGTCGAGCGTCCGGGCAACTACGAAGTCCCGCTGGGCACCCCGTTCGCCAAGCTGATGGAGCTGGCCGGCGGCATGCGCGGAGGCAAGAAGATCAAGGCCGTCATCCCCGGCGGTTCGTCCGCTCCGGTGATCCGCGGCGACGTCATGATGGACACCGACCTGGACTACGACTCGATCGCCAAGGCCGGTTCGATGCTGGGTTCGGGCGCCGTGATCGTCATGGACGAGACCCGCTGCATGGTCAAGTCGCTGCTGCGCCTGTCCTACTTCTACTACGAGGAATCGTGCGGCCAGTGCACCCCGTGCCGTGAAGGCACCGGCTGGATGTACCGCATGGTCCACCGTATCGAGCACGGCCAGGGCCGTCCGGAAGACATGGATCTGCTGAACAACATCGCCTTCAACATCAAGGGCCGCACCATCTGCGCGCTGGGCGACGCCGCGGCGATGCCGGTGGAAGCGATGATCAAGAACTTCCGCGAGGAATTCGAATATCACATCGAGCACAAGCACTGCCTCGTGCCCGCATACCTTTAAACCAGGTCAGGTAACGATCAAATGGTTGAAATTGAATTAGACGGCAAGAAAGTAGAAGTCCCACCAGGTTCCATGGTGATGGACGCCGCGAACAAACTGGGAACCTATATCCCGCACTTCTGCTATCACAAGAAACTGTCGATCGCAGCGAACTGCCGCATGTGCCTGGTGGAAGTCGAGAAGGCGCCGAAGCCGATGCCGGCTTGCGCGACCCCGGTTTCGCCCGGCATGATCGTGCGCACCCACAGCGACAAGGCGGTGCAGGCACAGAAGTCCGTGATGGAATTCCTGCTGATTAACCACCCGCTGGATTGCCCGATCTGCGACCAGGGCGGCGAATGCCAGCTGCAGGACCTGGCCGTCGGCTACGGCAAGAGCGGCTCGCGCTACAGCGAAGAAAAGCGCGTCGTGACTCCGAAGGAAGCCGGTCCGCTGATCTCGATGGAAGAGATGAGCCGCTGCATCCAGTGCACCCGTTGCGTGCGCTTCGGCCAGGAAGTGGCCGGCGTGATGGAATTCGGCATGGTCGGCCGCGGCGAGCACTCGGAGATCACCACCTTCGTCGGCAAGACCGTCGACTCCGAAGTGTCGGGCAACATGATCGACCTGTGCCCGGTCGGCGCGCTGACCTCGAAGCCGTTCCGCTACTCGGCGCGTCCGTGGGAACTGCAGCGCCGCCGTTCGGTGTCGCCGCACGACTCGCTGGGCACCAACCTGATCGTCCAGGTCAAGGGCGGCAAGGTGATGCGCGTGCTGCCGCTGGAAAACGAGAACATCAACGAGTGCTGGCTGTCGGACAAGGACCGCTTCGCCTACGAATCGCTGGACAACGCCGAGCGCCTGGTCAACCCGATGATCAAGCAGGACGGCAAGTGGATCGACACCGACTGGCAGACCGCCCTCGAGTACGTCGCCCACGGCCTGCGTAACATCCGTCACGAGCATGGCGCCGACAACATCGCCGCCGTCGCGACCCCGCACTCGACCGTCGAAGAACTGTTCCTGCTGCAGAAAGCCATGCGCGGCTTCGGCATCGAGAACGTCGACTTCCGCCTGCGCCAGACCGACTTTACCCTGGACGGCGCCGCTGGTTCCAACTTTGTGCCGCACCTGGGCATGCCGATCGCCGAACTGTCGACGCTCAAGCGCGTGCTGGTCGTCGGTTCCTTCCTGCGCAAGGACCACCCGCTGGCCGCGACCCGCCTGCGCGCCGCCGTCAAGTCGGGCGCCAAGCTGTCGATCGTCCACGGTTCGGACGACGACAACCTGATCCCGACCCACGGCCGCATCATTGCCGCGCCGTCGGACTGGCTGGCTGCGCTGTCGGAAATCGCCGTTGCTGTCGCCGCCGCCAAGGGTGTCCAGGCCCCGGCCGGTTTCGAAGGCATCGAAGTGTCGGCTGCCGTGAAGGCCATCGCCGCCACCCTGGTCGTGGAAAACGCCGCGGACCTGCCGGGCGCCGTCCTGCTGGGTAACGCCGCCATGCAGCATCCGGAAGCCTCGAAGCTGCACGCCGTGGCCCAGTGGATCGCCGAGCAGACCGGCGCCAAGTTCGGCTACTTCGTCGACGCCGCCAACACCGTCGGCGGCTACCTCGTGAACGCTATCTCGAACAATGCCGCGAACCTGTTCGCCCAGCCGAAGAAAGCCTATGTGCTGCTGAACGCCGAGCCGGAACTGGACGCCGCCAACCCGCAGCAAGCCATCAAGGCCCTGCAGGGCGCCGAGATGGTCGTCGCGATGTCGGCCTTCAAGCACGGCATGGACTACGCCGACGTGCTGCTGCCGATCTCGCCGTTCAGCGAGACCGCCGGTACCTTCGTCAACTGCGAAGGCCGCGCACAGAGCTTCAACGGCACCGTCAAGCCGCTGGGCGAGACCCGCCCGGCCTGGAAAGTGCTGCGCGTGCTGGGCAACCTGCTGGGCCTGTCGGGCTTCGACTACGAGAACTCGGAGTCGATCCGCGACGAAGCGCTGGGCGGCAAGGACGTCGACCTGTCGGCCAGGCTGAACAACGTCGCCAAGCTGGCGCCGGTGCCGGCCAAGTATGCCGACGTCAAGGACGGCGAGCTGAAGCTGGAGCGCCTGGCCGACGTGCCGATCTACTTCGCCGACGCCATCGCGCGCCGTTCGGAACCGCTGCTGCGCACCGCCGACGCCCAGGCACCGCTGGCCACCATCTCGGCCAAGCTGGCCGAAGTGCTGGGCGTGCAGGCCGGCGACATGGTCACCGTGCAGCAAGGGGAGGGCAGTGCGACCCTGGTCGCCGCCGTCGATGTGCGCCTGCCGGCGAACGTCGTGCGCGTGGCCGCGGCTCACCAGCTGACCTCGTCGCTGGGCGCCATGTTCGGTCCGATTTCGATTGAAAAGGCTTAATAAAAATGTCGATGCCTGATGTACTCAATAGTTTCTACGCAGGCGGCGAAAGCCTGGTAGGTCCGACTGTCTGGACCTTTGCCTGGACGCTGCTCAAGATCGTCGTCATCGTTGCCCCGCTGATGGGCCTGGTGGCTTACCTGACGCTGTGGGAGCGCAAGCTGATCGGCTGGATCCAGATCCGCGTCGGCCCGAACCGCGTCGGCCCGATCGGATTGCTGCAGCCGCTCGCCGACGGCGTCAAGCTGCTGCTCAAGGAAATCGTCATCCCGGCCAAGGCCAACTCGTCGCTGTTCGTGATCGGTCCGATCATGACCATCATGCCGGCGCTGGCCGCGTGGGCGGTGATTCCCTTCGGTCCGCAAGCCGCTCTGGCCAACGTCAACGCCGGCCTGCTGCTGCTGCTGGCGATCACTTCGATGGAGGTGTACGGCATCATCATCGCCGGCTGGGCCTCGAACTCGAAGTACTCGTTCATGGGCGCGATGCGCGCCTCGGCCCAGATGATCTCCTACGAGATCCCGATGGGTTTCGTGATGGTCGTGATCCTGATGGTGTCCGGTTCGCTGAACTTCTCCGACATCGTCGGCGCCCAGACCCGCGGCCACTTCGCCGGCATGGGCCTGAGCTTCCTGTCGTGGAACTGGCTGCCGCTGCTGCCGCTGTTCGTCATCTACCTCACTTCCGGCCTGGCCGAGTGCAACCGCCACCCCTTCGACGTGGTGGAAGGCGAATCGGAAATCGTGGCCGGCCACATGGTCGAGTACTCGGGCATGTCCTACGCGATGTTCATGCTGGCCGAATACGCCAACATGATCCTGGTGGCCACGCTGGCGTCGATCATGTTCCTGGGCGGCTGGGCGGCACCGTTCTCCTTCCTGGAGTTCGGCGCGCTGGGCGGCTTCTTCTGGCTGTTCGCGAAAGCCTTCCTGGTCGTGTCGCTGTTCATCTGGGTCCGCGGTACCTTCCCGCGTTACCGCTATGACCAGATCATGCGCCTGGGCTGGAAAGTGTTCATCCCGCTGACTCTGGTATGGCTGGTCCTGGTCGCTGCCGTGATGCAGACGCCTTGGAACATTTGGAAGTAAGGAAGCGCTGAAATGACTCGAGTAAAAGACTTTTTCGGCAGCCTGATGCTGACCGAGCTATTCAAGGGCCTGGCCCTGACCGGTAAGTATGCGCTGTCGCGCAAGATCACCGTGCAGTACCCGGAAGAAAAGACCCCGATCTCGCCGCGGTTCCGCGGCCTGCACGCGCTGCGCCGCTACCCCAACGGGGAAGAGCGCTGCATCGCCTGCAAGCTGTGCGAAGCGGTGTGCCCGGCAATGGCGATCACGATCGAATCGGCGCAGCGCGAGGACGGCACCCGCCGCACCACGCGCTACGACATCGACCTGACCAAGTGCATCTTCTGCGGCTTCTGCGAAGAATCCTGCCCGGTCGATTCGATCGTCGAAACCCAGGTGCTGGAATACCACGGCGAAAAGCGTGGCGACCTGTACTACACCAAGGAAATGCTCCTGGCCGTGGGTGACCGCTACGAGAATGACATCGCCGCCGCACGCGCCGCCGATGCCAAATATCGTTAATCGCGCTAATAACAAGAGGGCTCCTGCGTAAGTCATGGAATTCACAACTGTTCTTTTCTACGTGTTCTCGGCGATCATGGTCATCGCCGGGCTGCGCGTCATTACCGCCAAGAACCCGGTTCACGCCGCGCTGTTCCTGGTGCTCGCGTTCTTCAACGCTGCCGGCATCTGGATGCTGCTGAAGGCCGAGTTCCTGGCCATCGTGCTGGTGCTGGTCTACGTCGGCGCCGTCATGGTGCTGTTCCTGTTCGTCGTCATGATGCTCGACATTAACGTCGACCGCATGCGCGAAGGCTTCTGGGGCTACCTGCCCCTGGCCTCGGGCATCGGCGCGCTGGTCGTGCTGGAGATGGCCGCCGTCCTGTGGCGCGGCTTCCTGGGCACCTCGGAAGCGCCGCTCGAGTCCGCCGTCGGCCACATCGGCGGCACCAAGGAATTGGGCAAGCTGATCTATACCCAGTACATCTACGGTTTCGAGATCGCCGGCCTGATCCTGCTGGTCGCGATCATCGCCGCCGTGGCGCTGACCCTGCGCAAGCGCAAGGACACCAAGGCCATCGACCCGGCCCTGGCCGTCAGCGTCAAGCGTAACGACCGTCTGCGCATCGTCAAGATGCAGACGGTGAACCAGAAGGCGATCGATGCAGCCGCAGTGGCCGCCGCAGAAGCCAAGAAGGAGGCTCCATGACTCTGTCGCTCGCTCACTACCTGATCCTGGGCGCGATCCTGTTCGCGATCTCGGTGGTCGGTATTTTCCTGAACCGTAAGAACATCATCATCCTGCTGATGGCCATCGAACTGATGCTGCTGGCAGTGAACCTGAACTTCGTCGCCTTCTCGCATTATCTGGGAGACGCGGCAGGCCAGATCTTCGTGTTCTTCATCCTGACTGTCGCGGCCGCCGAATCGGCGATCGGCCTGGCGATCCTGGTGGTCCTGTTCCGTAACCTGGACACGATCAACGTGGAAGACCTCGACAGCCTGAAGGGCTAAGCGGTTTGGTCTGTGAACTCCTCGATAAACAAGACATAAGGCTATAGAAAATGACGGGGCCAATTAACCCTAACCTCTTGCTGGCGGTGCCACTCGCACCGCTCGCGGGCTCGGCGATCGCCGGCCTGCTCGGCACCAAGTTCTTCGGGAACGTGGTCGGTCGCAAGGTGTCGCATACCGCGACCATCGCCGGCGTGTTCATCGCCATGGTCATCTCGATCATGACCCTGATGGACGTCCTCGGCGGCGCGACCTTCAACGGCGACGTCTACACCTGGATGACCATCGGCAGCATGAAGATGACGGTCGGTTTCCAGATCGACGCGCTGTCGGCAATGATGATGTGCGTGGTGACCTCGGTGTCGCTGATGGTCCACATCTACACGATCGGCTACATGGCCGAGGACGAAGGCTACAACCGCTTCTTCTCGTACATCTCGCTGTTCACCTTCTCGATGCTGATGCTGGTCATGTCGAACAACTTCCTGCAGCTGTTCTTCGGCTGGGAAGCGGTGGGCCTGGTCTCGTATCTGCTGATCGGCTTCTGGTACACCCGTCCGACCGCCATCTTCGCGAACATGAAGGCCTTCCTGGTCAACCGCGTCGGTGACTTCGGCTTCATCCTCGGCATCGGCCTGCTGCTGGCCGCCACCGGCACGATGAACTACGGCGAAACCTTCGCCAAGGCCCACGACCTGGCCGGCATGACCGTGCCCGGCCTCGGCTGGCCGCTGCTGACCGCCGCCTGCATCTGCCTGTTCATCGGCGCGATGGGCAAGTCGGCGCAGTTCCCGCTGCACGTCTGGCTGCCGGACTCGATGGAAGGCCCGACCCCGATCTCGGCGCTGATCCACGCCGCCACCATGGTTACCGCCGGTATCTTCATGGTGTCGCGCATGTCGCCGCTGTTCGAGCTGTCGGACACTGCGCTGTCCTTCATCATCGTCATCGGTTCGATCACCGCGCTGTTCATGGGCTTCCTGGGCATCATCCAGAACGACATCAAGCGCGTCGTTGCGTATTCCACGCTTTCCCAGCTGGGCTACATGACCGTCGCGCTGGGCGTGTCGGCCTATAACGTGGCCGTGTTCCACCTGATGACCCACGCCTTCTTCAAGGCCCTGCTGTTCCTCGGCGCCGGTTCGGTCATCATCGGCATGCACCACGACCAGGACATGCGCAACATGGGCGGCCTGCGCAAGTACATGCCGATCACCTGGATCACTTCGCTGCTCGGTTCGCTGGCCCTGATCGGTACCCCGTTCTTCGCCGGTTTCTATTCGAAGGACTCGATCATCGAGGCCGTGCACGAGTCCCACCTGTGGGGTTCGGGCTTCGCCTACTTCGCGGTCATCGCCGGCGTGTTCATCACCGCCTTCTACTCCTTCCGCATGTACTTCCTGGTGTTCCACGGCGAAGAACGTTTCGGCAAGGCCCATGCGCATGACCACCACGACGACCATGCCCACCACGCCGACAACCACAGTGCGGAAGGCAAGGATCCGACCGCGCTGCACGAAGCCACCGCCCACCACGAGGAAGAAGAGGAAGACGATCACGGCCACCACGGCCTGGCCCCGGGCCAGAAGCCGCACGAGTCGCCGCTGGTGGTGACCCTGCCGCTGATCCTGCTGGCGATCCCGTCGGTCATCATCGGTTTCTTCGCGATCAAGCCGATGCTGTACGGCGGCTTCTTCGACAAGGTCATCACGATCAACGCCGAGCGTCACCCGGCGATGGAAAAGCTGGCCGAAGAATTCCACGGCCCGCTGCAGATGGCCCTGCACGGCTTCACCTCGCTGCCGTTCTGGCTGGCGCTGGCCGGCGTGGTTGCCGCCTACTACTGCTACATGATCAATCCGCGCGTGCCGGCCTGGTTCTACGACAAACTGCGCCCGATCCACACCCTGCTGGACAACAAGTACTACATGGACAAGTTCAACGAGGTGGTGTTCGCCGGTGGCGCCCGCGGCGTGGGCAAGGCCCTGTGGCAGGTGGGTGACCGCGTGCTGATCGACGGCCTGGTCGTCAACGGTTCCGCCAAGCTGGTGGGCTGGTTCTCGACCGTCGTCCGCACGTTCCAGACCGGTTATATCTACCACTACGCGTTCGTGATGATCCTGGGCGTGCTGGGTACGCTGCTGTACTTCTTCCCGTTCTGGCGCGCTTAAACAGAGAGAAAAACAAGATGCAGTCCACGATTTCCACATTTCCTCCGTACCTGAGCCTGTCGGTCTGGCTACCGATCATCTTCGGCATGATCGTGCTGGCCGTCGGCCGTGACAGCAAGGCGGGCTTCACCCGCGTGCTGTCGCTGATCGGCGCGGTGGTCAGCTTCCTGCCGACCATCCCGCTGATGTCGAGCTTCAGCAATACCGCCCACGGTCCCCAGTTCGTCGAGAAGGCGGCCTGGATCGCGCGCTTCAACATCCAGTACTACCTGGGCATCGACGGCCTGAGCCTCTGGTTCGTGCCGCTGACCGCCTTCATCACCATCATCGTCGTCATCTCCGCATGGCAGGTGATCGAGGAACGCGTGGCCCAGTACATGGGTTCCTTCCTGATGCTGTCGGGCCTGATGATCGGCGTGTTCGTCTCGCTGGACGGCCTGCTGTTCTACTTCTTCTTCGAAGCCACCCTGATCCCGATGTACATCATCATCGGCGTGTTCGGCGGCCCGAACCGGGTGTACGCGGCATTCAAGTTCTTCCTGTACACCTTCTTCGGTTCGCTGCTGACCCTGATCGCGATCATCTACCTGTACAACAAGTCGGGCGGTTCGTTCGACATCCTGGCATGGCACCAGTTGCCGCTGGACATGAAGGAACAGGTCCTGATCTTCCTGGCCTTCCTGATGGCCTTCGCCGTCAAGGTGCCGATGTTCCCGGTCCACACCTGGCTGCCGGACGCCCACGTGGAAGCCCCGACCGGCGGTTCCGTGGTGCTGGCCGCGATCATGCTGAAGCTGGGCGGCTACGGCTTCCTGCGATTCTCGCTGCCGATCGCACCGGACGCCTCGCACTACCTGGCCCCGCTGATCATCGTGCTGTCGCTGACCGCCGTGATCTACATCGGCCTGGTCGCCATGGTCCAGAAGGACATGAAGAAGCTGGTCGCTTACTCGTCGATCGCCCACATGGGCTTCGTCACCCTCGGCTTCTTCATCTTCAACGAGATCGGCGTGCAGGGCGGTATCGTGCAGATGATCTCGCACGGCTTCGTGTCGGGCGCCATGTTCCTGTGCATCGGCGTGCTGTACGACCGCATGCACTCGCGTGAAATCGC
The DNA here is from genome assembly GCF_056399645.1 of Massilia sp. 01N417. Classification (NCBI taxonomy): domain Bacteria; kingdom Pseudomonadati; phylum Pseudomonadota; class Betaproteobacteria; order Burkholderiales; family Oxalobacteraceae; genus Massilia; species Massilia sp. 01N417. Next base: position 37,354 of record NZ_JBFTRS010000017.1, on the reverse strand, counting down.
CGACTACGGCGGCGTCGTGAACCGCATGCCGAAGTTCGCCGCCTTCTCGGTCCTGTTCGCGATGGCCAACTGCGGCCTGCCGGCGACCTCGGGCTTCGTGGGCGAATTCATGGTCATCCTGGGCGCCGTCCAGTTCAACTTCTGGACCGGCCTGCTGGCCGCCACCGCCCTGATCCTGGGCGCAGCCTACTCGCTGTGGATGGTCAAGCGCGTCGTGTTCGGCAAGATCGGCAACAAGCACGTGGCCGAACTGACCGACCTGAACGGCCGTGAGTTCTTCATGCTGGGCGTGCTGGCGATCCTGACCATCTACATGGGCCTGTATCCGGCACCGTTCACCGATTCGCTGCAAGTGTCGGTGGCCGACCTGCTGCAGCACGTGTCGGTCAGCAAGCTGCCGATGCATTGAGCAGGAAATTACAACGATATGAATCCGATGATTAACAACACTGTATCGGTGGCGTCCATCAACATGGCGCCGCTCGCCGCGGAAATCTTCCTGGTGATTGCCGCCTGTGCGATCCTCCTGATCGACATGTTCCTGAAGGAAGGGAAGCGCAACCTGACCTACATCCTGTCGCTGCTCACCCTGGTGGGCTGCGCGGCGATCACCTGGACCGACTTCAGCGCCGGCACCACGACCTACACCTTCTTCAACATGTTCGTGTCGGATCCGATGGCGAACCTGCTGAAGCTGTTCACCTACCTGGCCGTCGGCATCACCCTGGTGTACTCGCGCCAGTACACCGGCGACCGCGGCATGATGTCCGGTAACATGGGCGGCGAGTTCTACGTGCTCGCGCTGTTCACCATGCTGGGCCAGATGATCATGATCTCCGGTAATAACATGCTGCCGATCTACCTTGGCCTGGAAATGATGTCGCTGTCGCTGTACGCCCTGGTGGCGCTGCGCCGCGATCACGCGACCTCGACCGAAGCCGCGATGAAGTACTTCATCCTGGGTTCGCTGGCCTCGGGCTTCATGCTCTACGGTATCTCGATGGTCTACGGTGCCACCGGTTCGCTGGACATCACCACCATCGCCAAGCTGACCGCCGCCGGCGCCGCCAACCACACCATCCTGGTGTTCGGCCTGGTCTTCATCGTTGCCGGCATGGCCTTCAAGCTGGGCGCCGTTCCCTTCCACATGTGGGTGCCGGACGTCTACCAGGGCTCGCCGACCGCCGTGACCCTGCTGCTGGGCGCCGCGCCGAAGCTGGCTTCGTTCGCGATGATGATCCGCATCCTGGTCGAAGGCCTGCTGCCGATGGCGGTCGACTGGCAGCAGATGCTGCTGGTGCTGGCCGTGCTGTCGCTGGCCGTGGGTAACCTGACCGCGATCGCGCAGTCGAACATCAAGCGTATGCTGGCCTACTCGACCATCGCCCAGCTCGGCTTCGTGCTGCTGGCCATGATGGCCGGTGTCAACAACGGCAGCGCCGCCAACGCGGCCCCGGCCTACAGCGCCGCCATGTACTACAGCATCACCTACGTGCTGACCACCCTCGGCACTTTCGGCCTGGTGATGATGCTGGCGCGTTCGGGCTTCGAAGCGGAAGAAATCGCCGACTTCAAGGGCCTGGCCAAGCGCAGCCCGTGGTACGCGGTCATCATGACCCTGCTGATGTTCTCGCTGGCCGGCGTGCCGCCGATGATGGGCTTCATGGCCAAGTGGGCAGTCCTGCAGTCGGTCGTGGCCAACGGCCAGTACTGGCTGGCGATCGTCGCCGTGCTGTTCTCGCTGATCGGCGCCTTCTACTACCTGCGCGTCGTCAAGACCATCTGGTTCGACGAGGTGGTGGACGCTTCGCCGATCTCGACCCCGCTCGACATGCGCGTGGCCCTGTCGCTGAACGGCGTGCTGGTGGTGCTGCTGGGCGTGATGCCGAACGGCCTGCTGAGCGCCTGCCTCAACGCCATGACCCAGACCCTGGGTTCGTAAGCGCCTGTGGACCTGTCCCTGGCAACCTGGTTGGTGATCGCGGTCGCGATCGCGTTCGCCAACCTGCCTTTCCTGAACGAGAGCGTGTTCGGCTTCATTCCCATGAAGCCCGCGCAGGGCAGGGCGCACACGAAATTCTTCGTCGTGCGCCTTCTCGAGTTGTTTGTCTTATACTTCGTCGTCGGCGGACTCGCCCATGTGCTGGAATCCCGGATCGGCAATACCTTTCCGCAAACCTGGGAATTCTATGCAATCTCGGGCTGCATGTTCGTCGTGCTGGCCTTCCCCGGTTTCGTCGCCCGTTACCTGCGCAAGCGCCGCAGCTGAGCACCCGCGTCCATGGCGCCGGTGCTTGCCGACCAATCAAGCATCACCGGAGCATCAACCATGGATTCCCACCTGAGAGAAACCCGCATCGATGGCGAGCTCGCCTACGATGGCCACTTCCTCAAAGTCTCCCGCGACCGCATCAGGCTGCCCGACGGTTCTGAAAGCAAGCGCGAGTTCATCCGCCATCCCGGCGCCGTCGTGATCCTGCCGCTGCTGGCCGACGGCCGCGTGCTGCTGGAGCGCCAGTACCGCTACCCGAACGACCGCGTCTTCATCGAATTCCCGGCCGGGAAGATCGACCCGGGCGAAGAAGCGCTGGCGTGCGCCAAGCGCGAGCTCGAAGAAGAGACCGGCTACACGGCCACCGAGTGGAACTTCGTCTGCACCATCCACAACGCGATCGCCTATTCGGACGAGCATCTCGAGATCTTCCTGGCGCGCGGCCTGACCGAGGGCACGGCCAAGCTGGACGAGGGTGAATTCATCGAACTCTTCACCGCCACCATTCCCGAGCTGCTGGAAATGGTGCGCAAGGGCGAGATCACGGACGTGAAAACCATCATCGGTACCTTCTGGCTGGAGAAATACGCCGCCGGCACCTGGACACCTACCTGAGATGGCGAGACTGGCGCCGTGCCTGCCGCTGTGCCTGCCGTTGCTCATCCTGTTCGCGGCCGGTGACGCGGCGGCGCGCACGCCTTTCGAGGCGCGCTGCGAAGCCCGGCAACTGGGGCTGGACAGCGAAGTGCGGCGCCCCGGCGTCAGCGTCGAGGCCCACGACGACGGCTACCGGGTCGACAGCAGCCTGTCCTACCGCAGCCTCACCCGGATCAAGCCGGAACGCGTGGGCGACTACGTGCTGGGCCTGACCCGCGCCGAGTCGCGGGTCGCGATCAGCGTCGAAGGCGCCATCGTCAGCGACCCGGACACCGGCGAGGAATGCCTGCTGCCCCAGGTCGGCGTGAGCCTGTCCTACCTGCCGATCGTGATCTACGTGGGCAGCGAGTTCGCCCCGGGCACTTGTGCATATCGCGAGATACTTGCGCACGAAATGCGTCATCTCAAGGCCTACGTCGATTACCTGCCGAAAGTGGAAGGCAGGGTACGCGAAACGCTCGGGCGGCGTTTCGACGGCCGTCCCGTGTATGCCTTGCACGGCCAGGCCCTGGCCCGCGTGCAGGCTGAACTGGACGGGCGCTGGATGCCTTTCATCAAGCGCGAGATGGGCAAGGCCAGGGCGCTGCAGGCAGGCATCGACAGCCCGCGCGAGTACGCGCGTCTCAGCAAAGTTTGCCAAGGTGAGGTACAGTCTCTTATTGGATCGACAAGACGATCGCCTTCATCAACAAGCTCATAAATGACTCAAGCACCACGTTACTTTGCCTTAATTCCCGCCGCGGGCGTCGGCGCCCGCATGGGCGCGGGCAACCCCAAGCAGTACATCAAGATCGGCGGCAAGCCGATGCTGCGGCATACCCTCGACGCCTTCCTGTCGAGCGACCTGATCGCCCATACCTTCGTCGTGGTGAGCCCGGACGACCCGTATATCGATGCGGTTGCCCCGAGCCATGGCGTGACCGTCCTGCGCTGCGGTGGCGCGAGCCGCATGGAGTCGGTGCGCAACGGCCTGGCCGTGCTGGCCAACACCCTGGCGCCGACCGACTGGGTGCTGGTGCATGACGCCGCCCGCCCGGGCCTGACCGCCGAGCTGATCGAGAAGCTGATCACGAGTACCGGCGAGCACCCGGTCGGCGGCCTGCTGGGCCTGCCGGTGGTCGACACGGTCAAGCGCTGCATCGACGGCGAAGCCTGCGGCACCATCCCGCGCAACGGCCTGTGGCTGGCCCAGACCCCGCAGATGTTCCGCTTCCAGCTGCTGCGCGAGGCGCTGGCCGCCGCTGCCGATCCAAATACGATTACCGATGACGCCAGTGCGGTTGAAGCGCTGGGATTGACCCCCAAGTTGGTCGAAGGGCATCCCCGCAACCTGAAAGTGACGCTGCCGGACGATATCCGGATTGCCGAGCTGTACCTGGCAGTGTCCCAACCTGAACTCGTGTGAACACCATGGCTCTTGCATCGTATAACCCAACTCCGCCGTTCCGTATCGGGACCGGCTATGACTGCCACGCCCTGGTCGAGGGCCGCAAGCTGATCGTCGGCGGCGTCACCATCCCGCACCGGCTCGGCCTGCTGGGCCATTCGGATGCCGACGTGCTGCTGCACGCGATCATCGATTCCCTGCTGGGCGCCGCCGCCCTCGGCGACATCGGCAAGCACTTCCCGGACACCGATCCGATGTTCGCCGGCGCCGATTCGCGCACCCTGCTGCGCGAAGTGGCCTCGCGCGTGCTCGCCACCGGCTACACCATCGGCAACATCGACGCCACCATCATCGCCCAGCAACCGAAAATGGCGCCGCACATCCCGCAGATGGTCTCGCGCATTGCAGAGGACCTGGGCGTGTCGCCGCAGCAGGTCAACATCAAGGCCAAGACCAACGAGAAGCTCGGATTCCTGGGGCGGGAAGAGGGGATGGCGGCGCAGGCTACGGCTTTGCTGGTCAAGATGTGATCGTCGTGCCGGGCATTGCCCGGCATGACATTTCCAGGGCATCCTCTGCAGCTTCCATCGCATCATGCGACACTGTCGAATCCAAACGACAACAAGGGAGCCGAGATGACCAGCCAGACCCCGATGACGCCGCGCGCCGCGTGGCTGCTCATCCTGTCCGCCAGTGCGATCCTGATGATCACGATGGCGGCGCGCCTGACCACCGGTCTCTTCCTTTCCCCGATCAACACCTCCACCGGCCTTGGCGTCGCCTCGATCAGCCTGGCGATGGCGGTCGGCCAGTTCATGTGGGGCGCTTCGCAGCCGATCTTCGGCGCCGTGGCCGACAAATGGGGCCCGGCGCGCGTGATCGTGCTGGGCGGCGTGATGCTGGCCGCGGGCCTGGCCGCCACGCCCTTCGTGTCCTCGGAGTGGGGACTGATGCTGACCCTGGGCGTGCTGTCGGCGGCCGGGGCGGGGGCCGGCAGTTTCTCGATCCTGATCGGCGCCACCGCCCAGCGCCTGCCGCCCGAGCGCCGGCCCTTCGCCGCCGGCTTCATCAATGCGGGCGGCTCCTTCGGCCAGTTCGTGTTCTCGCCGCTGGTGCAGCTCGTGATCCAGGCCAGCGGCTGGGTGGTGGCGATGATCTCGCTGGCCGCCACCACCTTGCTGACCATTCCGCTGGCCGCCCTCGTGCGCGGGCGCGCGCCGGCACCGGGCGCAAAAGCCGGCGCCGCCGTCGACGAGACCTCGCTGGGCCGCCAGGTGCGCGAAGCCATGCGCGACAAGAGCTATCTCTGCCTGCACGCCGGCTTCTTCACCTGCGGCTTCCACATCGCCTTCCTGGTCACCCACCTGCCGGGCGAGGTCGCGCTGTGCGGCCTGCCGGCCGGCGTGTCCGCCACCGCACTGGGTCTGATCGGCCTGTTCAACATCGCCGGTTCGCTGGTCGCCGGGGCGCTGGGCCAGCGCTACCGCATGAAGTGGCTGCTGGCCGCGATCTATGGCGGGCGCGCCGTCATCATCGGCCTCTACCTGCTGGCGCCGAAGACTGCGCTGACCTTCTACATCTTCGCGGCGGCGCTCGGCTTCTCGTGGCTGGCGACGGTGCCGCCGACGGCCGGCCTGGTCGGCAAGCTGTTCGGCATGCGCTACCTGTCCACCCTGTTCGGCCTGACCCTGCTGTCGCACCAGATCGGCGGCTTCTTCGGTGCCTGGCTGGGCGGACTGGCCTTCGTCGAGTTCGGCGATTACTCCTGGATGTGGTACGCCGACATCCTGCTGGCGCTGGCCGCCGCCCTCGTCAACCTGCCGATCCGCGAGGCGGCCGTGCATAGCGTCGCCGCGGCCGCGGCGAAGGCCTGAGATGGCGCGCGATCCCTGGGCCTACCGCGAGGTCGCGGTCGAATCGGCGATGGACCCGCGCACCGGGGCGCTGCACATCCGGCCGATGGCGGGGCAGGCCTACGCGACCTCGACGCGGGTGCATTGCTCGCGCGCGCTGCGCGACCCCGAGCTCTACCCGGTCGGGACCCGCTTCCTGATCCGCGCCAAGCTGACCGACCGCATGGGCGGCGCGCCTTACCTGTACGCCCATCATGGCGATGCGGTCAAGGTGCTGACCACGCGCGAAACCGAGTCCTTCCTTGACGAATATCGGCGCCGGCGGATTTGACTTCGAAAAAACCTGAATATACATCAATATTTCTTCGGTTTTAGTTTTGGCGATAAGGCGTTAGTCTGATGGCTCCATTATTTGAGGAGTCTCAACCATGCGTTCCTATCCCACCGACAGTCCGAAGGCGATTTCCAGGCTGCTGGCCCTGACCATGATCGTCGACGGCCACATGGCGCCCTCGGAACTGAAGGCCATGCACCGCTCGGGCATCCTGCAGCAGGTGGGAATCGCCGAAGACGATTTCGACGGCGTGGTGCGCGAGCTTTGCGAAGACCTGCTCGCGACCGCCGCCCGGCGCTGCAGCGAAGAGGTCGAGATCGACGTCCACCTGCTCGACGCCCTGCTGGGCGAACTCCAGGATACGGCCCTGCGGATGTCGGTCATGAAGGCCATGCTCGACATCGTCCATGCGGACAGCGTGCTGGATACCCGGGAGACCTTGCTGATCGAGCGCGCTTTCAAGATGTGGTCGGTGCCGCAGCGGCAGGCGCGTGCCGCCTGAATCGCCCTGGGTGACATTCCTTGAGTTTTGCCGCCACCTCGCGCTGATATGCTCGGGGATTCGGAACAAACTCATCGAGGAGTCCCCATGCTGCGTCTGCATACCCGTTCGGCGCTGTTCGCGCTCACGCTTGCCCTGACGGCCTGCGGCGGCGGTGGCGGTGGCGGCAGCGGCAGCGGCAGCCCCGCGCCGGGTCCCGCCCCGGTCCAGGCGGCCAGGGGCCTGAGCCTGCTGGCCGGCGCGACGGGCGGCCCGGGCAACCTCGACGGCACGGATGGACGCTTCCAGAATCCCAACATCATTGCCATGGGTCCTGCCGGCCTGTTGTATGTTGCCGACAGCCGGGCGCTGCGGACCGTGGACATCGCTACCGGCGCGGTCGCGACCCTCAAGGGACAATCCTTGCCGCAGGACGTGGTCGCGATGGTATTCGACGGCGCGGGCAATCGCTACGAGCTGAGCGAGACGGCCGTCTACAAGACCACCCCGGCGGGGGAGCGCAGCCTGCTGGCCGGCTCGCTCCTGCCGGGTTACGCCGACGGCAGCGGCGCGAATGCACGCTTCGGGCGAGCGGCCGGCATGGCGATCGACGGCGCCGGCAACCTGGTCGTTGCCGATACCGGCAACACCACCTTGCGCAAGGTCACGCCCGCCGGCGTCGTGACGACCCTGGCCGGCACCCCGGGGACCAGTGACGACATGGCCGACGGCAGCGGGGCGGCGGCCCATTTCAGGGGACCGTCGAAGGTCGCGGTCGACCGCGCAGGCAACATCCATGTGCTCGACATCGGGCGCTTGCGGAAGGTGTCGCCGGCCGGCGAGGTGACGACGCCGGATGTCAGGGCCGCCGGCCAGTCCGCTCCCGCGTATTTCATCGAGGCCGGCGGCATCGCCGCCGACGCCGCCGGCAACGTCTACGTGGCCGACAGAAGCGGCGGCTGCAGCATCCGCCGCGTCGGCACGGACGGCGCCGTGACCGACTTCGCCGGCAAGACGGGCAGCTTCGGCAGCAGCGACGGCAAGGGCGATACGGCGCGCTTCTGCATGGCTCCCCAGGGGATCCTGAGCAACCTGGTGGCCGATGGCGCCGGCAACCTGTACGTCGGCGATACCAGCTACGCCTACGCCGGCGGGAAGGTCGGCAACCAGACGATCCGCCGCATTACGCCGGCAGCGGAGGTCAGCACCCTGGCCGGTCGCGCCGCCAACATCGCCAATGTCGACGGCGAAGGCGGGGCTGCGCGCTTCGGTCTGGCTTCCGTGCTGATCCCGCCGCCGCGCGGTTTCCATGAGCCTGCCTACGAACTCGTGGCCGATGCCCAGGGCAATGTCTTCGTGGGAGAGAGCGACCGCATCCGCAAGGTGAGCCGCACGGGCAGCGTCAGCACCCTGCCGCAACCGCAGGGTGCCGTCGAGGGGACCGTGTACTACGGCGCCGGCCTGGCCGTCGACGGCAGCAGGCTGGCCGTGTCGAACGGCGTCGTCAGCCGCATCGACGCCGGCGGCGTCGCGCATCTCCTCGCCGGGCAGGCTGGCGGCTCGAAGACCCTGGTCGACGGGCTTGGCGCCAGTGCCACCTTCTTCGCGCCGAACAAGCTGATCATGGACGGCCTGGGCAATGTCTACCTCGAAGACCAGGTCTACCACAACCCCGCCACCGAAGCGCTGGGTCCACAGGTCGTGCAGCGCAGGATCGGCGCGGAGGGCAGCGTCGTCACTCTCCCCGAGGGCGTCTACGCGGGCAGGGCGTGGTATGCCGACAAGGACGGCAACGTCTGGGTCGCCAGGGCCGGCGGCGCCGTGAGCCGGATCGGCAGGGACGGCAAGCCGACGCTGGTGCGCGCCGCGCCGGCCGGCAGCGTCGCCAGGACGCCCACGGCGATCACCGTCGACCGCGCCGGCAACCTGTATGTGGCCGAAGCCTTCGGCGGCGCGGCCGGCAACCAGAGCACGCCGTACATCGTGAGCCGGATCACGCCCGCCGGCGCCGAAAGCGTCGTCGCCGGCAGCACGGAATGGTCCGGAGTCCGGCTCGGCATGCCGGGCAGCCTCGGTCCGGTGGATGCGCTTGCGGCGGACGCCGATGGTACCGTCTACGTGATGAGCGAGAACGCGGTGCTGCGCCTGGCGCCCTGAACCGGGGAACGTGCCGTGCGGATGCAAAAGTCCTTACACTCGTGTACCGTATAGCATCGTTCATCCGCACAAAGGAACCCCATGGCAACGCGAAAGATCGCAGTACTGGTAGGCAGCCTGCGCAAGGAATCGTTCACCCGCAAGCTCGCCAAGAGCCTGATGCTGGCGGCCCCGCCCACGCTGGAGCTGGAGATCGTCGACATCTCCCAGCTTCCGATGTACAACCAGGATGACGAGACCGAGGCGCCGCCGCCGGCCTGGACCGAGTTCCGCGACCGCATCCGCGAGGCCGACGGCGTGCTGTTCTGTACGCCCGAGTACAACCGCTCGCTGCCCGCGGTGCTGAAGAATGCCATCGACGTCGGCTCGCGCCCCTATGGCAAGGCGGCCTGGAACGGCAAGCCCTGCGCCGTGGTCAGCAATTCGCCAGGAGCGATGGGCGGCTTCGGCGCCAACCACGCCTTGCGCCAGTCCCTGGTGTTCCTCAACATGCCCTGCATGCAGCAGCCGGAGGCCTATATCGGCGGCATCGGCAACAAGTTCGACGGCGACAAGCTCACCGACGAATCGCTGCACGGCTTCCTGCAGCAGTTCATGGAATGCTTCGCCACCTGGGTCGAGCGCCATGCCGACTGACATGGAGACGAAGGGCCCGATCGCGATCCGCGAGATCGACCACGTGGTGCTGCGCGTGGTCGACCTGGCGCGCGTGCAGCGCTTCTACGGCGAGGTGCTCGGCTGTCGCGAAGTGCGGCGCCAGATTGATATCGGCCTGGTGCAGCTGCGCGCCGGCAGCGCCATGCTGGACCTGGTCCCGGTGGACGGCAAACTGGGCCGCATGGGCGGCGCCGCGCCGGGGCGCGAAGGGCGCAACGTCGACCACATCTGCTTCCGCGTCGAGCCCTTCGACGAAGCCGCGATCCGCGCCCACCTGGCGGCGCACGGGGTCGAGGCCGGCCCCGTCGAATCGCGCTTCGGCGCCGAAGGCGAAGGGCCTTCGATCTACCTGCACGACCCGGAAGGGAACATGATCGAGCTGAAGGGGCCGCCCTCAAAGTGACGCCGGAACAGCGCGCCGACAAGCCCTACGTCTCGCAGGTTCCGGATTCCTACGGCAAGCCGCCGTCCGGCCTGCGGCGGCGCATGTTCGACGTCATCTTCGAGGCCGACACCGCCGCCGGGCGCCGCTTCGACATTGCGCTGGTGTTCGCGATCATGCTCAGCATCCTGGCCGTGGTGCTGGACAGCGTGCCGGGCCTGCACCGCGAGTACGGCCACAGCCTGAACCTGGTCGAGTGGGCCTTCACCCTGCTGTTCAGCGTCGAGTACCTGGCGCGCCTCGTCTGCGTGCAGCGGCCCTGGCGCTATGCGGCCGGGTTCTACGGCGTGATCGACCTGCTGGCCGTGCTGCCGACCTATTTCTCGCTGCTGCTGCCGGGCAGCAATCTCTTCCTCGACATCCGCATCCTGCGCCTGCTGCGTGTCTTCCGCATCTTCAAGCTGACGCTCTACATCGAGGAGTACACGCGCCTGGGCGAGGCGCTGTCCGCCAGCCGCCGCAAGATCCTGGTCTTCCTGTCGGTGGTGCTGATGGCGATCCTGATCCTCGGCACCGTCATGTACGTGGTCGAGGGGCCGAAGAACGGCTACACCAGCATTCCGGTGGCGATGTACTGGGCCACCGTGACCATGACCACGGTCGGCTACGGCGACATCACACCGCATACCCAGCTGGGCAAGGCGATCGCTTCCTTCATGATGCTGCTGGGCTGGGGCATCCTGGCGGTGCCGACCGGCATCGTGACGGCCGAGATCTCGGCGCGCCGCGGCGACCGCAGGATGGGGCCGGCGCGCCTGCTGGCGACGCGCACATGCGAGGCCTGCGGCAGCAGCGGCCACGAAGCGGGCGCCCGTTTCTGCAAAGATTGCGGCAAGGAGTTGCCGGCTTCCAAGCCCCAGGCCGGGCCGGGCTCGTCCTCCTGAATTCAAGTCCGGCACGTTTAGTTCAAATCAAACGCGGATGCCGCCGCGTCTTTAGTCTTCTAGCTTCAGACTTTTCAAACCACTCAACCTGAAAGCGAGGCAAGGCATGTATCCATTTCCGCAAACCGTCGCCCCGGCAGTGAAAACCCACGTCGACGCCCAGACCGCATTCCTGAACGATATGTCGAAGTCGCTGTTCCGCTCCTTCCAGCAGATGTGCGACCTGAACATCCAGCTGATGCAGACCATGATCGAGGAAACCACGCTGGCCGGCAAGCATATGCTCAGCGCCGACCGCCAGACCGAGCTGCTGAGCGCCGCCACATCGCGCGCCCAGCCGACCAGCGACAAGCTGCGCGCCTACCAGCAGCACATTACCCGCCTGGCGGCCGACGCCCAGGTCGAACTGGCACGGGTAACCGAGCAGCACGTCCAGAATACCACCCGTACCGCGCGCGCCCTGGCCGACGAGGTGGCGCGCGACGCCACCGAGCAGACCGAGCGCGGCCTGCGCGCCCAGCAGGAAACCGTGCGCCAGTTCTCCGATCCCTTCACGCACGTGGGCAACGGCGCCGCTTCCTCATCCCAGGCCGGCGCCGGCGGCCAGGGCGGGCCGGGCAATGCCCCGGGTAGCCAGCAGCATGTCCAGCCCGGCGCCCAGGGCGGCAGCCAGACCCAGCGCGGCGCAACGACGCACTGAGCGGGATTAGCCCCCGGTGCAGGCCCCAGTCACCGCGCCCAGCCTTTCCATCACGGCGGCGCGGTACTGGCGGCTGCAGGGCACGCGGGCGCCGCCGCGCAGCACCAGTTCGCAATCTCCCTTGTCGAGCGGAACCACCCGCTCGATCCACGCCAGCTGAACGGCGGCGCGCCGGTGGCAGCGCAGGAAGGCCGGCTCCAGCCGTTCGGCCAGGCCGGCCAGGGTCTGGCGCAGCAGCGGGCTGCCGGACGGCGTGTGCAGCGCCACGTAGTTGTCCGCACTTTCGATCCAGCCGATCTCGGCCACCGGTACCACGCGCGTGGCGCCGCGCTCCGATACCAGTAGTTGTTGCAAGGGCAGGGCCGGCAAGGCCTGGGCCCTTGGCGCGGCGATGCGTTCCCGCAGGCGCCGTACGGCGCGCGCCAGGCGGGCCGCATCGTAGGGCTTGAGCAGGTAGTCGATGGCGCCGGCGTCGAAGGCGCGCAGCGCATACTCGTCGTAGGCGGTCACGAAGACGATGGCCGGTGCCGGTTCCGGCAGCGAGGCTGCCAGTTCGATGCCGGACAGCTCGGGCATGGCGATGTCGAGGAACAGGGCATCCGGTTTGAAGGCCTCGATGCGTCCCAGGGCGTCGAAGCCGTCCGGCGCTTCCTCGATCGCGGCAATGCCCGCTTCCTGGGCCAGCAGGCGGCGCAGCTTGTCGCGCGCCGGCTTTTCGTCGTCGACGATCAGGATGCGCATGCGAACCTCAGCATGGCACCCTCAGCTCGGCGCGTACCCCGCCGCCGTCGCGGGCGGCCAGGTCCAGCGAAGCGCGCGTGCCGTACAGCGCTGCCAGCCGGGCCCGCAGGTTGGACAGGCCGATGCCGCCGCCCGCCGCGGCAGGCGCGCCGAGGCGGCCGTCGTCGTCCACCCGCAGCACCAGCGCATCCTGCTCGCGCTGGGCCGAGACCTCGATGCGGGTCAGGCCGCGGCGCTTTTCGACCGTGTGCTTGAACACGTTTTCCAGCAGCGGCTGCAGGCTCATCACCGGCAGCGGCTGGGCCAGCAGGGCATCGTCGATGCGCCAGCCGATCTCGACCCGGCCGGCAAAGCGCTCCGCCATCACGCCGGCATAGCTCTGTGCGATCGCCAGCTCGGCCCGCAGCGGCGCCTCGTGCGCCTCGCCGAGGGCGAGGGTGGCGCGCAGCATCTCCGCCAGTTGCTGGAGGGTGGCGTCGGCCTTGTCGACGTCAACGTGCATCAGCGACGACACCGTATTCAGCGCATTGAACAGGAAGTGGGGCTGCATCTGCTGGGCCAGGCGCTGCAGCTGGGCCTGCTGCTGGAGGGCGATCGCCCGCTGCGCGCGCAGCTCGGCTTCGACCAGGGCCAGGTAGGACTTGATGCCGAAGCGTACCGCCGTGAACAGGCCGGCGAAGATCGAGATCTTCATCGACTCGTAGACGAACAGGCGCGGCCACGGATCATGGTAGTAGGTGTCGCCCATCAGCGCGTACACGGCGTGGCGGATGCCGAAGGCGAAGGGCGTGAAGACGATCCACCACACCGGCAGCCATAGCGCCTGGCGCGCGAACCAGCGCCCGGGACTGCCGAGCAGCTCGTCGTCGCGGCGGCTGAAGCGCAGCTGCAGGAGTATCAGGACGGTCGCCACCAGTGCGGACGAACCTTCCCACAACACCGGCTTCCACAGCTCGGGGCTGTGTTCGTTGCGCTGGAAGTCCTGGACGGCCACCAGCACCATCAGGACCCAGAACAGGGTCCAGGCCAGGACGAAGACGAGATTGCGGCGAGGAATCAGCATGCCGAAATCATCTGCCATCCTTGCCTGATTGTCAAAATCCAGGATACTGGAATTAATTTTCCAGTTCGTCTTCTCCCGGCTTGCGTCCGCGGCTGCGGTCGAGCGGCGCCTTCATGCCTTCGACCTCGCGCATGAATTCGTCGATGCCGTGGTCGCGGCTGACCCGCAGCCCGGGCGGCATCAGCACCGCCATGTAGAGCTCGTCCGACAGGCGTCCGGTGCGCTGCAGGTTGTAGGTCAGGATCAGGCCGGAGCCCAGCACCGCCAGGCCGGCGGCGATCCAGCGGTAGCGCAGCCGGTTCTGCGGATTGACGGTGCACAGGTGGAAATAGAGCATGCCGGCCACCAGCAAGGTCGCCGCGTGCGAGGCATAGCGGGTGAAGAACTCGGCCGAGAAGGCATAGGCGGCGCTGGCGAACAGCATCGCCAGCAGGCTCAGCGCGGTCAGCCCGCAGCCGAACACGAACAGGTGGCGGCCCAGGCGCGCATGGCGCCCGAACAGGCGGTTGGCGAAGGCCCACATGCCGGCCCACAGCAGGGCCGCGCCGACGCCCCATGCCAGCGCCTCGAAATAGCGCGCGAATTCGAAGTATTGGGTGTCGCTGAGCCAGCGCGCGAACAGGGCGCAGGCGCCGGCCAGCAGGATGCCGGCGCTGCCGGGCAGCGCGCCCTCCCAGCGGTGGAAGGTGCGATCCTCGAGTTCCGGTGCCACCGGAAAACTCGCCGCCCGCACCCGCAGCGAGGTATGGCCGATGCGCACCACGGTATCCTCGGACAGCACCACCTCCTGCAGCCGCTTGCCGCGATGGTTCAGGCCGTTCCTGCTGCCGAGGTCGCGCAGCACCAGGCGCCCGGCATCGTCCAGTTCGATGCGCGCGTGGCTGGCGGCCACGTAGTCGTCGTCGAGAATCAGCTCGTTATCGTAGCCGCGGCCGATCCGGATCGGCAGCGCGTCCACGCAGTGGCGCTGCAGCACGTCGCCGTTGCGCGCCAGGGTTTCGATATACCAGGGGCCGCTCATCGCGCCGGCTTCCGCGGCTGGGTCCGTCCCAGCGAGGACAGGAAGGCGCGGGTGGCGCGCATGCCGTTCTCGTAGGAGACGCCGGCCAGGTCGAGGCGGCTCTGCAGGCTGGCCTGGCCGTCGTCGGTGCTGGCGGTGAGCAGGGTGAAGTTGTACAGCCCGGCGAACTTGCGGTAGGCGCGCACGCAGGTGACGGCGCGCAGCGGTAGGCTGGCCGTGTGCACGAACTGCTCGGTGCAGGACGGGCGGGTCAGGCGCACGTCGCGCGAGGCGCCGATGCGGTCGACCCGGAAGCGGGTGCTGGCCAGCGCCGCGAACTGCAGCGGATGCATGCCGGCCGAACGCAGGTAGAGGTGGGACATCGACACATGCCCGGTCTGCTGGGAATCGGAGACGTAGACCGCCACCTCCATCGCGCAGCTGACGGAATCGCCGCTGAATTCGGCTTCGAGGCGGAAGTTGGTGCGCCCCCAGCAGCGCAGCTGCTGCGATTCGCGCACCGGCACGTGGTAGGGGCCCATGGTCTTGATCGACAGCGGCTCGGCCAGCAGGCGGTCGATCATCTCGCGCTGGTGGGCCAGCAGCTGCTGGGCGATCAGCGGATTGAAGTCTTTCGGCGGGTGCGGCTGCGCGGCGACCTTGCGCAGCAGCTCCTGGGCGAAGCGCACCGGCACCAGGAAGCTGACCGACTCGCCGTCGCGGCGCTTCGAGACGTTGATCCCGGCCACGGTGCCGGACGCCGTCACGCTGGGGCCGCCGCTCATGCCGGAGTTGATCGGCCCCGTGAAGATCAGCTGGTCGTAGAAGCTGCGCGTGACCACGCCGTTGTAGGCGCCCTCCGAGATCGCGAAGCCGAGGTCGAGGGGATTCCCCAGCGAGTACAGATACTGGCCCTGGGTCAGCCTGACCGGATGATCGGGCACCTGGAAGAAGCCGGTGCCGTCGCGGTTCACGCGCACCACCGCCAGGTCGTGCAGCACGTCGACCGCCAGCAGCTCGACCGGGCCGGTCTTGCCGTCGGTATCGACGTACTCGCCGATATAGACGTCGGGGTCGAGCGCCATCTGCGACACCACGTGGTAATTCGTCAGCACCAGCCTTCCGGTGCCGACCAGGAAGCCCGAGCCGACCGAGGACTGGCTGCGGCCGTTCTTCAGCAGCATGCGGATCTGCAGCAGGTCGGACTTGGCGGCCGAGTACAGGTCCTGGGCGGCGGTGGAGGGCGGCGGCAGGGCCGCGGTTTCGTCGGTTTCGCCGGGAAGGGGCGCGGGCGGCGTGGTGGCGGGCGGCGTGGCGGGAGGGATCACCAGCGGCGGTTGCGGCGCCTGCTTGGCGGCGGCGCCCGTCGAAGCGCTCTTCTGCGCAACGGGCGCGGCGCCGGCAATGGCGCAGAGCAGGCACAAGAGGGTGACAAGCGGGAGCGGGCGCATTCCATTCGTCGCTGGCAAGATGACTGGAGTTCATCTTGCCAGAAGATGGGGGCGGCTAGCGCTAGCTAGCCGCCGTTCCCGCGAAGGCGGGAACGACGTTTACAGTTCGCCGTCGAGAACCGGCTCGGCCGCCGGCGTCATCATATGCCCCAGCTTCGCCTGCTTGGTATTCAGGTAGCTGTTATTGAAGGCATTACGGTTCACCAGCAGCGGCACGCGTTCGGCGACGTCGAAGCCGAGCTTGGTCAGGGCGTCGATCTTGCGCGGGTTGTTGGTCATCAGGCGCACCGCCTCGATGCCGAAGTGGGCCAGCATCGGCTGCACCAGTTCGTAGTTGCGGGCGTCGGCGTGGAAGCCCAGCTGCAGGTTGGCTTCGACCGTGTCGGCGCCGGCTTCCTGCAGGCGGTAGGCGCGGATCTTGTTCACCAGGCCGATGCCGCGGCCTTCCTGGCGCAGGTAGAGCAGGATGCCGCGGCCTTCGGCGGCGATCTTCTTCAGCGCGCCTTCGAGCTGGGCGCCGCAATCGCAGCGTTGCGAGAACATCACGTCGCCGGTCAGGCACTCCGAGTGGATGCGCATCAGCGGCGCTTCACTCGTGGACAGGTCGCCCAGCGTCATCGCCAGGTGTTCCTTGCCGGTGGCATGCTCGACGAAGGCGTGCAGCGTGAACTGCGCCCACGGCGTCGGCAGGGTGCACGACGTGACGTAGTCGACGAGGTTGGACGAAGCGGCGGCGTTGTCTTGCATGGCTGGTTCCTGAAGCGATAACGATTGATGCGATCAACCTAAGGTTTAGCAAAAATAAACCTGCGGTTTATTCGCAACTAAACCTGAAGTTTAGCGGAAATCCGACATGGCCGTGTGGCGCCGGATGTTTACCCACGTTCACATTGTGTCCGTAGGGCATCATCGTGTGCTACGCTGGCGGCGGCCTTTTCCCCGATGATCCCGATGCCGTCCTCACGCTCCTTTCCCCGCAATCTGCTGCCGCGCCGCCTGGGCGCCTGGCTGGCGCTCGCCTTCACCCTGCTGACCGTGGCCCTGTCGGTGCTGCTCGTCACCGTCATCGAACGCAGGAATACCGAACAGGTCAAGTCCAACATCGGCCACAGCCTGGCCGAGCTGGCGCTGCAGACCTCCGACAAGCTCGAGCGCGGCATGTACGAACGCTATCGCGAAGTGCACCTGCTGGCGCAGCGCCGCGGCCTGCGCCCGGAGACCCCCTTGACGCGGCGCCGCGAGACCCTGAACCAGCTCCAGGACAGCTACGGCTACTACAGCTGGATCGGCGTGGCCGGCATGGACGGCAAGGTACAGGTGGCGGCCAGGGGCCTGCTGGAGGGGGCGGACGTATCGAAGCGTCCGTGGTTCGCCAACGCCCTGGAGGGCGTGCACGCCGGCGACGTGCACGAGGCCGTGCTGCTGGCCAAGTTCCTGCCGCAGCAGCAGGAACCCTGGCGCTTCGTCGACGTCGCCTTTCCGGTGCGGGACGATGCCGGCCGCGCCGAGGGCGTGCTGGGCGTGCACCTGTCCTGGCAATGGGCGCGCGACGTCGAGCGCTCGGTGATCGCGCCGATCGCCGCGCGGCGCCAGGTCGAGGCACTGATCGTCGACGCCAAGGGCGTGGTCCTGCTCGGTCCCGAGGGCTGGCAGGGCAAGACCCTGTCGCTGGACAGCCTGCGGTCGGCGCAGCTTCAGAAGGAGGACGGCTACCTGGTCGAGAAGTGGCCGGACGGCGTTTCCTACCTGGTCGGCTTCGCGCGCGGCCACGGCTATGCCGAATATCCCGGCCTCGGCTGGACCGTGCTGGTGCGCCAGAACGTCGACGACGCCTACGCGCCGGTACGCCGCCTGAGCGAATACGGCCTGACCGCCGGCATCCTGCTGGCGGGCCTGTGCTCGATGGCCGGCGTGCTGGTGGCGCGCCGCATCACCCGCCCGCTGGACGAGCTGGCGCGTTCGGCGCGCGGCATCCGCGAGGGCGAACCCGTGACCATCAGTCCGGGCCGCGGCGGCTACGAGGAAGTCGAGACCCTGTCCGGCACCCTGAACGCGCTGGTGGCCGACCTGGTCCGGCGGCGGGGCGAGCTGGAAGACTTGAACGCCACCCTCGAACTGCGGGTCGAGCAGCGCACCCGCGAGCTGGAACAGGCCCTGAGCACGGTGCGCGCCAGCCAGCAGCGCATCGTCAACATCATCGAGACCGCCCAGGACGCCTTCATCAGCGTCGACCTCGACGGCCGCATCACCGACTGGAACTCGGCCGCCAGGGACATGCTGGGCTGGACCCGCCAGGAAGCCGTCGGCCGGATGCTGGCCGAGCTGGCGATCCCGGAGCGCCATCGGTCCAGCGCGCAGCGGGCCCTCCAGCATTTCCGCGAGACCGGCGAGCTCGCGCTGCTCGGCCACCGCGTCGAGCGCAACCTGGTGCGGCGCGACGGCGCCGAGATCACGGCCGAGATGACGGTCGGCCTGGTCGGCACCGGCGAGGGCGTGTTCTTCAGCGTGTTCCTGCACGACGTCTCGGAGCGCAAGCAGGTCGAGCGCATGAAGAACGAGTTCATCTCCACCGTCTCGCACGAGCTGCGCACGCCGCTGACCGCGATCAGCGCCTCGCTGTCGCTGCTGAAGGACGGCATGGCGGGCGAGCTGCCGGCGGATGCGCAAGGCCTGGTCGGCGTCGCCTGCGCCAGCTCCGAGCGCCTGGTGCGCCTGATCGGCGACGTGCTCGACATCCAGAAGATGGAAGCGGGGCAGATGGACTACCGCTTCGAGGCGCAGCCGGTGGCGCCGGTAGTCGAGGGCGCGGTGGCGGCGATGGACAGCTTCGCTTCCCAGGCCGGGGTGCGGCTGGCCGTCGAGGCGGCCGGCGATGCGCAGGGCCTGCGCGCGGAGGTCGACCGCGACCGCCTCACCCAGGTGCTGACCAATCTGCTGTCCAACGCGATCAAGTTTTCCGCGCCGGGCGGCGAAGTGCTGACCCGCCTGGAGCGCGCCGGCGGGATGCTGAAGATCGCCGTGATCGACCATGGGGCCGGCATTCCGGCAGCCTTCCGCGAGCGCATCTTCCTGCGCTTCGCCCAGGCCGATTCGGCCGACTCGCGCCAGAAGGGCGGCACCGGGCTGGGGCTGAACATCTGCAAGACCATCGTCGAGGAGCACGGCGGGCGCATCCGCTTCGAGAGCGTGGAAGGCGAGGGGACCAGTTTCTTCCTGGAGCTGCCGGCTTTAACGACGGCTTAAGTGTCCGCGCCATGCGTTCGTGCTAAGTTGTCATCGGTCCCCTTCTTGAACGAGTCCGACACGATGATCCTCGACAGCCTTTTACAGGCAGGTGGCGAAGTCGCACTGACCGTCGCCTATGCGCTCGCCTGAGCCGCCCCGGGTAGTCCGCTGGAAGGCCGTCGAGGGCGACGGCCTCGAACACCTGCTGCTGCGCGTGGACGACGCCGGCGTGCGCGCGGAAGGGATGATCATCGGTGAGCGCTTCGGCGAGCCCTACGCCGTCCGCTACGAGATCCTCTGCGATGCCGGCTGGCGCGTGCGCCGGCTGGGCGTGGAAAGCCTCGGCGGCGGGCGGCTGGTGTTGCTGGGCGACGGGCAGGGCCGCTGGACCGACGGCGCCGGCCAGCCGGTCGAAGCGCTCGACGGCGCCATCGACGTCGACCTGACCGCCAGCTGCTTCACCAATACCTTGCCCCTGCGCCGCCTCGGCGGCGCGCTCGCTCGGCGCACGCTGATCGAGGTGGCGTACGTGCATATTCCCGAGATGGCGTGCACGCGGGCGCGGCAGGCCTATACCCGCATCGCGCCGGGCCGCGTCCTGTACGAAGGGATCGGCAGCGACTTCCAGGCCGGACTGGACGTGGACGAGGACGATCTCGTGCTGCGCTATCCCGGACTATTCGACCGTATCGAGGCCCGGGCGCTCGGCTAGCCTTTGCCGGTACAGGGGCAGCACGTGATCGCGGGTCAGCGGGGCGAGTTCGCGCGCCGTCGCGGAATCGGCATCGACCCAGACCGCCTCCTCGATCTCGGCCGCGGGCACGACAGCCGCGTCCACCAGGATTTCATACAGCTCGCAGCAGACCTCGAAGCCCGGCTCATTCGCGGCCGGCGCGCTGAAACGTCCGAGAAAGCGCGCCCGTGCGATATCGGCATCGATATCCAGTTCCTCCTTCAATTCCCTGCCGAGCGCGTCTTCGGGACGCTCGCCCGCTTCGATCTTCCCGCCGGGCTGCATGAAGGCGCCGGTGCCGCGCTTGCGCACCAATAGCGTTTTTCCTTCGGCGTTCAGGAGCAGGGCGGCGGCGATATGGATACGTGCGGTCATGGCATTGTCGGCGGATGAAAGCGGGCGCCCATTGTAATGGACGCCGCGGTCGGGGACTCAGGCGGCCAGCGCCCGCGCATAGGAGGCATCGTTGGCCGGCGCCTCGCGCACCGACACCGGCTGCTCCGCCGCCAGCAGGCTCGCCATCGCCGGCAGGTCCCGGCCGTTGATCGCGGCCTGGAAGCGGCGCACCAGTTCACGGCACAGCTTTTCGTCCGGCGCTACCCCGTCCTCGATGCGGCGCAGGCGCTTGCGCGCGCGGGCCAGGTACTGGCGGGCGTTCACCGCCGTCGTGCCGAGCGCCGCCGCGATGTCCGCATGTTCGCAGTCGAAGGCTTCGCGCAGCACCAGCGCCAGGCGCTCGGGCGGCGTCAGGCAGGCCAGCAGGCGGGCCAGCGCGCCGGCCAGTTCGGCATCCCGCAGCAAGCCGTCTTCCGGCAGCGCGACGGGCGCCGCGGGGATGAGTTGCATCGCGGCGTGCGCCGCCACCTCGTCCCGGGCGCGCCTGCGCAGGCGGTCGATCGACTGGTGCTGCACGACGGTGGTCAGCCAGGCCGCCGGCGTCGCCAGGCTTGCACGCTCGGCGCCATGCCATTTCAGGAAGCAGTCCTGCACGACGTCCTCGGCCTCGGCTTCGCTGCCGACGATGCGGCGGCTGATCGCCGTCAGGCGCGGGCGCAACTGTTCAAAGAGGCGGACGTCGGTATCGGTAGGGCAGGGCATGGCGGGTCTCCTGTCGCGGTGCTGGTGCTGCCTGACGCCTGGCGCCGCCCGGATGTGACAGGGAGGCGGCATATTTTTATTGCCGTCACGCGGCGCCCTCGGCAGGCGTCAGGCGGACAGTGAATCGAGCCTCGATTCCATTCTGGCGCGAAAGGACCGTCATGGCTGCACATTTTCCACAGGGACTCGGGCTGGTGCCCACCGTCGTCGAACAGACCGGGCGCGGCGAACGGGCCTTCGACATCTATTCCTGCCTGCTGAAGGAGCGCGTGATCTTCCTGGTCGGCGAGGTGACCGAGCAGTCGGCCAACCTGATCGTCGCCCAGTTGCTGTTCCTGGAATCGGACAATCCCGACAAGGATATCTCGCTCTACATCAATTCGCCGGGCGGCTCGGTGTACGCCGGCATGGCGGTCTACGACACGATGCAGTTCGTCAAGCCGGACGTGTCGACCCTGTGCACGGGCTTCGCCGCCAGCATGGCTTCCTTCCTGCTCGCGGCCAGCGCCACCGGCAAGCGCTATGCCTTGCCGAACGCCCGCATCATGATCCACCAGCCGCATGGCGGCTCCCAGGGCATGGCGACCGACATCGAGATCCAGGCGCGCGAGATACTGTACCAGCGCCACCGCCTCAACAGCATCCTGGCCGAACGCACCGGCCAGCCGCTATCTAGCTGACGACTTCCGCGAACTCGACGTCGATAGCTTCGCCCCTTTCGCGCCAGGCACGAAAGCGTGAACGCTGCTCGCGCTGGGCTTCCACGTCCTTCTGGACTTCCGCGACATCGCGTTGCAGCTCGATGTAGCTTGCGAAGAACTGTTCGGTGAATTTTTCGCCATCGATCAGCGCGACCAGCTCCTGGCGCTGCAATTCGAAGTTCTCGATCATCTTGACCATGGCCTTCTGGAATTCCTTGCGACGCTCGGCCTGCTCCCAGCTGTCCCAGGCTTCCAGTGCGAGGCCGACCACGGCGAGGGCGCCGTTGACGCCTTTCGCAAGATTCGTCGCGCCCCACGGCTTGAATTTCAGCATCTTGCCGAGGTCGAGGCCAATGTACTTGGCCGCGGTGACGACGCCGTCGCGCGTGGCCAGCACGGTCGTGTTATTGATGACCTTGCTCTTGACCAGGTAGTCCAGACCTTGCTTGCCGAATTGCTTGATGGTGGAATTGAAATGGTTGATCTCGGCATCGAAGCCGATCTTCATGTTGCTGATTTCCTGGGTCACGGATTTCAGCTGGCGTTCGAACTCGTTCTGCAGGCGCGTGGACACCATGATGCCTTCGCTCCCGACTTCGCGCTCGAAGAAATCGGAAAAGGTATCCATGTTGACGCCCTTTGCCTGGAGGATCAGGTCCGCGAAGTAATCCACGACGAACCCACGCAGGCTGCCGCGCACATCGGTAATCTGGGATTTGGCGCCGACCAGCTGCTTCCTCAGGCGCGTGCTCATGCTCTCGAGCTTGTCGACCTCGACGGCGATCCTTTCGTCATTCGCAATCGCGACCGGCAGCTGTTTCGACAACACGTCGCGGATGACGCTGTTCTTGGCTTCCTGCACGATGGCCAGCGCACCGCCGTTGGCGGCGATTTTTTGCGTGGTCGCCGCCTGCAGCGAAGCAATATGCGACAGGGCCTTGAACTGTTCGAGATTGGCGAGCCAGTGTGCGGTGCCCATGTCAAAAGGATTGGCGGCCACACCGACGATCGACAGTGCCGCCGTCTCCTGCGGCTGCAGCGCGATCAGCTCGGTCAGGCGGCCCGCGACATTGGCCTGTTTGATGGCCAGGGTCCGCTTGTACTCGGCTTCGTCCTCGACGTCCGCTACTTCGTCGAAGCGGCTCAGGACGAATACCGTCCGCGGCAGCAGGTTCAGGGTCCGGAATAGCCATGCCAGGTCATCTTGGTGGCTTTGCTTGATCGGATTGGTCGGGTCCATCACATACAGGATCAGGTGCGCTTCGCTGACGTATTTTTTCGTGATGTCCTTGTACTTCTCGATCGCGTTGGTTTCCGCATTGACCTGCTCCTTGAAGCCGAACAGGCCGGGGGTATCGATCAGCACGAAATCGGAACCGACATCGTAGATGCGCACTTCGTTGGACGACTCCTGATGGCTGATGTTCATGGTGGACTTGTCCAGCTTTTCCATCCATGCGGCGGCGATCGAGGTCTTGCCGTCCGAATAGCCACCGACCAGCGCGACCTTCAGTTTTTCTCCGGCGACCGCCTGCACGGCGCCATCGAGCTTTTGTTTCAGGCTGGGATCGATTGGAACGCCAACCTGTGCGCCTTCCTGCAGGAATTCCTGCAGCTTCCTTAATACTTCCAGAGATTTCGATTGTTGTGCTTTAAACGCGTCCAGCGTGTTATCCATTACAAGGCCCCTGCGGTTTCGATGGTGTGAGACAGTTTTTTCAGTTGACGTTCGGATTGGGCGAGAATCTTGACGATGTCGCCGATCTGGGCGGCAGGCATGTCGAGGGCTGCCTTCAGCGCTTCGACCTTCGGTTCCAGTTGCGGGAGGGCGGAGCCGAGGCTTTCGCGCAGTGATTCGCGCATCTTGTCGGTAATGCGTTCCAGATTGGAGTCGGCAGTCTTGCGCTGCTGCGATTTCTTGTAATCGGCACTGAAGAAACCGATCACCGACTTCACGGCGCCCACCAATACGGTTACCGCGCCGATTGCCAGGACGGCCCAGCCGGCGGGCGTCCAGAACAGCAAGACGCCGCCGACCACCGCGCCCAGCAAGCCCGGCAGGTTGATGCCATTGTCGATGTCGATCTTCAGGTCGAATGAGCCGCCCAGGCCGGAAATGCGGATGTTGCCGTAGGCATCGAGCAGCTCGGCGGCGAAAGCCTGGAAGCGCTCGACGATGTCGCCGATCTGTTTCTGGAATTTATTGACTTCGTTTTGCATGATCGCTGGCAGCTTGTCGACCAGGACCGTCTGCTGCTGCCTGATCAGGCGTTCGAAGGCATCCTTGAAATCATCGTTGCCGATATCGCCGTCGATCTTGTCGTAGATCTTCTTGCGCACCGTATTCGTAAACTCGGAGATCGCATTCTCTCCCTGGGATTCCAGCCGGGTCTTGAGTGCGTCAAGGGCGGTATCCAGTTGCAATTGCGCCTGATCCGCATCCTTTTGTAATTCCTTCGCCAGCGGCTTGAAGGAATCCCGCAGGGTCGATGTCACCTGCTCGGTGCTGGCGCGCACGACCAGATTCGCCTTGTTGAAATTCGAGCGGGTAATCTTGGCCTTGTGATCCTTGACCAGGTTCCTGGCCAGCAGTTCATGAAAACCCGATACCCCGGATTTTCGCAGCAGGTCCTGCTGGCTGAGTTTTTTCATGAACTTCGTTTTATTGCCGGCGCTTTGCGAGTCGGGCAGCAGGCAGGTCGACGCCGCAAGAAAGGCCGGATACGCGCTCAAGCTCACCGTGCCGCGATATTTGTCGGCGAGTACCTCCGCCATCCGGCGATCCAGTTCGCGCAGGCTGGCCCGCTCGTCTTCGCTGATCAGCTCGTCCTGGGCCAGCTGGATCGGATTGGTGACGCGTTTGTTATAGATGGTCCAGACTTCGGTCTGCGCGCCAAGGTGCTGCCGGATTTTTTCCAGCGTACCCGGGCGGTCTTCGTCCCCTTTCTGGGGTGCCGCGGCCTTGTTCGTCACATAGAAGACGGCGTGCGCCTTCTGGACGCCGGCCCAGATGGCGTCCAGCACCTTCGGTTCCTTGCCCTCGATGCCCGGGATGTCGAGGAGGGCAAACGACTCTTCTCCACTGTCGAACTTGTAGGACGTCGTTTTCAGCGTGAAATCGGGGTGGCCGTCACCGATGATGGCGCCGTCGGCATGGCTGGCCAGGTGCGACAAGGCCGCTTCCGCTTCCTGGAGCGATTGTTTGCGGGCGCCATGCGCCTGCTGTGCCGCGATGTATTCCTGTTTCAGCGGCGTCTGCTGTTGCAGCCGTTCCGCTTCCACCCCTTGCAGTTCCGCTTCCAGCGCGGCACTTTGTTTTTGCTCCGGCAGCGTGACGAAGAGATCGACCACCTTTTGCCACAGCGATGCCTGCTCCTTGTGAATCCGGATAGCCTGCTGCAAGGCCTGCAATTTGTCGCGCAAACCCTGGGCGCGCTCCTGGTATGCCTGCTCCAGCTGGTCGAGGCTGCCTTGACACCTCGCGCAGGTATTGTCGGCTTCCTCGACGGCCGCACGCAATTCCGCGAGACGTTCCGCGCTGATGCCGTATTTTTCCTGCAATGCCCTGAATTCCTGCTGTTCCGCCAGTTTGCCGGGTTCCTGCAGCAGGATGCGCATCGTCTCGATGATGGTCGACTTGCCGGCATTGGTCTCGCCATAAAACGCGATGGTGAAGGTTTCCCATTCGGCGTGCTGGCTCAGCGATTGAATATCCGATTTCAGCTCGTCGCTGAGCTTGCTGAAGATCTCGACAGCTTTTTCCTTTGCCTTGGCAACGTGCTTGTCGGATTGTATTTCGTGCAGGGTCCTCAGGATGGAATCGATTTCGGCGAGGACGCTGATGTAAATATCGTTCGGCAGTTGTAAATTCATGGTTTTATCCTGTTGGCAGCCCCGCGCTGAACATCTATTTTATTGCCGAGCGGAAAAAAATGCTAACCAAAAATCATGAATTTTCATGAGCTGCTTGTCAGTGCCGGGTCTCGTCGATGCACGCTTCCAACCCCGCGCCAGGACATCAGCCGGCGATCCGCAAGCCCGTGTCCCGATCGTATGCGGCCATCCAGTCCGCCAGCTCCGCGGCCATGATGGGCTTCGAAATGCGGTAGCCCTGGCCGACGTCGCAGCCGTTGGCGCGCAGCCAGTCCAGCTCCTCGGCGGTCTCGACGCCTTCCGCCACCACCGACAGCCCCAGCGCGTGGCTGAGCATGATGGTCGACTTCACGATGGCGGCGTTGCGCGGCGAGTCGGCGATCGCGGTGACGAAGCTGCGGTCAAGCTTCAGTTCGTTCACCGGCAGGCTTTTCAGGTAGGCCAGCGAGGCCTGGCCGACGCCGTAGTCGTCGATCGAGAGTTTCACCCCGAGCGCCGCCAGCGCGTTCAGGTGGGACAGGGCCAGCGCCGGCTCGTCCATCAGGGCGCTTTCGGTGATCTCCAGGCACAGGCGCGCCGGCGGCACGCGGTGGAACTCGAGCAGGGCCTTCACGCGCCGCGGCAGTTCCGGATCCAGCAGGTCGAGGGTCGACAGGTTGGCCGAGACCGCGATGTCCAGTCCCTGCGCCTGCCACTGCGCCAGCTGGCGGATGGCGGCGTCCAGCACCCAGGGCGTGATCTCGCGGATGAAGCCGGTCTGCTCGGCGAAGGGGATGAAGCTGCCCGGCGGGACCATGCCGCTGCCCGGACGGCGCCAGCGCAGCAGGGCTTCGGCGGCATTGACGCGTCCGCTTTCCAGGTCCAGCTTGGGCTGGTAGGCGAGCAGGAATTCGCCCTTCGCCATCGCGGCGCGCATGTCGCCGATCAGGGACAGCTGCTCCGGCGCCGGCTCCGCGCCCGCCTCGTGGGCGAAGGCCAGGCCGGAGCGGCGCCGCTTGGCCGCCGCCAGCGCCAGCTCGGCGCGCCGCAGCAGGGTGCCCGCGTCCGTACCGTCCTGCGGATACAGGGCGATGCCGATGCTGCCGCCGATGTCGAGGCGCTGGCCGTCCAAGGTGATCGGATCCTGCAGCTGCTCCAGCACGGCGCCGGCAAAGGCGCGTGCGCAATCCTCGGTCTCGATCTCGAGCAGGAAGGCGAAGTGGTCGCCCCACAGCCGCGCCACCATCAGCGGCGGCGGCGCCAGCGTCGAGATGCGCTCGCCGACCTCGCGCAACAGGCGGTCGCCGACCTGGTAGCCGAGCGCGTTGTTGATCATGGCGAAGCGGTCGATGTTGAGCACCGCCACCGCGCGCGAGCTGCCGGCCGGCAGGCGGGCGAAGGTCTCGAGGAAGCGGGTGCGGTTCGGCAGGTCGGTCAGGCCGTCCACGTAGGCCAGGCGCACGATGCGCTCCTCGCGGCTGGCGATGCCGTCGCGCATATGGGCGAAGCTGGTGGCCAGCCGGCCGATCTCGTCCTGCGGCAGGGCCGGCAGCGCCTGGCCGTAGTCGCCCTGGGCGATGCGGTGCGCGGCCTCCGACAGTTCTTCGAGCGGCTTGACGATGCGCCGCGCCAGCGTGATGCTGCCCAGTGCGAACACCAGGATCGCGATGCCGACCACCCACAGCAGGCGCTGCAGCAACTGGCTGAACGGTGCTTCCACTGACGATACCGGCAGCTGCAGCACGGCCTGCATGGCGCCGTCCAGCGGCAGGCGCATGGTGCGCCAGGTTTCGTCGCCGACGTCGAGCAGGGCCTGCTGGCCGGCCGCCGGCAAGCGGTTCAGGCTCAGCGCGGCGCGCTGCTTCGCGTCGAAGGACGAGGCCAGCAGGACCGGGCCGCGCGCGCCGAAGCGCACCACGTGCACGGCCAGACCGGTGACCTCGGCCATGTCGCGCGCCCAGCCGTCGTCGACCCGGAAAGCCATCGCCACCCAGGCGATGCGGCGCGGCGCCATGATCGGCACCAGCACCACCTGGTAGAGCTGGCCGTTGCGCATCTGGCGGAAGCCCGCGCTGCGCCCGCTCGATTCGGCTTCCGCCAGCAGGTCGGGGAAGGGGAAGGCATCGCCGGCGGCGGTTTCGCGCTGGGAGCTGGCGATCAGCGCGCCGTCGGTGTCGGCCACCATCATGACCTGGGCGTGGATGCGCTGGCCGTGGTTGCGGATCACCGAACGCATGGTGGGCTGGTCCTGGGTCGCGATCGCTTCGCGGAAGGCGAAGTCGGCGGACAGCACGCTGGCCGCCGTCTCCAGCTGGCGCTGGTTCTGGTCGAGCAGGCGCTGGAACACCTTGGCGCCGACCACCAGGCTGTTGCTGCCTTCGCTGCCGACGATGCGCGCGCTGCTCTCGCGCACCAGGGTCAGCACCAGGCCCATGACGAGCACCAGCAGGCCCACGAACACGAGGACGATGCGGCGCTGGAGCGAGCTGAGACCCATGAACGATGCTTCCCTTGTTTCAGTAACTGTCCTGGTCGACCGCCGTGTGCGGCTTGGGCTCGCGCGCCCGCGCGTCCAGCATCAGGTTCAGCCTGGCCGGTGCGGCGGCGAGCTCGATCTCGCTGGCGGCCGCCTGCGCCTTTTGCAGCGGATGCCAGAGCTGCAGGCGGTAGCGCCCGGCCGGCAGGTTGGCGATGCGGACCTGGCCGTCCGGCCCGGTCTTGCCGAAATACGGCGACTCCACCACCAGCACATAGGCTTCCATCCAGTCGTGGATATTGCAGCCGATGACGACCTCGCCCGGTTTGTCGAAGGTGATCGGCTGGCCCGGCTTGCCGGCATAGAGCTTGATCTCGAAGCGCTTGGGCTGGGAGAAGGAGTAGACGTGGTGGCGGACCGTGTCGTTGTTCGGGAAGTCGACCGCGGTGCCGGTCTGGACGACCGTCACCCAGGGAGAAAATTCGGCGCCGCGCTGCTCGATCACGGCATGCGGGCGGTTCCTGGCCGCCGGCCCGGCGCCGGCGAGCGGCTCGAGCACCACGACGGCGTCGAGCACCGGCTTGCCGGCCGGCGTCGCGACCCGCGCGTCCAGGGTGGCGCCGGCCGCGCTCGATCCCAGCGGCAAGCCGAGGACGAGCAGCAGGGCCGGCAGGGACGCGCGCAGGACCATCGGCGTCCTTATTGGTCGAGCTGCATGGCAGGCGCGATCTGCCAGAGTTCGGTGGTGAGTTCGCCTTCGCGGTAGGTCAGGACGTGCAGGACCTTGAGCGGCAGCTTGCCGCCGTAGTCGGCGCGCTGCTGGACCGAGGCGCCCTTCGGATTGGCGAAGGCGCTCAGCTTGCCGAATGTGGCGGGACGCGGCTTGCCTTCGTTGACCGCGATGAATTTCTGCCAGACGGCGCGGATCGCTTCCTTGCCGCGGTAGCGGCCGTCGAGCGGTCCGCCGACCCACTCCATATAGGCATCCTCGGGATAGTCCTTCATCAGGGCCTCGAGGTCGCCGGCGGCGACGGCGTCGAGGTGGGCGCGCGCCCTGGCTTCGTCCAGCGGACCCGCGACCGCCTGCGTGGCCGGCAGGCAGGCCAGCACCAGGGCCATCGTCATGCAGGCCTGCTTGATTTTCCGGAACGTCATGAGCCTCTCCTTGGCGTGATCTGGGTTGTATTTATTACCGGAAATTAATAATACACGGAAAGAAGATGGTGTTCTATAAACAGTGGGAAGCGTTGTTTTCAGGGTGTAAATACCCGCGCGATGATTTGACGCAAGGTCAACGCAGCTCGTGCAGGGCGATGCCGCCGAAGGCCTCATCCCAGGCGCTGAAGTCGGATTCCAGCGCGGGCAGCAGGCGCAGCAGGGATTGTTTATCTCGATGGAAGCTGGTGGCGCTGCCGTCGATCTCGCGGGTCGATTGCAGGCGGAACCCCTCGGCGCCCGCCGCCGCGGCCACCGGTTCGCGCAGCAGGGCCAGCACCTGCTGACCGCCTGCCGTCAGGCGCAGCAGGTCGGCCGCTTCGCCCGCCCGCGTACGCACATAGCGGCGCTGGGTTTCGGCGGCGATTTCGCCGGCTTCCAGCGCGATGCGCACCTGCCTGCCATGGCGCGCCCCCCAGTCGAGGAAGGGCATGGCGAATTCGCGCACCTGGGCCGGATCGGTGCGGTAGTCCATCACGGCGAGGGCGTCGGCCAGGGGCGCCAGGCCGTCCAGCAGGGCGGTCTTGCCATCCCACCAGAAGGGCACCACCAGTTCCAGGTGCAGGCTGCCGGCCGCCTCGCGCAGGGTGTGCGCCATCGCCAGGTAGCGGGCGTCCCAGTCGACCTTGCCGGCGCCGTACTCGGGCAGTAGATAGGGCTCGACGTCGAACTGCAGGCCGGCCAGGCGCGCGGCCGGTTCGACGCCGGCGTTGTAGCTCGTGTAAGCGTGCACCATGCGCGCCAGCGCCGGCTGCTGCGCGGGCAGCACCATGTGCGGGTCGCCGTCCACGCTCAGCACGCGGATGCCGCGCGCGCTTGCGCTGCGCACGAAGGCGGCAAGGCGCGCCGGTTCCTGGACCGCCTCCTTCCTGAACGGCACGGTGATGAAGAGCTCGCGCACCCGCTGCGCCGCGGCCCAGTCCAGCAGCGCGGCGCCATGCTCGCGCCAGTCGGCCGCCTTCCACACCCAGGTCGAGCGCGCCGCCGGCCGGGCTCCCGGCGCCGGATCGGGTTCGATGGACAGGGAGTCCAGCGCCAGGCTGGAGGCCTGGGCCGGACATTGCAGGACGAAGTGCTTCCAGCTTGCGCGGTCCAGGGTGTCCGGCAGCGCCGGCGTGAAGGCTTGCCGCGCGCCGGCGGCCGGCTGCGCGGGCAGTTCGCCCAGGTTCAATGCGGTTTCGCGCGCGGCGCGGGCACCGTCGGCCGCCTGCAGCGAAAAGCCGGCGCCGCCCGCATACGCGGCCGCCAGGCGCAGGCGGGCGCGCGGCAGGAACCAGGGACCGCTGAGCAGGATCCCGGCCGGCCGGGTGCCGGCGCCGCAGTCGACCGTCAGCCGCCCGCCCTCGAGTTTCATGCGGACCCGCTCCTCGACCCCGAAGGCGCGCGCCTGCATGCGCTCCAGCAGGTTGGCGCGCAGCGGCATGATGCCGGGTTTCGGGACGCCGGGACGGGAAGAGGGCAGCACGTGCTCGCTGACGGCGAAGCGGCCTTCGCGCACGCGGCCGTGCAGCAGGACGGTGCGCTCGATCTCTTCGGCGGGGCCGAGCGGGAACAGGGTCTCGACCCTGGCGCCGGGCGGCAGCGCGGTGCTGGTGCAGCCGGGGCGTTCGGCCTGGCTGTCGGCCTGCCAGCGCAGGCGCGCACCGTCGCCGCCGACAGTATCGGCGAATGGCGCGGCCGGCGGCGCGGCGGCCGCTGCGGCGCCTTGCGGGCACAGGTGCAGCCAGGCGGCGTGGGCGGGGGCGCTCATCACGGACAGGGACAGCAGCAGGGCGCGCGCGCTCACGGCTTGTCCGCGAAGCTGCCCTTGCGCGCCATGGCGCCCCAGGTCGCCTCCTTCTGCATCGCCCAGCGGAACAGGCCGACCAGGCGCCACCAGGTGTTCAGCTGGCGGTAGCCGAGGTTCTCGACCAGCACCACCACGCCCAGGGCCAGCAGCTGCTTGCCGCGCGGGTAGATGTGGAAGGACATCTCTTCCAGCAGCAGGCCGGAGGCGGACAGCAGGATGCCCAGCCCGATCGCCACGAACATGAAGGTCGAGAAGGCTTGCCAGGAGATGTCGCCGGTCAGGAAGGAGACGATCATGAACAGGTAGCCGCCCACCTCGACCAGGGGCCCCAGCCACTCGAACAGCAGCATGAACGGGAAGGCCAGCCAGCCGGGCACGCCGCCGTTGCGCGAGAACATCAGGCCCCAGTTGGCGTTCAGGCTCTCGGCCAGGCCGCGCTGCCAGCGGATCCGCTGGTTCTTCAGGGTCTTGAAGTCTTCCGGCGCTTCGGTCCAGCACACGGGGTCGGGCACGAATTCGATGCGGTAGGGCTGGCGCCGCGCACGCAGCAGGCGGTGCAGGCGCACGATCAGTTCCATGTCCTCGCCGATGGTGTCGGGGCGGTAGCCGCCGACGCTGACCACGGCATCCTTGCGGAACACGCCGAAGGCGCCGGAGATGATCAGCATGCCGTTCACGGCCGACCAGCCGAGGCGCCCGAACAGGAAGGCGCGCAGGTATTCGACCACCTGGAACAGGGCCCAGGGATTGCGCGGCAAGCCTACTTTCGTCAGGAAGCCGCCGCTGACTTCGCAGCCGTTGGCGATGCGGATGGTGCCGCCGGTGGCGACCACGGTCGGGTCGCGCAGGAAAGGCTGGGTCACGCGTTCCAGGCTGTCGCGCTGCAGGACCGAGTCGGCGTCGACGCCGCAGAACAGCGGATAGCGCGCGGCATTGATGCCGGCATTCAGGGAGTCGGCCTTGCCGCCGTTGAACTTGTCGATCACGCGCAGGTTCGGGAAGCGCGTCGAGCGGTAGATCGCGCGGATCTCCTTGGTCGGAATCTGGCGGCGGTAGGCTTCCGGGAAAGGCAGCAGGCCGAACTCGCGCTTCAGCACGTCCAGGGTGCCGTCCTTCGAGCCGTCGTTGACCACCACGACCTCGTATTCGGAATAGGTCAGCTGCAGCATCGAGCGCACCGAGGCGGCGATGCTCGCCTCCTCGTTATACGCCGGCACCAGGATGCTGACCGGCGGCTCGAGGCCGGAATAGGCGCGCGGCAGGTCGTCCAGCATCTCTTCCTGGCCCTTGCGGTGCAGGGTGCGCAGCGACAGCAGGTTGAGGAGCAGGTAGCCGCCGTTCAGCAGGATGAAGTAGCACAGCACGAACCAGGTGACGAACTGGATCAGCAGGTGGTGGGTATTCATGCGCCCTCCATTGCCGCGCCGGCCGGCGTGGCCTGCTTCGCATCGGCGGCATCCTGCTCGGCCACCACCTGGGCCAGCATGTCGGCCGCGTAGCGGTCTTCCAGCGAGGCGCGCAGAGCGTCGAGGTCGGCGCGCTTCAGCCAGGGCAGCCCGGCCAGGGCCTGGGCGGCGCGGTAGCGCACCCACCATTCGCGGTCGGCCAGCAGGGCCACCAGGCGTTCGACGTCGCTGCGGTCGCCGATGCGGCCGAGGGCCTTGGCGGCCTGCACCCGCACTTGCCAGTCGGCGTGCGCCAGCAGGGCGCGCACCTGGTCCTGCAGCAGCGGCGTGTTGACGATGCGCAGGGCGGCGGTGACCACGGCGATGGACTCGCTGGCCAGCGCGGCGGCCAGGGTCGTGGCCGGCAGCTCGACCCGCAGGGCTTCGGCGATGCGCAGGGCGCGCGGCAGGCGCTCGGCGCCGAGGCGCGGCAGCATCCCGGCCAGCACCGCCGCCACCGGCGTGCCGGCCTGCTGCAGGATGCCGGCCACGTGCGACATGGCCCAGTCCTCGCGTTCCACGAAGAGCGGGGTGAGGTATTCGGCGGCGGCTTGCGGATCGATCCGCACCAGCGCCCACAGCGCGGTCAGCGACAGGGTCGGGTCGTCCATTCCGGCCAGGCGCAGCAGCTGGGGCCAGGCCTCGCGGTCGCCCAGGTGGCCCAGCATCAGCGTCGCCAGCAGGCGTTCGGTGCGGGCACGCCGGCCCAGCATCGCGCGCGCTTCGGTGTCGAGGCCGAGGCGGCGCGCGATGGCGTTGAGGGCGGCGCCGGCCTCGCCGCGCAGCGAGGCGTGCAGGTGCACCCACAGCTTGATGAAGTGCAGGCGTTCGGAGGCGAGCAGGGGCGGCAGCTCCCGCGGGCTGTCGCCGACGATGGCGGCGTTCAGCACCGGCCGCCAGCGCGCCAGCGTACGTGCGCGGCGCCGCTCCCGGGCGCGCAGCGAGACGCGCAGGCGCACGATCTGCAGGCCGAGCAGGAGGGTCAGCAGCAGGGCGGCGATGCCGGTCCAGAAGGCCGCCGCCAGGATCGGGTCGGAAGGCGCGCCGATGCCGGGCGCGATCGCAAGCGTGGGAAGGGTCACCGGAAGGCCGCGCCGTCAGGCCGCGGTCTTGAGGAAGCGGCGCAGGCGGGCCAGCAGTTCCTGGGGCTGGAAGGGCTTGATGATGAAGTCGTCCGCGCCGGCATCCAGGGCGCGCACGGTATCGCGCTCGGTGTTCTTGGCGGTCAGCATGATGACCGGGGTTTCCTGCCAGCCGGCCTGGGCGCGGATCAGGCCCACGATCTCGAACCCGTCCACATAGGGCAGCATCACGTCCAGCAGCACCAGGTCCGGCGCCGGATTGCCGGTCACGTGCGCGCTTGCGGCGCGGCCGTCGGCGACGTGGGTCACCAGGTAGCCCTGGCGTTCCAGCATGAAGGTGAGGACGTGGGCGATGTGGACGTCGTCCTCGACGACCAGGACGGTGGGTTGTGCGCTCATGAAAGGGGCAGGAAAGTTGCTCTGAGGCTCGATTCTATACCGAGCCGGGAGCAACAAGTCCTTTCCGGACGCCGCTGTGTGGCCTGCGTGCGACTACCGTTGGCAGGCCGGGCTTAGCGCGGCAGGTCGAACAGCAGCAGTTCGGCGGCGTCGGCGTTCGCGAAGCCGATGCTGTCCTCGTCGCCGATCTTGACGGCGTCGCCGCCTTTCAAGGCCACGCCGTTCACCTCGACCTGGCCGCGGATCACGTGCACGTAGCCGAGGCGTCCGCGCTGCAGCGCGTGTTCCAGCTTGTCCCCGCCGTTCAGGATGGCCGCGTACAGCGAGGCGTCCTGGTGGATCAGCACCGAGCCTTCGCGGCCGTCGCTGGAGGCGATCAGGCGCAGCCTGCCCAGTTTCTCGGCCTGGTCGAAGTGTTTCTCTTCGTAGCTCGGCGGGATGCCCTGCACGCTCGGCTGGATCCAGATCTGCAGGAAGTGCACCGGCTCCGTCTTCGAACCGTTGAACTCGCTGTGCCGCACGCCGCTGCCGGCGCTCATGCGCTGGACGTCGCCGTAGTGCAGCACCGAACCGGTGCCCATGCTGTCCTTGTGCTCCAGCGCGCCGTCCAGCACGTAGGAGATGATCTCCATGTCGCGGTGGCCGTGGGTGCCGAAGCCGGCGCCGGCGGCGACGCGGTCTTCGTTGATCACGCGCAGCGGGCCGAAGCCCATGTGGCGCGGATCGTGGTAGTCGGCGAAGGAAAAGCTGTGCTTCGATTTCAGCCAGCCGTGGTTGGCGTCGCCGCGGTCTTCACTTTTGCGAATTTCGATCATGATTTGCTCCCTGTGTGTGTTCTCGATGGAAGCCAGTATAGCGAGGCCGCATCGGGAAGAAAAACGAGTAGTTTTGCGGCTTATGATCGAAAAATTCGATTGTCAGCGTTTTAATGGGTCGAGCAGGCCGCGCAAGGCGTTGTGATCGATCTCGTACATCAGTTCGAGCAGCTCGCCCAGCTCGCCGCGGGGAAAGCCCTCGCGCGCGAACCAGGCGAGGTAGTGGCCGGGAAGGTCCGCGATCTTCTTGCCCTGGTATTTACCGAAGGGCATTTCGCGGACGAGGAGGAGTTGCAGGTGTTCGGGTTTCATGGTGCCGCCAGTGTAGTAGCATGACCGCGAGGAGGAAAGCAGCATGGACACCGACGACGACCTGCAACGCTTCGTGGACGCCCAGCGCGACGTCTACGCCACCGCGCTCGCCGAACTGCGCGCCGGACGCAAGCGCAGCCACTGGATGTGGTTCATCTTCCCGCAACTGCAAGGGCTGGGGCGCAGCGAGATGGCGCAGCGCTACGCGATCCGCTCCGCCGACGAGGCCGCGGCCTACCTGGCCCACCCGGTGCTGGGCAAGCGCCTGCGCGAGTGCGCCTCCGCGGTCGCGATGCACGAGGATCGCGAT
The DNA here is from genome assembly GCF_056399645.1 of Massilia sp. 01N417. NCBI lineage: Bacteria > Pseudomonadati > Pseudomonadota > Betaproteobacteria > Burkholderiales > Oxalobacteraceae > Massilia > Massilia sp. 01N417. The sequence continues at coordinate 1,823 of NZ_JBFTRS010000017.1, read as the reverse complement.
GTCGACCAGATCTTCGGCGAGCCCGACAACATGAAATTCCACTCCAGCATGACCCTGTTCGCCGACGTCGCCCCGGACGAGGCGATCTTCCAGGCCTGCCTCGACCGCTTCTTCGGCGGCGAGCCCGATCACGCCACCATCGAGAGGCTGTCGTGAACGCGCGGCTTCCGCATCCGCTGGCGGCCTTCGTCGGCGGCCTCGAAGGGCTGGTCGACGGCGGCGCCGGCGAGGCCACGATCTTCCGCGACGGCCGCACCCTGCTGGCCGGCCTGATCGCGCACGACGACTGGCTGCCCGCCGCCCTCACCGAGCCCGACCCGGCCAGCTACCGCATCCACCTGCTGCACCTCGATCCGGCAGCGCGCTTCTCGGTGTCGGCGATGGTGTGGGGGCCGGGGCAGGGCACGCCCATCCACAATCACACGGTGTGGGGCATGGTCGGCGTGCTGCGGGGGCGGGAGCGCTGCGAGGAGTTCAGCCTGCCGGCCCGGCCGGGCGGGCCGCTGGTCGCCGGCCAGGTGCATGAGCTGGAAGCCGGTGATATCGATCTCGTATCACCCAGCATCGGTGATATACATCGCGTATCGAATGCCCTGGCCGACGGCACCTCGGTCAGCATCCACGTCTACGGCGCCGACATCGGCTCCATCACCCGTTCGCGCTGGGAAGCGGATGGCCGCGCCACGCCCTTCACCAGTCCTTACGCCTCCTGCCTGCTGTCCAGTCGTGCGAGCTGAGGGGGATTTGCTGTTGTTGCGTATAATCCGGCGGATAGCTTGTCCACCAACACAATTCAACAACACACATGGCTTCATCTTCAGAAAACATCAGCATGGCGGTGTTCTGCGACTTCGAGAACGTCGCACTCGGCGTGCGCGATGCGAATTACGAGAAATTCGACATCAAGCCCGTCCTCGAACGCCTGCTGCTCAAGGGCAGCATCGTGGTCAAGAAAGCCTATTGCGACTGGGACCGCTACAAGGGCTTCAAGGCCACCATGCATGAAGCGAACTTCGAGCTGATCGAGATTCCCCACGTCCGCCAGTCGGGCAAGAATTCGGCGGACATCCGCCTGGTGGTGGACGCGCTCGACCTCTGCTACACCAAGTCGCACGTGAACACCTTCGTGATCGTGTCCGGCGACTCCGACTTTTCGCCGCTGGTGTCCAAGCTGCGCGAGAACGCCAAGAAGGTGATCGGCGTCGGCGTCAAGAATTCGACCTCCGACCTGCTGGTCGCCAACTGCGACGAATTCATCTTCTACGACGACCTGGTGCGCGAAGTGCGCCGCGCCGCCGCCAAGCGCGACGAGCGCAAGAGCCAGCCCGCTTCGCAATCGCAAGGCGGCCGCCGTCCTTCCGACGAGAGCAACCGCAAGAAGGAAGAGATGGAGGCGCGCAAGCTGCAGGCCCTGGAGATGGTGGTCGAGACCTTCGACGCCCTGGTCTCCGAGCGCGGCGACGCCGGCAAGATCTGGGCCTCGCTGCTGAAGGACACCCTGAAGCGCCGCCGTCCGGATTTCTCCGAAACCTATTACGGCTTCCGCACCTTCGGCAACCTGCTCGAGGAAGCGCAGACCCGCGGCCTGTTCGAGTTCGGCCGCGACGAGAAGTCGGGCACCTATGTCTACCGCAGCGCCCAGGCCATCGAGGCACTCGGCAGCATGCAGGAAGCCGAGCAGATTCAGATTCCGGCGGAAGCGGCGGCACTGGATGGCGGCACGCCGGAGCGCAGCGACGAGCTGGCGGCGGAGACCCAGGGCGAGCAGCCGGGCGACATGCCTGCCGCCGCCGCGCCGGCGCGCGAGCCGCGCCGCCGCGGCG
>NZ_JBFTRS010000016.1:0-151561 GCF_056399645.1 Massilia sp. 01N417 | reverse complement strand
GTGCGGCCAGTGCGCCGGCGGCGCCGTTCAGGGCCGCCGCGCCGCCGCCCGGCAGCTGGGCCAGGGCGGGGGCTTGCGCCGCCTGCGGATTGCCGCGCTGGGTCAGCATGCGCATCAGCGGACGCAGGACCGCGAACCAGGCGAACAGGGCGCCGACGATCCAGGCCGCCCAGCCGGTCATGTCGACCACGTTGTCGCGCTGCTGGTACCACGGCTCGGCCGGAGCGGGGGCAGGGAAGCTCAGCGAGGACACCGCCAGCACGTCGCCGCGGTTGGTGTCGATGCCCAGGCCGCCGCGCAGGATCTTGTCGATGTTGGCGATCTCGGTCGCGGTCCAGCCGGTCTTCGGCGAGGCCGCCTTGGCGTTGTTCAGCACCACCGCCACCGACAGCTTCTTGAGGCGGCCGCGCGAGCGCTTGATCTGGGTGATCGCACGGTCGTAGGCGTACTGGCGGGTGGTGGCGTTCTTGCGTGCGCTGCCGTCGTCGCCCTTGGCGTTGGGATCGGCGGCGCCGTTGGCGGCCGCGTTCGGGTCGGCCGGAGGCGCCGAGACCGGAGGACGGTTCGACAGCGTACCCGGCACGCCCATCGCCATGCGGCTCTTCTCCAGCTCTTCGCGCATCGCTTCGCTGGTCACCTTCGGCGCTTCGCCGTACTTTTCCTGGGTTTCCTCGATCTTGTCGTTGTCGACGTCGGCGGTCACGCTGACCTTGAAGTTGTCGGCGCCGAGGACCGGTCCGAGCAGCTCGTTGACGTTGGCGCGCACTTCGTCCTGGAAGCGCTTGGCGGCGGTGTCGCCCTGGGCGGCGCCGTCGAAGCCGTCGGCCAGATCGACGCGCGAGGACAGGTAATTGCCGCTCTGGTCGACCAGCGAGACACGGTTCGGCGCCAGGCTGGCGACGCTGCCCGAGACCAGGTTGACGATCGCGGCGATCTGTTCGTTCGAGAGTGTGTGGCCAGGCTTGACCGCGACCACCACCGAAGCCGAGGACTTGTCGCCGTCGCTGGCGACGAAGGAGGTCGACTTGGCGATCGCCAGGTGCACACGGGCCGAGGCGATCGCGTCGATCGTCAGGATCGACTGCGCCAGTTCGCCTTCCAGGCCGCGGCGGAAGCGCACGTCCTGCACGAATTGCGACACGCCCAGCGGGTCGCTCTTGTCCATCAGCTCGAGGCCGGCCGGCAGCTGCGCGGTCACGCCTTTCGCGGCCAGCAGCATGCGCACCTTGCCCAGCTGGTTGGCGGGCACCAGGACCTGGCCGCTGTCCGGGTGCACGCGGTAGGGCACGTGCTCGGCTTCGAGCACGTTCATCATGTCGGAAGCGGCGACCTTTTCGCGTGCGCCGAAGACCGGTTTGTAGTCGGCCTGGTCCTTCCACATGTACAGGGTGACCGCGGCGGTGATGGCGATCGCCAGCACCAGCATCGGGGTCAGGTTCTTCGACAGCGCGGGCGGCAGCGCCGGCAGGCGTTTTCCGCCGATGGCGGACTTGAGAGCGGCAATCACAGTGGGCTTCTTCCTGATCAGACGGGGAGCTTGAGCAGTTCGTCGACGGCGCCCATGACCTTGTTACGGACCTGCATCAGCATCGAGAAGGACAGGTTGGCCTGCTGCGAGGACAGCATGGCGCCGACCAGGTCGTCGCTCTTGCCGCTGTCGACGGCGGCCATCTTGTCGCTCGCCGCGCGCTGCTCGCCGTCGACGCTGGCCAGGGCATCCTTCATGCTTTGCGCGAAGGAGAAATTGCCGGTCGCGTTGTTCAGGTTCGGCTGCCCGAGGTCGATCGACGGGGCCACGGCAAGGCGGCTGGCGTCATTGGTCAGGGCGGCCAGATCGGCGCGGATCAGACCAGCAAGTTCAGTTCCCATCGTGTTTCCTGCTCCCATGCGTAGATTTCGTGTGTGTGAAGGTTGGTAGCGATTTGACAGTGTTTCCTAGTGTCAATGTGTCGCAACTTCGATTGCGTTGTGGAAATTGTTAAATTTTTAGGATCGCGGAGAAGCTTGGTTTCCCTTGCGGAACCAGGGAAAATACCAGCTTCATCTATCGCCACCCTGTATGAATTTCCTCAATTCCGCATTGAATACGAACATCTTACCGTACGGCAATGACGAATTCAAAGAGGAATCTCAAGCGTTGCGACACAATTTAACAGGTATAATAGTTGCCTCGGGGAATGAAAAGAAAGCATTCCTGCTTATTTAAATGTTAATTTGAACATGCCGATCGCAAGCCCTGACCCTACCTCGCAGCACCAAGTGCTCGACCCCTGCCTGCTGGGGCGTCCGGTGCATCTGCTGCCCCAGTTTGCGGGGCGTCTGCTGGATGACATCGATGCTGCAATGCAAGGTGCGGCCCGCCGTTACTGGGGCGGCTGGCGTCTCGACAGTGTCGTATTCGGACGCGCGCCGCAGGACATCGGACTGCGTTGGATGGCCGCAACGGGTGCCCTGGGCACGGTTTCGGTGGCATTTGAACGTGGTTTATTACTGACGCTGTTGGAGCGACGCTACGGTGGCCGTAGCGCCGGCGCAACGCCGCGCGACCCCGGGGCGGAGCGCATAACGGCGACCGAAGAACGCCTCATCGTCGTGTTGACGCAACAGATGGTCGATCTGTTGTACGCACGCGTCGCTGTCAGCGCAGCAATGGACGTGGCGCCGAAGCCGGTGCCGGCCGGCGCCGTGGCCGGATCGACCATGCCGGGCAAGAGCGCCTGGACGATCTGCGCGACGGTACGCGATGCCAACGGTGCAACGGGCCAGTTCTGGATCGCCCCGGACCAGTCCCTGATGGCGACGATCCTGGGCAGCCTGCGCCCCGATCACCCGCGGTCCCATGCGGTGCGCGGCCCGAGCGAGCCGCTGTCGTCGAAGCTGCAGGTCAAGCTCGACGGCCGCCTGGTAAGCAAGGAGGTCACGCTGGGCGCGCTGTTCGATCTGAAAGTCGGGGACGTGATATCGGTCAACGTGGGCCGGGCCGACGTCCTGCTCGACGAAGCGTGCCTGTTTACGGCCGCCGTCGCCGAGCACAAGGGAAAGCTGTGTTTAACCTCTTTTGAAGATGCCGAGTAAATGGACATGAACCTGAATGAGCAAATCGCCGGCGGCGACATCATCATCGACGACCTGGAAGGCAGCGATGCCCCGGTTGCCGCAAGCAGTGGGGCGGCCAAGTCGGCCCGCCTGCCGCAGATGATGCGCCGCATCCCGGTGACCCTGACGCTGGAAGTGGGCTCGGCCCGCATCTCGCTGCAGGAGCTGATGGAGATCGGCCCGGCCTCGGTGCTGCCGCTCGACGTGCTGGCCGGCGAACCGCTGGTCATCAAGGTCAACGGCGCCGCCATCGGCCGTGCCGAAGTGGTGGTCGCAGGCGAGCAGTACGGCCTGAAGGTGATCGATCTCGACGGCCTCAACCTGGACCTGATCGCACCATGAACTTGCAGCTGGACGGAGCGAAGCCGCGTCAAGCTTTGCGCCGCTATGCGCCGGCCTTCGCCGGCGTTTCTCTTTTGCTGATCGCCGGCGCGGCATGTGCTGCGCCGGAGCATCCCGACCTCCTGCCCGGGATCATCCCCGGCACCGGCAGCGGCCTCACCGTGAAGTCGCAGATCCTGGTCCTGATGACCATCCTCGGGCTGTTGCCGGTGATGGTCATGATGATGACCAGCTTCACGCGCTTCGTGATCGTGCTGTCGCTGCTGCGCCAGGCGCTCGGCCTGCAGACGGGCCTGCCGAACCGGATCATCACCGGCGTCGCGCTGATCCTCACGCTGCTGGTGATGCGCCCGGTCGGCGAGCAGGTCTGGAACGACGCCTTCGTCCCCTACGACAAGGACAAGATCACGCTCGAGCAGGCGCTCAAGACCGCCGAGGTGCCGCTGTCGCGCTTCATGCTGGCCCAGACCAGCAAGGCCGCGCTGGCCCAGGTCGCGCACCTGGCCGGCGAGCCGCCCGAGATGGCGCCGATGCAGCGCGGCTTCACCGTCAAGCTGGCGGCCTTCGTGCTGTCCGAACTGAAGAGCGCCTTCCAGATCGGCTGCATGCTGTTCATTCCCTTCCTGATCATCGACCTGGTGGTGTCGTCGGTGCTGATGGCGATGGGCATGATGATGCTGTCGCCGCTCGTGATCTCGCTGCCTTTCAAGCTGCTGCTGTTCGTGCTGGTCGACGGCTGGACCCTGACCGTGAACACCCTGGTGGGCAGCATCCACGGATACTGAGTAAATAAAGATATGACTCCCGATATCGCCGTCGATTTCGTGGCCGAGGCACTGCGGCTGGTGATGCTACTGGCGGTCGTGCTGGTGCTTCCCGGCCTGGTGACCGGCGTGATCGTCGCGCTGTTCCAGGCCGCCACCTCGATCAACGAGCAGACCCTGAGCTTCCTGCCGCGCCTGCTGGTGACCCTGGTGGCGCTGACGCTGACCGGTCACTGGATGACCGGCAAACTGATGGACTACTGCGTGGCCGTGTTCCAGCGCGCCGCCCAGCTGGTCGGATAGGCCGGCACGCACGATGCTCGAAGTCGCCGGTTTCCTGCTGCCCCTGATCAGCGCGCTGTGGTGGCCGTTCGCCCGCTGCATGGCGATGCTGGCGACCGCGCCGGTGCTGGGCGAGTCCTATGTGCCGCTGGCGGTGCGCGCGCTGCTGTCGGTGGTGCTGGCCTTCATGATGCTGCCGATGACGCAGGGCCGCGCGATGCCCGATCCGTTTTCGCTGGCGGGTGTGGTGGCGATGGTCGAGCAGGCCGTGATCGGCGGCGTGATCGGCCTGGCGTTGCAGCTGACGATGGCGGTGGTGTCGACCTTGGGCTTCCTGGTATCGAGCCAGATCGGCTTCTCGATGGCGCAGATGAACGACCCGGTCAATGGCCAGCAGTCGGACGTGGTCTCGGGCCTGCTCGGGCTGGTGGCGATCCTGGTGTTCTTCGCGATCGACGGCCACCTGGTGCTGGTCGGCGTGCTGGGGCAGAGCTTTCGCGCCTGGCCGGTCGGCGGCGGCTATGGACCACTACTGCTGCAGACAGTGGCCCTGAACGTGGGCTGGGTGCTCGCGGCGGCGATCCTGCTCGCGCTGCCGATCGTCTTTTCGACGCTGTTGGTGCAGATCGGAATGGGCTTCCTGAACCGGGTGGCGCCGTCGCTGAACCTGTTCTCGCTGGGCTTTTCGCTGGTGACCCTGTTCGGCCTGATGATGCTGGCGCAGGTCGTGCGCTTCATCCCCGAGCATTACGTGCAGATGACCAACCAGGTGCTGGAGATGCTTCAGCAGCAGATGAGGGCGGCACATGGCTGAAGGCAGCGGCGGCGACAAGACAGAAAAGGCGTCAGGCCGGAAGCTGAGGAAGGCGCGCGAGCAGGGCCAGGTGGTCCGCTCGAAAGACCTCGCCACCGCGGTCGGCATCCTGGCCAGCCTGAAGCTGCTGGTGTTCCTGATGCCGGACTACCTCGAATCTTTCCGCGCGCTGTTCCGCATGGTGTTTGTGCCGCTCGGCGAAACCGGGGCGATCGAGAACGCGCTGTCGATCGTGTTCCGCAATGCGGCCATCCTGCTGATCAAGATGCTGCTGCCGCTGTTCGGCGTGACGCTGGCGGTGACGCTGTCGAGCCTCGTGCCGGGCGGCTGGAACTTCTCGACGGCCGCGCTGGCGCCGAATTTCGGCCGCTTCTCGCCGGTCTCGAACCTGGGCAACCTGGCCTCGGCCAAGCACTGGAGCACCTTCGGGCTCTCGGTCGCCAAGGCGCTCGTGCTGGCGCTCGTGCTGTGGTACGTGGCGCGCTCGGGCGCGGCATCCTGGCTCGACCTGCAGCGCCTGCCGTTGTCGGACGCCATCCTGCGCGGCGTGTCGCAGCTGTTCGACGCCCTGATGGCGCTGATCTCGGTGTTCCTGCTGTTCGCCCTGGTCGACGTGCCGCTGCAGTCCTTCATTTTCGCGCGCAGCCAGCGCATGAGCAAGCAGGAAGTGAAGGAAGAATTCAAGAGCACCGAGGGTAAGCCTGAAGTGAAGGCGCGCATCCGCCAGATCCAGCAGCAGCTGGCGCGGCGCAACGTGAACAAGACCGTGCCGACCGCCGATGTGGTGATCGTCAATCCCGAGCACTACGCGGTCGCGCTGAAGTACGACACCAGCCGCGCCGAGGCGCCCTTCGTGGTCGCCAAGGGCATCGACGAGATGGCCCTGTACATCAAGGCGGTGGCGGCGAAACACAGGATCGAGACGGTTACGCTGCCGCCGCTGGCGCGCGCGATCTACAACACCAGCCAGGTCCAGCAGCAGATCCCGGCGCAGCTCTACCAGGCGGTATCGCAGGTGTTGAACTATGTGCTGCAACTGAACGCATTCCGTGACGGCCGGCGCCAGGCGCCCCCACGGTTCCCGAACGAAGTCGTCGTTCCTAGCCATTTGAGTGAGGTATCCGCAACATGAACATGCGCATCACAAACACGATCAGCGGCTTGATCGCCGAGCTGCGCCGCCAGAAGTTCGCCACCCCGGCGTTCCTGCTGGCGCTCCTGGGGATGATCATGCTGCCGCTGCCGCCGGTGCTGCTGGACGTGATGTTCACCTTCAACATCGTGCTGGCGTTGATCGTGATCCTGGTGTCCGTGTCGGCCAAGCGTCCGCTGGACTTCTCGGTGTTCCCGACCGTGATCCTCGGCACCACATTGATGCGCCTGGCCCTGAACGTGGCCTCGACCCGCGTGGTGCTGCTGCGCGGCCATGAGGGCAACGCCGCGGCCGGCCACGTGATCGAGGCCTTCGGCAACGTCGTCATCGGCGGTAACTTCGTGGTCGGCATCGTGGTGTTCGTGATCCTCATGATCATCAACTTCATCGTCGTCACGAAGGGCGCCGAGAGGATCTCCGAAGTCTCGGCGCGCTTCACGCTGGATGCGCTGCCCGGCAAGCAGATGGCGATCGACGCCGACCTGAACGCGGGCCTGATCAACCAGGAACAGGCGCAGCAGCGCCGCAAGGACGTCGCCAACGAAGCCGACTTCTACGGCGCCATGGACGGTGCCTCGAAGTTCGTGCGCGGCGACGCCATCGCCTCGATCCTGATCCTCCTGATCAACCTGATCGGCGGCGTCGCGATCGGCGCGCTGATGCACGGCCTGTCGATGGGCGACGCCTTCCGCCAGTACGCGCTGCTGACCATCGGCGACGGCCTGGTGGCGCAGATTCCGGCGCTGCTGCTGTCGGCGGCGGCGGCGATCCTGGTGACCCGCGTCAGCGATTCCGGCGATCTCGAAGAGCAGGTCGGCGGCCAGCTGCTGGCCCAGCCGAGCGTGCTGTTCTCGGCTGCCGGCGTGATGATCATCCTGGCCCTGGTGCCGGGCATGCCGTGGTTCTTCTTCATGATCTTCGCCGGCGTGCTGGCGTATGTGGGGTGGCGCCAGACCGGCCAGGTCAAGGCGCCGTCGCAGGACAGCGTGGCCGCGATCGAGGCCGCGCTGCGCGACGACCGCGTGCCCGACCTCGACTGGCAGCAGCTGCCGGTGGTGCAGCCGATCACGGTGGCCGTCGGCTACAAGCTCGTGCACCTGGTCGACAAGGCGCAAGGCGAGGCCCTGACCAAGCGCATCAAGGGCGTGCGCCAGAGCCTGTCCGAGCAAATGGGCCTGCTGCTGCCCGCCATCGGCGTGCGCGACGACCTGACCCTGCGTCCGAACCAGTATGCGATCTCGGTGAGCGGCACCGTGGTCGCGGAAGGGGAGGTGGTGCCCGAGGCCCTGATGGCGATCCCGTCGCCGACCGTGTACGGGCAGCTGGACGGCATTCCCGGCATCGAGCCGGCCTTCGGCATGGCCGTCACCTGGATCGACCCGGAGCAGAAGGCGCACGCGCTGGGCCAGGGCTACCAGGTGGTCGAGGTGGCGAGCGCGATCGCGACCCACGCCTCGAAGATCGCCAAGGATTACCTGTCGGAGCTGTTCCGCCACGAAGACGTGCCGGCGATGATGGACCGCCTGACGGCGCTGTCGCCCAAGCTCGCCTCGGCGCTGGACAAGGCGCTGACCCACACTCAGCTGCTGCGCGTGTTCCGCGTGCTCCTCGCCGAGAACGTCTCGCTGAAGGACATCGTGGTGATCGCCACGACGCTGCTGGACAGCTCGGAGTCGACCAAGGACCCGATCCTGCTGGCGGCCGAGGTGCGCTGCGCGCTGCGGCGCCAGATCGTGTCCGGCCTGTACGGGAAGAAGAAGGACATGCCGGCGTTTAACCTGTCCGGCGACCTGGAGAACATGCTGCTCGGTTCCCTGAACCAGGCGCGCCAGAACAATGGCGGCAAGGTCGCGCTCGACAACTATCCGATCGATCCGCAGCTGCTGTCCCAGCTGCAGCTGAACATGCCGGTCGCGCGCGAGCAGATGAAGCAGCAGCACACGCCGCCACTCCTGCTGGTGCTGCCGCAGGTCCGTCCGCTGCTGGCCCGTTATGCGCGCCTGTTCGCGCCCGGGCTGCACGTGCTGTCGTATAACGAGATTCCGGAGAATCGCGAGGTGTCGATCATCGGCACCGTGGGGTAAGGTAGGGTGGGCACACCGGGCCCACGCGAACGTTCACTGAACCGGCAGCACCAAGGCCAATTCCGCCATCGCACGAAACACCGGCAGGCTGAGCGCCGCCGCCGCATCCGTCGAAGGCAGGCGGATGTGCGCAGGCCCCATCGGCAGGCTGGCGCGGTACTTCCATCCCAGCACGCGCAAGCCGGCGCGCGCCACCGCTTTCTCGAGTTCCGGCTCCAGCGCGCGCAGGCGCGCGAGCGAGGCTTCGTCCGGCGCGCACAGTTCGAGGCGCACGCCGTCGGCCAGGGGTTCGGCCTGCACCGTCACCACGGTGCCATCAATCAGCATCAGTTCCAGGCGCAGGGCGGCGCGGGTGCGCCGTTTTTTCTGCTGTTGTTGCGCTTCCTGCTCTTCCTGCACCACGCGCAGGTGCTGGTCCTGCGGGCTGCCCGCATGCACCGTGAAGCGCCAGGCGTCGAGAGGGGAGGCCTGGTCGCCCTGGCGCAGCACGCGCGGATCCTGGCCCGCCAGCAGCATCGCCGTCGGCAGCTGGCCGGGGCGCGCCTGCAGGTCGCGGTTCACGAGTTGGGAGCCATAGCTGCGCACCATGCTGCGCCATGAACTGGCGAGCGCCCCGGCTTCCTGGCTGGGCCAGCTCAGCTGGCGCGCCATCAATACCTGGTCCGGCCGCATCGCGGCGCCTTCGGCCATGCCGTCGCCGCCCGCTGCGGCTTCCGCCTGCGCCCGCGCCTGTTGCGCGCCGGGCAGCGGCAGCGGCAGGGAATCCATCTCGGCCAGCAGCGCGGCCGGGGCGACGGCGGCGACCGCACCGACCGGCAGCGGCCCGGCGGCGGGCGCAACGGGCAAGGCCGGCGCAAGAAGCGAAGGGAAGGACAGGGAGGCCATGATAAAGGCAGAGTAAGAAGTAAAAAGGCCAGCCGCAAGGCTGGCCTCTGGGGGCTCCCGGCTGGTCTAGCCCGGGAAGGCGGCCGATGCCGGCCCTGCGATTACTGCAGCAGGGACATGACCATCGACGACATGCTGTTGGTCTGCTTCAGCATGGCGGTCGAGGCTTGCAGCAGCATCTGGTTCGAGGTCATGTTCGAGCTTTCAGCTGCGAAGTCGACGTCCATGATGCGGCCGGTTGCGTTGGCGGTGTTGGTCGAGATGTTCGACAGGTTGTTGTAGACGTGGTCCAGGCGGTTCGATGCGGCGCCCAGCTTCGAACGCAGGCCGCTGACGGCGTCGATCGCGTCCGACAGGGTCTTGATGCTGGTGTTGGCTGCCGTGCTCGAAGCGATTTCGGTACCGACGGCGGTGACGGTCGAGCTGGCGGTCGAGCTGAAGGCGCCCGAGGTGCTGCTGATGTCGGTAGCCATGGTCGACAGGTCGCCCGAGAAGTCGGCGGTCATCTTCTCGGTTTTGTCCGAGCCGATCTGGAAGTCGATGGAGCCCTTCAGCTTGCCGGTCGAGGTGTTCAGCAGCTCGGTGCCGCCGAACTTGGTGTTCGACACGATGTTGCTCAGTTCTTTGCCCAGCGAGTCATACTCGGTCTGCATTGCGGTACGGTCGGTATCCGACGACGAACCATCGGCTGCCTGGGTTGCCAGGTCCTTCATGCGGACCAGGATGTTGTTCACTTCGCTCAGCGAACCTTCGGCGGTCTGCAGCATCGAGATCGAGTTCTGGGTGTTGCGCATTGCAACTGCCATGCCGCTGCTCTGGGCTTTCAGGCGGGTGGCGATCTGCAGGCCGGCTGCGTCGTCCATTGCCGAGTTGATGCGGTAGCCGGTCGACAGGCGGGTCATCGAGGTCGACAGGCTGGTCTGGGTCTTGCTGATCGAGTTTTGTGCGGACAGCGAAGCGGCGTTGGTGTGAAGGCTCAGCATTTTCAAGCTCCTGAATATCGGTTTAGTCTGTTCGGAGCAGCCTTTCTGGCGCTCTCACAAGTACAAGACGACCGTTTCCACGCGTCCATTAAATTCCACATGGAAATTTTTTCAAAAATTTTTTGCTCGTACGTAAACCTTTGATTTGCTTGGGGCTCGTGCTTCCCGTGTGACAAACGGTTCCGGCACGCGGCCCTGTCGGGAAAGCGCCACGATCATGCACGGCTTGCATGGCGCCAAGCGTTTATGTTGCCCTACGAAAAGTCTTCCCTCTATAATCACAAGGTCTCTCTTCGCCGGCATACCGTCGTTCTCTCGTCCGGCGATCCATCCCATCCACCGCGTTCCCGCACATGGCATATAGTAATAGTTCCCTTCCCGGCGGTGCCGGCACCCAGGGCCAGGCCAACCAGCTGTTCAACCAGGGCCTGCAGCTCCACAGCCAGGGCCAGGTCAATGAGGCGATGCTGGCTTATGAAAAAGCGCTGAAGCTCGCACCGAAGCATTTCCAGGCCTTGCACCACGTCGGCATCGGCGCCTTCCAGCTCGGTGATCCGGCCCTGGCGGAACATTTCATTCGCTCCGCATTGAGCGTCAATCCGAATGTAGCTGAAGCCCACAGTAACCTGGGCAACGCACTGAAAGAACTGCATCGCTTCGACGAGGCATTGGAAAGTTACAAGGCAGCCTTGAAACTGCAGGCCGACGACGCCGATACGCACTACAACCGCGGGATCGTGCTGCAGGCGCTGCAGCGGCAGGAAGAAGCGCTGGAGAGCTACGACCGTGCGCTCGCGCTGAACGCCGGCGACGGGCAGGCCTGGAACAATCGGGCCGTGGCGCTCAAGGATCTGGGGCGTTACCAGGAAGCGCTGGAAAGTGTCGACCACGCACTGGCGCTGAACGCGCACAACGTCGAGGCCCACAATAATCGCGGCAACATTCTGAACGATGCCGAGGATGCGGAGGCAGCGCTGGCGGCCTACGAGCTCGCGCTCGGCCTGTTCCCCGACTATGCAGATGCCTGGTACAACCGCGGTCGCGCACTGCAGGCGCTGGCGCGCCTGGAAGAAGCCGTGAAGTCCTACGGCAAGGCGATCGAACTGAACCCGGGGCTGGCGCGGGCCTTCAACAACCGGGCGACCGCGCTGCGCAGGCTCAAGCGTCCCAAGGAGGCACTGCTCGACTGCCAGCAAGCGATCGCGCTGCAGCGCGATTACGCCGAGGCGTATCGCACCCAGGGCGAGGTCCTGCGCGACATGGGACGCTCGGACATGGCGGCCCTCAGCTATGAGGCGCTCACCGTGCTGGACAAGAGCGACACCCAGGCCATGCAGCAGCGCGCGCTGGCGCTGAGGGACACCAGGCAGTACGAGGCTGCGCTCGAGAGCGTCGGCCGTGCCATCGCCCTCGAACCGGACAATGCCGACCTCTACCTGACGCGCGGCGTCATCCAGCGTGAAATCGGGGACTACGACGCGGCGATCGAGAGCTGCCGCAAGGTGATCGAACTGTGGCCGCACCATCCATCGGGCTATACCAACCTGGGCCGCGTAATGGAAGAGCTGGGGCGGCGCGAAGAAGCGATGGCTTACTACGAGCAGGCGATCGCGGCCGATCCCGCCTGCTCGCTGGCGCACTTCAACCGTGCCTTGTTGCAGCTGCAGCAGGGAAACTACGCGGACGGCTGGCGCAGCTATGAGTCGCGCTGGACGGCGGAAGAGCTCTCCCTGTCCAGGGACAGGCGGGAGTACGAGCAGCCGCTGTGGACGGGCGAGCAGCCCCTGGAGGGAAAAACCGTCCTGTTATGGGGCGAACAGGGCCTGGGCGACACGCTCCAGTTCTGCCGCTATGCAAGCATGGCCGCGCAGCGCGGCGCCACCGTCATCCTGGAAGTGAAACCTGAACTGATCGGCCTGATGGGCAGTCTCGAGGGCGTCTCGCGCATCATCGCCAAGGGCGATCCGGCACCGGCCTTCGACCTCCACTGTCCGCTGATGAGCCTCCCGCTGGCCTTCGGCACCCTGGTCGAGACGATCCCGGCCGGCGTGCCTTACCTGGCGGCCGATCCGGCCAAGGTCGCGCACTGGGCCGGCGTGCTGGGCGAGAAGACCCGGCTGCGTGTAGGTGTGGTCTGGAACGGCAACCCCAAGTACCAGAACGATGCCGTCCGTAGCATCACGCTGGGCCAGTTCAGTCCCCTGTTCGCCGAAGACTGCGAATTCGTCGTGCTGCAGAAGGAATTACGGGTGACCGACAAGGCGGTGCTGGGCATGAAGCGCAACGTGCGCCAGTTCGCTGCCGCGATCCAGGACTTCAGCGACACGGCGGCGCTGTGCGAACTGATGGACGTGATCGTCACCGTCGATACCAGCGTGGCGCACCTGGCTGGCGCGCTGGGCAAACCCGTATGGGTGCTGCTGGCCCGCCGCCTGGACTGGCGCTGGCTGCTCGAACGCGAAGACAGCCCATGGTATCCGTGCGCCAGGCTGTACCGCCAGGCGGAAGGCGGCTGGAGCGATGTGGTCGAAAAGGTGGGCGCAGATTTGCGCGCACTGGCCGCGAAATGAATCAGATAAACCTATAACAATCGGAGTTCCAGTGAACCATCCCGTCAAAGTCATCAGCCTGGCGCGCTCGCTCGAGCGCCGCAAGACCTTCTCCGAATTGAATGCCCACATCGATTTCGAATTCTTCGACGCGATCGAAGGCGCCCAGATCATGCCGGAGCTGAACAGTTCGCCGGACCTGTTCGAACCCGGCCTGCGCTACAACGCGGGCGCGGTCGGCTGCGCGATGTCGCACCTGATGCTGTGGCAGGAAGCGGCCGAAACGGGCAGGGTACTCACGATCGTCGAGGACGATGCGATCCTGCGCCACGACTTCCACGAGCAGGCCGCACGCGCGATCGAGCGGCTGCCGCAGGACTGGGATATCGTGATGTGGGCCTGGAATTTCGATTCGATCCTGTCGCTGAACGTGATGCCGGACGTATCACAGGCGGTGATGCTGTTCGACCAGGGGCGAATGCGCGAGTCGATTGCCGGCTTCCAGACCACCACCAAAGAGCCGTGGCTGCTGCCGCTCGATAAATGCTTCGGCACCCCGGCCTACGCGATCAGCCCGATGGGCGCGCGCAAGTTCATGCTCAACTGCTTCCCCCTGAAGAATTTTCAGCTGCACTTCCCCGTGCTGAACCGGATGATTCCGAATAACGGCATCGACATCGCGATGAATCGGATCTACAGCGCTACCGGCAGCTTCTGCGCCCTGCCGCCGCTGGCGGTGACCAAGAACGAACATGCGGCCTCGCTGATTCAGCAAGGCCGCTGAGCGCCGCGGCCTGGGCCTGCCAGGCAGTCACCGTCAGGCCGCTTCCTTCTTCAGCTTCCACATCGATTTGCGGTCCTGGCGTGCATGATAGGCGGCGATATCGTGCATGCCGCCCATGTTGTTGGTCAGGTCACGGTACAGTTCCAGCACCGCGCCCTCGACCTTGTCCAGGTTCTGCTCGATTTCACTCGTCAATGCCGCCACGTCGATCTTGCCGAGGACTTCCAGGAAGCCCTCATGCGCAGTCTCGATTTCGCGGATCGCGCTGGTCACGTTGGCCGGATAGTTCGGATATTCGAACTCTGGAATGACGGAGTCGCAGCCATCGATCACCTTGACGTCGGTAACCATGCCATGGTCGACGTAGTTGGCCATCTCCAGGCAGCCATTGTTGATCGCCGCATCGGCAACCAGGCAGATGGTCGGAATCTCGTCGCTGTTGCGCATCTGGGCGTACGTGGCCATGATGTCGGCCTTGTTCTTCAGCTCATGCAGCAGGAAAGTGCGCGGCATGATGCCCGCGCGACGGTACAGCTGGCCCAGCGACCAGCCGGTGCCGCACAGGTCCACTACCAGCGAGCCCTCGTCGGCGATATTGCGGAAGTACTGGACGTACGATGCCGACGAACCGATGCGCGAGAGGCGGCTGGTATAGAAGTACTCGGACGGGATGTCCCAGCCGGCCTTCTCGTTCAGGAAGCTGAAGATGCGGGAGAAGTAGTAGCAGTCGCGGCTCGAAAACAGGATCTTCTTGATGCCGACTTTTTTCGTCAGCAGTTTCAGGATGACCGACGTCAGCAGCAGGATAGGAATGTTGTTGTTGATCTGCAGGAGCCGTTGCGACACGCGCTCACGGCCCAGCTGGCTTGACAGCTGGGACAGGCGCACCTCGCGCACCGCACGTGCCAGCAGTTCGAAGCCTTCCTTGCGCAGGAAGTTTTCATGGCCGGTGAGGTTGCTGGTAGTAAGGTGCTCGGCGAAGATTCCTGACGACAGGGGCGAGTGCACATCGGAGTGCACGTTGTCGCCAACGTGCTGTTCCAGGGCCATCGAGGCACTGATGCCGGACCAGATCTGGCCACTATGCTTGCCGGCGCTCGAGACGACCAGGCCCACCTGCTTGCGCAGGCCGATCTTGTCGAGCAGGCGCAGGAGCGCATGGCGCGGCAGGTACATGTCGGTGATCAGGACATCGCCGTTTTCGACAGTGTCCAGATTTTCGCGGATCGGGATGGCATTCTTGATCTCGAGGTCGATCTCGGCCTGTTTCAAGTGCTCGGCAACATCACGTTCGAAGCCGAAGTGGCTCTGCAGCGCGCCATAAATGTCGTCCAGCGTGTAGGGGCCGCCCGCTACCATGCGCTCAGCCTGCTTGCGCTGCTCGGCAAACCCTAGCAGGCCTGCATTCTTTTCCAGTTCGTAGAAGACGTTGTGCGGCTCGATGCAGCGACGCGCCATGAGCGTGTCGAAGATATCGAATGAATGGGGCTTGCGCATGATTTTTTAAACCTTTTCTTGGTGGATGACGTATTCGAATAGCAGGCGCTGCGTCCGATAAACCGAATGAGGTGCGAATCGAGGTGGGTGCGGAGCGGTGACTAGTGGTTAATTCATGGCTCGGATACGTCGTCGGGATATTGATACTGGGAAAATTATTGCCGCACGTCCACAACTTTATACCATGAGCCCTCGTCTCAACAAGGCGTTTGCAGCGTGTAACCAACACTTAATGGCGGTATATGTTCAAACCTGAAAAAACTGCCAAGTTGCTGGACGCCGAAGCTGACGGTGGGATCCCGGCCCAGCAGCAATGCGGTAAAATCGACCTTTTACTGATGGCGCATGCGACTCGTCGCAAGCCGCCGGGATAACTGTATAAGCAGCATGGCAAGCCTTATTGAACAGGGTCTGGACAATCGGACCGAGACCACCACCGGCGCGGACGTCCGCGGGGCAAGGCTGCCCGCACGGCGTCTCTCGGTCGCTCCCATGATGGATTGGACCGACCGCCACTGCCGCGTGTTCCACCGCCAGATTACCCGCCACACCTGGATGTATACCGAGATGGTGACCACCGGTGCGCTGGTCTACGGCGACGTCGAACGCCACCTGCGCTACGACGAGGTCGAGCACCCGATCGCCCTGCAACTGGGCGGCAGCGAGCCGGCCGACCTGGCGAAAAGCGCGAAGCTGGGCGAGCAATGGGGTTATGACGAGATCAACCTGAACTGCGGCTGCCCCTCGGAGCGCGTGCAGAAGGGCGCGTTCGGCGCCTGCCTGATGAACGAGCCCCGGTTGGTGGCCGACTGCGTGAAGGCGATGCGCGACGCGGTCTCGATCGACGTCACCGTCAAGCACCGCATCGGCATCGACTACAACGAAGACTACGGTTTCGTGCGCGACTTCATCGGCACCATCGCCGATGCCGGCTGCCGCACCTTCATCGTCCATGCCCGCAATGCCGTGCTGAAGGGACTGTCGCCGAAGGAAAACCGCGAGATTCCGCCGCTGCGCTACCACGTCGCCTACGAGCTCAAGAAAGAGTTCCCGGAGCTGGAGATCATCATCAACGGCGGCATCAAGACCAACGACGATATCGAAAGCCACCTGCAGCACGTCGACGGCGTCATGATCGGGCGCGAGGCCTATCACAACCCCTGGCTGATGGCCGAGTGGGACGCCCGTTTCTACGGCGATGGGGCGAGCGCGCCGGCCTCGCGCGAGCAGGTGCTGGAAGCGATGATTCCGTATATCCGCGAGCAGCTCGAGCGCTATGGCCCGCTGGGCCTGCGCCTGAACAGCATCACCCGCCACATGCTGGGCCTGATGGCCGGGCTGCCGGGCGCGCGCGGCTTCCGCCAGCTGCTGTCCGATTCCCGCCGCCTGGCGGAGGGCAATCCGGAACTGCTGCTCGAAGCTGCCGGCCGCCTGCGCAAGGCGGCGTGAGAATTTGACATTCTCTCAATACGGTCAAATCCCGGCCGTTTTTCCTGTTCACAATCCACCACACCGGCGCCTGTAAACACAGGCGCCGCGTCTCTTTTACTTGCCCGACGGAAAGAATAGACCCATAATTCGGGCTCTTCTCCCCGCATGGCCCTTGATATTGTTGTAGTAGCGAAACAGTATTGAGTAGAGTCATGTTTACTCGCTGCAACTGTCGAGTTTTGATTTATCCTGACGGAAATACACTAAAGTTCACGGAGAAGTTGAACTTTTAGTAATAAAAGCGACGCGCGGCGCAGAAGTTCCGGGCGGATCCAATCATCTGAAGAACAGGGAAGACAGTAAATGAATTTATCCAACATGAAGGTCGGCATGCGCTTGGCGCTGGGCTTCGCTCTCGTGCTCGTGCTGATGGTCATCTTGACCGTCGTCGGCATCGTTCGCACCGGACAGATCCAGAGCCGGCTCGATCACGTGATCGGCGTCAGCAACGTCGTCACCCGTCTTGTCGTCGACATGCGCAACAACGTCAGCGAACGCGTCACCTCGCTGCGCACCCTGACTCTGATGACCGATCCGGCCGACATGGAACCGGAACTCAAGCGCTTCAAGGAACAGACCGCCAAGTACGATGCCCTGCAGCAGAAGCTGAGCGAGAAATTCGCACTGGAAGCTTCAACCGAAGAAAAGGCGCTGCTGGCCCAGATCAAGGAAGCGGAAGGCGTCGCCATGCCGGCCATCGCCAAGGCATCGGAACTCTACCTGGCGAATAACGCCATGGACGCTACCCGCGTGATGGTCAAGGAAATCCGCCCGGCGCAGAAGAAATGGCTGGAAGCGCTGGACCAGCTGGCCGATCGCGAAGACAAGCAGAACGCCCAAACCCAGCTCGACGCGGGTGCCCAGTATGCAAGCGCGCGTAACTTCATGCTGATAACCTTGCTGGTCGCCGTCGCCATCGGCGTGGCCGCCGCCATCGTGATCACCCGCGGCCTGCTGAAGCAGCTGGGCGGCGAACCGGGCTACACCTCGAAGATCGCCACCAGCATCGCCGAAGGCGACCTGTCGATCTCGATCGACACCAAGTCGTCGGACAAAGGCAGCCTGCTGAGCGAAATGAAACAGATGCGCAACAGCCTGGTCGACATCGTCAGCCAAGTCCGTCGCGGCACCCACACCATTACCACCGCCTCGCGTGAAATCGCCGCCGGCAACGTCGACCTGTCCTCGCGTACCGAACTGCAGGCCAGCTCGCTGGAGAAGACCGCCTCGGCCATGGAAGAGCTGACCTCGACCGTGAAGCAGAACGCCGACAACGCCCGTGAAGCCAACCAGCTGGCCGCCACCGCATCGGATGTGGCGCGCAAGGGCGGCGAAGTGGTGTCGCAGGTGGTCGGGACGATGGGCGAGATCAATAGCTCGGCCGGCAAGATCGCCGACATCATCGGCGTGATCGACGGCATCGCCTTCCAGACCAACATCCTGGCGCTGAACGCCGCGGTGGAAGCCGCCCGTGCCGGCGAACAGGGCCGCGGCTTCGCGGTCGTGGCATCCGAAGTGCGTAACCTGGCCCAGCGTTCGGCTGCCGCGGCAAAAGAGATCAAGACCCTGATCGGTGACTCCGTCGAGAAGATCGGCCGCGGTTCCAAGCTGGTCGGCCAGGCCGGCGTGACCATGGAAGAAGTGGTCGACAGCGTCAAGCGCGTGACCGACATCATGAGCGACATCGCCGCCGCCAGCGCGGAGCAGAGCGCCGGCATCGAGCAGGTCAACCTGTCGATCATCGAGATGGACGGCATGACCCAGCAGAATGCCGCCCTGGTCGAGGAGGCTGCCGCCGCCTTCCAGAGCCTGCAGGACCAGGCTGCCGAGCTGCAGCGCGTGGTCAGCATCTTCAAGCTGGCCGAAGGCGAAGAAGCCGCCGCCGCCGAAGCAGCCGCACCGGTCTCGGCCTCGACCGCGGTGGCAACCCGCGCCGTGGTCGCCCGCCCGGCCCGTCGGCCAGCCGCATCTCCTCAGCTGAAGAAGCCGGCTGTCGCCCGCAAGCCGGCCGCCAAGGTCGAGGAAGCGCAGGCGCCGGAAGCCGGCAGCGCATCGTCGACCTCGAAGAAAGTCGCAGCGGCTGCCGCCAGCGACGATTGGGAAGAATTCTGAGCCAGGACGGCTCGTCAAATCGGCCGGTGAATGCACCGGCCATTAAAAAAAACTTTGTTATTTAGGGGAAATAAAAATGTCCAACAAGAAATTTGCCGCAGTCCTGTTTGCCAGTATGTTCGTTACCGGTTTCGCCGCCGCCGCCGAAACCCCGGCCAGCTTCGATCCGTCGAAGTGCAAGGTCGAATACCCGAAAGCCTCGCTGATGAACGAAGAGCAGGGCGTGACCTCGATGTCCTTCCTGGTCAATGCCGACGGTTCGGTGGCAGATTCGAAGCTGGAAAAGTCGAGCGGCTTCAAAGGCCTGGACAAGGCAGCCCTGAAAGGCCTGTCGTCCTGCAAGTTCAAGCCGGGCACCAAGGATGGCGCACCGGCCCAGACCTGGACCAAGGTCGACTACGCCTGGAAGCTGGACTGATCGACGTCCCGCCCGCAGTACGAAACCGGCCCGCGAGGCCGGTTTGTCGTTTACGGCTTGCCCTTGTTACATATCTGTCGCTTCTTGTTTCGGTTGTAAGCACTTGCATCAAAATCACTGTCTCGCTCTTCGGCTCGCTATAGTGGTCTCACACCAACCGAAAGGAGAAGCATCATGAAACGAATCCTCTGTGCCGCTGCCGCAGCCCTGATCAGCACCGCCGCTTTTGTTCCGGCGCAGGCCTTCGCGAAAGGTGACGTGGTGGTCGTCCGCACCGCACCGCCGGCGCCGCGCCACGAAGTCGTGCCGCATGCACGCCACGGCTACGAATGGGCGCCCGGCTACTGGAACTGGAACGGCCATCGCTACGTGTGGGTCAAGGGTCACTACGAGAAAGTCCGCAAGGGCTATACCTACCACCGTCCGGAATGGCGCCAGGGTGACAACGGCTGGCAGCTGGAACGTGGCGGCTGGCGCCGCGGCGACCGTGACGGCGACGGCGTCCCGAACCGCTTCGACGCCCGCCCGAACAATCCGAACCGTTCGTAATCCGTCTTCGCTGACGCAAAAAGCCAGTTCGAGCGACTGGTTTTTTGTTTTTGCGGGTGAGGGGGCGCAAGCCGGCGGCACGCGGTATGCCTGGTCCCGCTCGAATGCCCCATCAGTCCGCCTGCCGATTGGAAGCTGCCGAAGGCCCGGCTGGAGCGGGCGCGGATCCTCGGTTACCTGCCCGCCACCCGTTCCAGTCCTGGAACATGAAGACGGGTTCGCGCTCGATGATCTACCAGGTGGATTGCCTGTATGCCGGAACGCCGCGTTTCTTGCGCCTGAATGTCCGGCATGTCGGGCGCTGTATGGCCCGGCGGCGGGTGAGGGCCGATGCGCTGATAGCGGGGTCGATGGAGCTCCGGTGCTGGTGACGAGCGCGAACAGCAGGATCACCGCCAGGTCCACCCGGCTGGCGGTTACAAGGTCGGTGCGTGGCATCAAGGTGTTACTTCAGTGACCAGAACCAAACTTCGGTCGACATCCAAGCAATGGCGTCAGCGTTGGAACAAGCTTGGGTTGGCAGGGCTGTACGAGGGGCGCCATACGGGCGACCGCGGGAGTGGACGCCACAGCAACAGCAAACGTTGGGCGAGTTGGCGCACTCGCAGGGCGGCACCATTGCCGCGCTGCTGCGCCACCTGAAGCAGCGTCATGATCACGTATCGATCAGCGACGGAACTACTGCGCGCTATCTCAAGGAAATGAAATTCAGCTATAAGCGCTACCGCTACAGTTTAAAAAAAACGCAACCAGGAGGCGTTCGAGCGCACCGGCAAGATCATCGAGGCTTTGGGCCGACCGACCATGAGCAACGGTGCGAATTGCTGTACTTCGACGAGTCGGGTTTCAGCCCGAATCCCTCATTGCAATACGGCTGGAGCCGAATTGGTGAAACCCGGTCCGTAGCGCCGCTGGCGCATCGGCAACGGGTCAACGTGCTCGGCGCATTGCGCCATGATGGCAAGCTGATGTGGACTACTCAACAGCGACCGACAAGGCGCGAAGACGTCATCGCCTTTTTCAATCAGATCGCCGAGCAACCGCATTCGGTGCCACGCATTGTGTTGCTCGACAACGCGGCAATTCATAAAGGCGAGGCAATAGAGAAAAAGCGGCGAGGCTGGGCACGTCAGGGTCTGCACCTTTACTACTTACCGCCCTATAGCCCAGAACTCAACCGCATTGAGATCGTCTGGAAGCACGCCAAGTACTTCTGGCGTCGTTTTGTCGCCATGAACGGCGCAGCACTGCTCGACGAAATCCGATCTCTGATGAAAGGTTTTGGGACAGAATTCACAGTAAATTTTTCCTGACTACTTAGCCGCATCGTGGTCATCAACATTCAAAACAACAGTCCGCAATGGCATAAGACCTCCCTAATAACATTGCAGCAATAATTTCGCGCTTGCAGAAATGTCTATTGGGAACTTGTGCAAGATACACAGGCGGGCTCCCGACGCAACAAAAGCGCCCGATGCGTAATGTCAACAGGCAATAATTTAATAGTAAAAAGATGCCGTAAAGAAAAATAGCTGGCCCAAATTGCGTAGGCCAGCGCGCCGACGCGATAGAATTGCTACAGTACAATCCCGTTGATGGAAGTCATGAGCGCCCAGTCCCCCGTCCCCCCTACGTCCACCGAGCCATTCGCCCCTGGCGGGCCCGCGTGCGCGCACGCGGACAGGGCGCCGACGGTAGCGGTCATGCAGCCCTACTTTCTGCCGTATATCGGCTACTTCCAACTGATTGCCAGCTGCGATCTGTTTGTTTTATACGACAACATCAAGTACACGAAAAAAGGCTGGATCAACCGGAACCGCATGCTGCGCGACGGCCAGGACGTGATGTTCTCGCTGCCCCTGCAACAGGGCGCCGATCACCTGAACGTCGACCAGCGTGCGCTGGCCGTGGCGCCCGATCCGCACAAATGGCTGGCCCAGCTCAAGGGAGCGTACCGGCACGCCCCCGGCTATGCGCAAACGCTGCCGTTGCTCGAGCAGATCGCGCACAGCCCCGAAGTCAACCTGTTCCGGTTCCTGCACCAGGCGCTGCTGGCCTGCTGCGCCCACCTCGGCATTCGCACCCCCATCCGCATTTCGTCCACGGTCGGCATCGACCACAGTCTGAAGGGCCAGGACAAGGTGCTGGCGCTGTGCCAGGCGCTCGGCGCCGGGACCTACGTCAATGCAATCGGCGGGCTCGAGCTGTATTCGCCGCCAGCGTTCGCCCAGCATGGCATCGCGCTGCGCTTCATCCGTTCCAGGCCGCTCAGCTATCCGCAGTTCGGTGCCCCCTTCGTACCCTGGCTGTCGATTGTCGACGTCCTGATGTTCAACCCGCTCGACACGGTCCGCGACTGGGTCCACAGCCACTATGACTTGATCTGACATGTTTCAATGGAAAAAACTCGGGAAGGTATTCACTCCACAAGAGGTTGGCGGGCGGCCCTGGCTGCAGGAATTCGCCCAGGCCCCGGCCACCCTGGTACGTAACACCTATGTGCGGGTCTACTTTTCGTGCCCCCGCCTGACCAGAACGGCCAGTACGTCAGCTATTCGGCTTGGCGCCCAGCCAGGTGAAGAAAGGCCGGATGGCTTCACGGCTACGGCCTTCGCCGACCCAGAGCACCTGCCTGCTGTCGGCATCGAGCACGACTGTGGCGTAGCCATGGCCCTTGAACAGCGCGAATTCATCCATGACCAGACGCCTCGGATGTGCCTCGGGTAACGCGGCAAGCTTGCGCTCCAGCGCCTGCTGGTGAATCTGCCGCACGGTACTCCAGTGCAGGCCAGTCAGCTGGCAAACGTGGGTAAGAGGAATACGCTCGCTCCACAGTGCCACAAACGCCGCGAGACGGCGCGTCACCCTGGAATGTGGATCGAGCCAACTGACATGCTGGCTTCCGGTACGCCCACAGCCATCGCATTTGACCCGGTACACCGCTACTTCCAGCGTCAGCGCATAACCCACCACTGGCAAATCCCGCACGGTACGCCAGCAGACATCATGCACCTTCGGTGCCACGCTCGAACAATGCCTGCACACCCGTGCCGCGAAAGGGCAAGGCTCGAGGCAAATCGATACCGATTGGCCTGACTGAATGGACGAGGTGACGGAAAAACCTTCCCAGAACCGGAGCGAGGCAATATGATCTGACATGAGAGCGGTAGGTTGGGAATTGGGTTTGGTCGCACAAACACAATAACTCTTCCTTACTGCTCTCTTGCGTTTACAACAG
Organism: Massilia sp. 01N417; assembly: GCF_056399645.1. NCBI lineage: Bacteria > Pseudomonadati > Pseudomonadota > Betaproteobacteria > Burkholderiales > Oxalobacteraceae > Massilia > Massilia sp. 01N417. Next base: position 128,520 of record NZ_JBFTRS010000016.1, on the reverse strand, counting down.
GTTCATCCCGGAAACCCGCGATGAACCAAAAAAATGGTAGCGCCATCTCAGCGGCGAGAGATGGCGCAGTGGGCCGTGGCACAGCGCTCAGCCACGATTAACCTGGCATGCCGGGCGTTTGGAATCAGCCAGACCTGCTACCGCTACAAGGCCAAGCTGGACGCCGAAAACAGCGTCATTGCGGATTGGCTGGTGCGGCTGACGAACAACTAGCGCAACTGGGGCTTCGGGCTGTGCTTCCTGTATCTATGCAACGTCAAAGCGTTTAGATGGAACCACAAGCGCGTCTACAGGATTTATCGGGAGCTTGAGCTGAACCTGCGGATCAAGCCGCGCCATCGTCTGGTGCGCGAAAAGCCGCTGCCGTTGGCGGTGCCGACCGCGATCAACCAGAGCTGGTCGATGGACTTCATGCATGACCAGCTTGCCAATGGACGCAGCATCCGCCTGTTCAACGTCATCGATGACTTCAATCGAGAAGGCTTGGGAATCGACGTCGATTTCTCGCTGCCCTCCGAACGCGTGATCAGGTCACTGGATCGGATTATCGAATGACGCGGCAAACCGAATGCGATCCGCTGCGACAAGGGTCCGGAATACATCAGCGCGGTCACGTTGACCTGGGCCGCAAGACATGGAATCCGCATCGATTTCATCCAGCCCGGCCAGCCTCAGCAAAATGCTTACGTCGAGCGTTACAACAGGACTGTGCGCTACGATTGGCTGGCGCATCACCTCTTTGAAACGCTCGACGAGATCCAGGAATTTGCCACTCGTTGGCTGTGGACCTACAATCACGACCGGCCCAATATGGCACTCGGCGGTATCACACCAAAACAGAAACTTGCCCTTGCCGCTTAACCTCTACTTTTAGCCCGCTCTAAAAATGAGGGATTACCTGAGCAGCACGGCGGGGTGGTAAGCCGGTCTTCCAGTCTTGGCGGGGTGCACGCGCTCGAATCCAAGGCTGGAAAGATCGAGTTCTTCAACAAATACATCGACCACACGAACCGGATTATCCTCAGCTACGTAGTCGTCCAGCAGCTCAGGAAGCAGCGTCCCTTGTCCGCGATCTTCGCCTTCGATAAAGCGCTTCATGTGGCACCGTAGTGATGATGAGATACTGGCTCAACGTTTACCGATACGGTTTCGTTTACGCGACCTTACGTTTTTACATAGCTTGGACCCGAAGCGGCCATCCTGGCATGTGCAGCAAATAGAGAAATATTTGACTGACCAAGTGGCCGCAGACGGTCAGCACGCTTTTAGCGTGCAAGATGACCGCAATCAAAGCAATTCATGAATTTCGTTAGAAGTTTTTAGAATCCCTTCCAATAATCCATAAACCCGTTTTTGTAATAAAAGTATTTTGTTTGAAGTTCACTGTTTATGCTTTCGATTGTGTTCTCCAAATCTTTAAGAATTGGAGAATCATTTTTAAATAGGAACCAGCACTTTGCTTGCGGTGAATATACCGATGCCACATATCCCCATTGCTTCATTAAAATATCCATGCTTTTATTCGTATGAAATGCCGTGTGAACCATCGGCGTGATATAGAACCAGTTCGGATCTGCCGGGACGTTTTCGCACACGAGGGTATGCAGCATCAGAACGCCGTCCACATCTACGAGATTGTTGACGTAGTCTAAATGCTCCCTTTCCAGAATATGTTCAAACATGGCGCTGTTGATGACGAGTTTGTATTTTCTTAGCTCACTCTCGTCTATGTAGCGTAGATCCGCTTCTTTGTCTTGAATATACTTGTCGTATACAAATATATCCTCGCCAAAGTACTTCTTTAACGCCTTTGCCATGGTTCCGTACCCTGCGGCGTAGTCCAAAGCATCATTGATATTGATGATGTTGTTTTTGCTGAGCAGCATCAGGGCGAGTGCTTGATCGGCATACGGTGGTTGATTAGTCGGGCTGGCTTCAGAATTTTTCGCAAAATGATGGTGCCAACTGGAATTAAGTTGCGTCCATTCGGTTTCACTCATTTGCCGATGTGTTTCTGATGCAACAAAGCCGCAGTGCTCGCACTTGTAATAGTCGACTTTCAACATAGTCTTAAAAGGACTGCCCGGAAAAGTCGAGTACTGTTTGGAAAAGTAGTAGTGAGTGTCTGATTTGCAAATTAAGCAAAAATATGTTTTGCACGGGTGTGAATCATGCGGCGCATTTTTATTATCGAACATTCTCATCCTTGACGTAGCTGTTAATTGCCTATATCTGCATTACGCTTGATCAGCGTGCCAAACGTCCGCTCATGGCCCAGGCCGTGTAAAAACGTAATCCCAGGTAAACGGACCGGGCCCGGTAAACGTTAACGCAGTATCTCATCAATACGGGTGCGAAATGAAGCGGTTTATCGAAGGCGAAGATCGAGGGCAAGGCACGCTGCTGCCCGAGCTTCTCGACGACTACGTGGCCGAGGGCAACCCGGTGCGTGTGGTCGATGTCTTCGTCGAAGAGCTGGAGCTGACCAGCCTCGGGTTCAAGCGCGTACAGCCTGCGAAAACGGGGCGGCCAGCTTATCATCCGACTGTACTCCTAAAGCTCTACATCTATGGCTACTTGAACCGCATCCAGTCTAGTCGTCGGCTTGAGCGAGAAGCCCAGCGCAATGTCGAATTGATGTGTCTGACCCAGCGCCTTGCGCCGGACTTCAAGACGATTGCCAACTTCCGGAAGGACAACGGCAAGGCCATTCGCAATGTCTGCCGTCAGTTCGTTGTGGTTTGCCAGCAACTGGATCTGTTTTCGGATGCGGTCGTAGCGATCGATGGCAGCAAGTTCAAGGCCGTCAACAGCAGCGATCGCAACTTCACTGATGCCAAGGTCAAGCACCGCATGCAGGAGATTGAAGCCAATATCAGCCGCTACCTGATTGAGCTCGACACGGCCGACCGACAGGAGCCGGCCGCCAGGCAAGCAAAAACTGTCCGCCTCAACGACAAAATTGCCGCACTGAAGTTGCAGATGGCCGCGCTCAAGGAAATTGAAGCGAAGCTGAAAGAGACAGGGGAAACACAGATTTCGCTGACTGATCCGGACGCTCGCTCGATGAGGACTCGCGGCTCGGGCATCGTTGGATACAACGTGCAGACAGCCGTCGACGCCAAGCATCACTTGATCGTCGAACACGAGGTGACGAATAACGGTAGCGACCGCGACCAATTGTCCGGCATGGCCAAGAAGGCGCGCAGCGCTGTCGGTAGCACGACGCTCACTGCAATCGCCGACCGCGGCTATTTCAAGGGCGAGGAAATCCTGGCATGTCAGGAAGCCGGTATCACCGCCCTGGTTCCAGCGACGAAGACATCCGGCGCCAAGGCCGACGGTAGATTTGACAAGGCCGACTTCATTTACGACGCAGAGAAAAACGGGTTTCGCTGTCCGGCCGGACAAGCGCTGATTTGGCGCTTTGCGAGTATCGAAAAGGACATGAAGAACCACCGGTATTGGAGTTCGAACTGCCAGGGATGCTCCCTCAAGGACAAGTGCACGCCGAGTGCGCAACGGCGAGTGTCTCGCTGGGAGCATCAAGATGTGCTCGACGAGATGCAGATGCGCCTGGAGCAGAATCCTGATGCCGTGCGAATTCGGCGTTCCTCAGTCGAGCATCCGTACGGGACGATCAAGTCCTGGATGGGGGTGACACATTTCCTAACGAAAGGATTGGAGCGCGTCGCAACCGAGATGAGTCTGCACGTGCTCGCCTATAATTTCCGGAGATTGAAAGCGGGTCTCGGCGTCACCGGCATGCGGGAAGCGATCCGGGCCTATGCCCATTTTCTGCATCGTTTTCACTTGCGATGGAGGCTTCGCTTACCCGGACGACCGAAGGCTTCGGACAGAGGTCACGGGGCGCCACAGTCCGTCCTGGCACTCCACAATTAACTGAATCATTGCAGTAGCTGGCCCTGCAGCCCGATTTCACGTTTTTACACGGCCTGGGTCGACAGCGGACGTATCCGAGCGCAGTCTGGTCGCTAAGATGACGGCCGTGCGCGCAGACGGACTGATAAGCATCCTGCCAGAGTGTTGAGCTACTCGAGAGCATCCGTACGTAATGAAAACCGGCATCACTCAAAAACCTACATGATGCCTACACGGACTCCAGAAAGCAAAAAGCCCACTCCGAAGAATGGGCTAAGTGCTTGAATTTATTGGGGTGGCTGATGGGACTCGAACCCACGACAACAGGAATCACAATCCTGGACTCTACCAACTGAGCTACAGCCACCACTGTCTTACTTGCTGTCTCGTTGTTGCCGAGACAGAACGAGATTATAGCGGCACCTTCCCCATCTGGCAAATCTAAATGTGCCCAGCAGTGCGCGGCAGGTCGAAGCCGGTCTCTTCCACCGGCGGATCGATACCGATCAGGCTGTTGAACGCCGCCGACAGGGCCGTGGCGCTGGCGCTCGTATAGGCTTGCAGGCGGGCCGGCGCGTTTGCGTCTGGAGAGCGCAGCAGGCCGCCGGTTTCCAGCAGGCGTCCCAGCTGGCGGGCAACCGCTTCGCCGGTATCGATGACGGTCACGCCCCGCACGCCTTCGTCCTCGATCACCCGTTCGATCGAGGCCTGCACCAGCGGGTAGTGGGTGCAGCCGAGCACCAGGGTGTCGGCGCCTTGCGCCAGCAGCGGCACGATGTAACGCCGCAGCATGGCGGAGGTTTCCTGCGAATCGAGTTCGCCGAATTCGATCTGGTCGGCGAGGCCCTTGCAGGGCTGCAGCAGGAATTCGGCGCCGGTGGTTTGCGCGATCTCGTCGCGCAGCTTCAGGAATTTGGCGCCGGCCAGGGCCCGCTCGGTGGCCAGCACGCCGATCTTGCCGTTGCGGCTGGCCGCCGCCGCCGGTTTCAGGCCAGGCTCGACGCCGACGATCGGCATCTCCGGAAAGCGTGCGCGCAGCAGCTTCACGGCGGCGATGGTCGCCGTGTTGCAGGCCACGACCAGGGCCTTGGCGCCGCGGGCGGCGAGGAAGCGGGCGATGGCCAGCGAACGTTCGGCCACCACCTGTTCGGGCTTGTCGCCGTAGGGGGCGAAGCCGGAATCGGCCACGTAGATCAGGTGTTCGTGGGGCAGCTGGGCGCGGATATGACGCAGGATCGAGAGGCCACCGACACCGGAATCGAAGATGCCGACCGGGGCGTCGCTGGGCAGGTAGGGCAGATTCATGCGGAGATGGTAGCACGCGACGGCCCTACCATGCCTGGGGGGAGGCGGCGGCGCGCTTCGCTGCTATATTTTCGGCAGCGAATAATGGAGACGCCATGCCTCAAGCCATCGGAAACGCCATCGCCGGCCTGGCGCTGGCCTGCATCGCGGCCGCGCCGGTCCACGCCGACCGGGTCGACGACTACATCCGCAAGCAGATGGCGCTGAACCACCTGCCGGGCGCCGCGGTCGCCATCGTCAGGGACGGCAGGATCGCCAAGCTCCACACCTACGGCCTGGCGAACCTGGAATGGCAGCAGCGCGTCACGCCGGATACCGCGTTCCAGCTCGCCTCGTCCACCAAGCCGTTTACCGGCATGCTGCTGATGCGCCTGCAGGAGGCGGGCAAGCTGTCGCTGGACGCGAGCATCGCCCAGTATCTGTCGAACGCGCCCGAGGCTTGGCAAGCCATCACGGTGCGCCACCTGGCCGACCACTCGTCCGGCATCCCGGACAACGTCAAGGTCAAGCCGGATGCCACGCTGGACGACTATGTCGCCGCGGCGGCCGCCATGCCGCTCGCGCACGCGCCGGGCGCATCGAGCGAATACGGCATCGGCGGCTATACCGTGCTGGCGAAAGTGATCGAGGCGGCGGCCGGCATGCCCTATCCGCAGGCGCTCAAGCAGTACGTGACGGGGCCGCTGGGCTTGCAGGCCGATTTCGAATACAGCAGCGGCGAGCCGAACATGCGCAACACCGCGGTGGTCCCGAAGCGGGCCGGCGTCTACGACTGGAGCGGCGGCCGCCACAGGAACTTCAGCTTCCATTTCGGGCCGCTCAGCTACGATGCCGGCGGCCTGCTGGCCTCCGTGTCCGACCTTGCGAAGGTGGCAGTGGCGCTCGACAAGGGCCGTTTCCTTCGCCAAGAGACCATGCAGGCGATGTGGACGCCGGCGCAGCTGGGCAACGGCAAGGTCAACGGCTTCGGCATCGGCTGGGTGGTCGGCGAATTCAATGGCCGCAAGACGGTCGGCCATTCCGGCGGTCCGGCGCTGTCGGACATCCTGCGCCTGCCGGCGGAGCGCGCGACCTTCATCGTGCTGACCAATGGCCAGAAGCTGTATCCCTACCTGGCCAAGGGCGTGGCGGAACTGTTCTATCCGCCGTCGAAGCCGGCGATGCCGGAGGGGATCGCGGATGCGCGGCCCGGGCTGAGCGCGGCGCTGCGCCAGGTCCTCGTCGACGGCGCCGCCGGCAAGGTCGACGACAGCCGCTTCACCGAGGACGCGCGCAAACAGTTCGTCCCGGCCTTCAAGGACTTCCTGGTGCCCTTCCTGCGCTCGATGCCGCCTGCGGAGGAGGTCGTGCTGGTGTCGGAGAAGGAGACGGACAAGGGCATCGACCGCGTCTACCGCGTCCGTCACGGCACCAAGGCCCAGGCCTGGGGTTTCGATCTCGACAGGGACGGCCGGATTCGCGGCTTCGGCCCAAAATAGAGATAAAAAAACCGCCCAGGCTTGCGCCGGGCGGTTTCCCGTAGGGTGGGCACCCCGTGCCCACGAAGACGCATCAAGCAACGTTGACCGGAATACCCTTCAGCGATTCGATCTTCGCAGCCCATTCCTTCGGGCCGGTCTGGTGCACCGAGGTGCCGGTGGAATCCACGGCCACGGTCACCGGCATGTCCTTCACTTCGAACTCGTAGATCGCTTCCATGCCCAGGTCTTCGAAGCCGACCACCTTGGCCGACTTGATCGCCTTCGACACCAGGTAAGCCGAACCGCCGACCGCCATCAGGTAGGCCGACTTGTGGTTCTTGATCGCCTCGATCGCCGCCGGGCCGCGTTCGGCCTTGCCGATCATCGCGATCAGGCCGGTCTTCTCGAGCATCATGTCGGTGAACTTGTCCATGCGGGTCGCGGTCGTCGGGCCTGCCGGGCCGACCACTTCGTCACGCACCGGATCGACCGGTCCGACGTAGTAGATCACGCGGTTCGTGAAGTCCACCGGCAGCTGCTCGCCCTTGGCCAGCATGTCCTGGATGCGCTTGTGGGCGGCATCGCGGCCGGTCAGCATCTTGCCGTTCAGGAGCAGGGTCTGGCCCGGCTGCCAGGACGCGACTTCTTCCTTGGTCAGGGTGTCCAGGTTCACGCTCTTCGACTTCTGGGTGTCCGGGGTCCAGTTCACGTCCGGCCAGGTCGACAGTGCCGGCGGTTCGATGTAGGACGGGCCCGAGCCGTCCAGCACGAAGTGGGCGTGGCGGGTGGCGGCGCAGTTCGGGATCATCGCCACCGGCTTCGATGCCGCGTGGGTCGGGTACATATTGATCTTCACGTCCAGCACGGTGGTCAGGCCGCCCAGGCCCTGGGCGCCGATGCCCAGCGCATTGATCTTGTCGCACAGTTCGATACGCAGCTCTTCCAGCTTGTTCTGCGGGCCGCGTGCTTTCAGCTCGTACATGTCGATGTCTTCCATCAGCGACTCTTTCGCCATCAGCATCGCCTTCTCGGCCGAGCCGCCGATACCGATGCCCAGCATGCCCGGCGGGCACCAGCCGGCGCCCATCAGCGGCACGGTCTTCAGCACCCAGTCGACCAGCGAGTCGGACGGGTTCAGCATCACGAACTTGGTCTTGTTCTCCGAGCCGCCGCCTTTCGCAGCGACCATGACGTCGACGGTGTTACCGGGCACCAGCTCCACGTGCACCACGGCCGGGGTGTTGTCCTTGGTGTTCTTGCGCTCGAAGTGCGGGTCGGCGACGATCGAGGCGCGCAGCTTGTTGTCGGCGAAGTTGTACGCCCGGCGCACGCCTTCGTTGACGGCGTCGGTGATCGAGCCGCTGCCGAAGCCTTCGAAGCGCACGTTCATGCCGACCTTCAGGAACACGTTGACGATGCCGGTGTCCTGGCAGATCGGGCGCTTGCCTTCGGCGCACATGCGCGAGTTGGTCAGGATCTGGGCGATCGCATCCTTGGCGGCCGGGCTCTGCTCGGCTTCGTACGCGCGCGCCAGGTGCTGGATGTAGTCGGCAGGATGGTAGTAGCTGATGTACTGGAGTGCGGCGGCGACGGATTCGATCAGGTCGTCCTGTTTGATGACAGTCATTTCGTTCTCGTTCAGGGTTAGTGTTTGGTGGTGCTTGCGGTGTTGGTCATGATGCGGTCGGTGTAGGCGATCGCCATTGCCGACAGCAGGAAAGTGATGTGGATGGCAGTCTGCGCGATCAGGACCTTCTCGTGGTACGAGCCTGCATTGATGAAGGTCTTCAGCAGGTGGATCGAGGAGATGCCGATGATCGCCATCGCCAGCTTGGTCTTCAGTACCGACGCGTTCACGTGCGACAGCCACTCCGGCTGGTCCGGATGGCCCTCGAGATACATGCGCGACACGAAGGTCTCGTAGCCGCCGACGATCACCATGATCAAGAGGTTCGAGATCATCACCACGTCGATCAGGCCCAGGACCACCAGCATGATGGTGGTTTCGTTCAGCTTGTCCGGAAGGGGCGCGCCGGGTACGGCCACGGCCTGGAAGATGTGCTGCAGGGCGTCCTCGTTGCCCATCGCGGCGAACACCAGGTCCTTCAGTTCGACCCAGAAATGGAACACGTAGACGCACTGCGCCAGGATCAGGCCGAGGTAGAGGGGAAGCTGCAGCCAGCGGCTGGCGAACATGAAACTGGCAAGGGCGGAACGCCTGCGCGCATCGGAAGGGGATTGCAAATCGGGCATCTGCGTTGAAAGCCGGTGAACGGCCGTGGTCAAGACAGCTCGACATTCTACACCCGTAACGGATGGCTGGCTTGGCCTTCGATGTTCCGGAAAGGTTGGTAGAATGATTCCGGGATGCCGGAAGGCGTGCCGCGCTGCTGTTATGGCACAGGCTGGTCTGTAAGGGCTCAGTAAGCGAGCACGCATATGGTATGTGGCAAAACTACTACTGTGGAGACTAGTATGGCTGAGAACGAGACCAACAAGGACATGGAGCAGGGCGCACTGCACGAGCACCGCGTGTTCAACCCGCCCGCCGATTTCGCCGCCAACGCAACCATCTCCGGAATGGATGCATACCGCAAGCTGTGCGACGAAGCCGCCAGCGACTACGAAGGTTTCTGGGCCAGGCTGGCCCGCGAGAACCTCGACTGGCAGAAGCCTTTCACCCAGACCCTCGACGAATCGAACGCACCGTTCTACAAGTGGTTCGGGGACGGCCAGCTGAACGCGTCGTACAACTGTCTCGACCGCAACCTCACCAACGGCAACGCGGATAAAACCGCGATCATCTTCGAAGCCGACGACGGCCAGGTGACCCGCGCCACCTACCGCGAGCTGTACGAGCGCGTCTGCAAATTCGCCAACGGCCTGAAGGCCCGCGGCATCAAGAAGGGCGACCGCGTCATCATCTACATGTCGATGTCGATCGAAGGCGTGGCCGCGATGCAGGCCTGCGCCCGCATCGGCGCGACCCACTCGGTCGTGTTCGGCGGCTTCTCGGCGAAATCGCTGCAGGAACGCATCATCGACGCCGGCGCGGTGGCCATCATCACCGCCGATGAGCAGATGCGTGGCGGCAAGGCCCTGCCGCTGAAGGCCATCGTCGACGAAGCGCTGGCGATGGGCGGCTGCGACACCATCAAGGACGTGATCGTCTACAAGCGCACCGGCGGCAACATCAACTTCCAGCAAGGCCGCGACCTGTGGCTGCACGACGTCGTCGACGGCCAGGCGGCCGAGTGCGAGCCGGAATGGGTCGATGCCGAACACCCGCTGTTCATCCTCTACACCTCGGGCTCGACCGGCACCCCGAAGGGCGTCCAGCACAGCACCGGCGGCTACCTGCTGTGGGCCGCGCTGACGATGAAGTGGACCTTCGACATCAAGCCGGACGACGTCTACTGGTGCACCGCCGACATCGGCTGGGTCACCGGCCACACCTATATCGCCTATGGCCCGACCGCCGTCGGCGCCACCCAGGTCATCTTCGAAGGCGTGCCGACCTTCCCGCACGCCGGCCGCTTCTGGGAAACCGTCGCCAAGCACAAGGTCTCGATCTTCTACACCGCGCCGACCGCGATCCGTTCGCTGATCAAGATGTCGAATGCGGATGAAAAAGTGCATCCGAAGAGCTTCGACCTGTCCAGCCTGCGCCTGCTGGGCACCGTGGGCGAGCCGATCAATCCGGAAGCCTGGATGTGGTACTACAAGAACGTCGGCAACGAGCGCTGCCCGATCGTCGACACCTTCTGGCAGACCGAGACCGGCGGCCACATGATCACCCCGCTGCCGGGCGCGACCCCGATGGTGCCGGGCTCCTGCACGCTGCCGCTGCCGGGCATCATGGCCGCGATCGTCGATGAAGCCGGCGCCGACGTGCCGAACGGGCAGGGCGGCATCCTGGTCGTCAAGCGTCCGTGGCCGTCGATGATCCGCACCATCTGGAACAACCCGGACCGTTTCCGCAGCGCCTACTACCCGGATGAACTGGGCGGCAAATACTACCTGGCCGGCGACGGCGCGATCCGCAACAAGGACACCGGCTACTTCACCATCACCGGCCGCATCGACGACGTGCTGAACGTCTCGGGCCACCGCATGGGCACGATGGAGATCGAATCGGCGCTGGTGGCCCATCCGATGGTGGCGGAAGCCGCCGTGGTCGGCAAGCCGGACGAGACCACCGGTGAAGCCGTCTGCGCCTTCGTGGTGCTGAAGCAGGCGCGCCCGACCGGCGACGAAGCCAAGGCCCTGGCGGCCGAGCTGCGCAACTGGGTCGGCAAGGAGATCGGCCCGATCGCCAAACCGAAGGAAATCCGCTTCGGCGACAACCTGCCGAAGACGCGAAGCGGCAAGATCATGCGCCGCCTGCTGCGCGTGCTGGCCAAGGGCGAGAGCATCACCCAGGACGTGTCGACCCTGGAAAACCCGGCCATCCTGGAGCAGTTGAAGGAATCGGCTTAACGATTTATAGTGATCGATAGCAGAGTTGACGCCGCACCGTGAAAATGGTGCGGCGTTTTTTTATTCTTCCCCGGGCTGCCTGAACAGGGCGTCCAGCGGATTCGGCTTCTTTAGCGCTTCGTCCGCGCCACCGCCGCCGAACAAGGCATCGAGTTCGGCCCGCTGGCCGGCAACCGCGGCGCGTCCGCGCTTGCCGGCGAACTCTTCCTCGATATTGTCGCGGTAAAAACTCCAGGCCGCGCCCGAGGTCGAGAACCTTCTCCAGACCTCGCTGCCGACGCCGGCATGGTCGATGGCGCTGCCGTCGTCGAATTCGACGCGCAGGATGCGTTCTTTCGGGTCGTAGCCGATGGCGCGGAGTTTGCCGGCGTTGATGCGTTTCATGTCCATAATTATTACCTCAAGCAGTTCGTCGGGTGGGCACAGGGTGCCCACCCTACAATTTTTCCAGCTGCTGTCTAGCATACCCCGCACCACTACCACCAGGCGCCAGTTCCAGGTAGGTTTTATAGGCAGACCTGGCCTTCTCGAACTGCCCGGCGCGCGCATACGCATCGCCCAGGTTCATATAGGCGATCGCGCGCGACGGGTCCATCCTGATCGCATTCTCGAACCAGCGTGCCGCCTCCGCATACTTGTCCTGCTTGTAGAACACGAAGCCGAGATTGTTGGCCGCCAGCGCGAAATTCGGCCGCAGCTTCAAGGCTTCCGTGAATTGCGCTTCGGCCTGGGCGTACTGCTTTTCCTTGTACAGCTGCAGGCCGTGATCGTTGGCGCGCTGGGCCTGCTGGCGGCCCGACACCGGCACCGCGGCCGGCGCAGTGATCGTCGCGCTGCCGCCCTGCAGGTCCTTCACGACGACAGTCAGGGGCGCGCCCGGCGCCGGCGCCGGGCCCTTGGCATCCAGCTTCGTGTTCAACGCGATCGCATCGTTCGACAGCTGGGCCGTGTTCGTATTCAGGAACTCGGTCTCTTCCGGCAGCTCGAACACGAAGTCGCCGCCCTCCGATCCCGGCAGGCTGCCGAAGGCCGGCGTCTGGCGCGACACGCTCGACACTGCCGGCGCCACATAGGCCGCCAGCTCGGTCGCCGTGATCAGGCCGTCGCCGTTCAGGTCGGCCTTGCCGCCCAGGCCCTGCAGCAGGGTCCAGGTGAAGATGGAGTGGCCGTTCGGGCCGCCGTCGGAGACCAGCTGGTCGGTGCCGCCGGCGGTCAGCATCTGGCGGCCCAGGCGACGTCCATTCTCGCGCAGGAAGGACGCGTTGGCGCCGCCGCGCGTCAGCCCGAGGCCGCTATAGCAGGCATCCATCACGAACAGCTCGTGCTTGGCCGGCAGGCTCTCGGCGATGTTCTGGATTTCCGTCATCGGGATTGCATCGGTCGAGAGGTTATCCGGATCGGCATCGTAGGGAACGATGTAGCCGAGGTCGCGGCCCGAGCTGAGCTTGCGCGTGGCGCCGTGACCGGCAAAGAACACGAAGACGCGGTCGTTCGGCTGCAGCCCGCCCGCGCTCTTGCCGCGCTCGAGCAAATCATGGAAGGCGCCGAGGATGCCGGCGCGCGTGGCCTGTTCGTTCTTCAGCGTGAGCACGCGTTCGGGCGCGAAGCCGAACTTCTGCACCAGTACCTGGCCGACGCCCTCGGCATCGCGCACCGCATACTGCAGGCGCGGCCACTTCTTGTACTCGTCGATGCCGACCAGGATCGCCCAGGAATTCGCATAACCGGCGGCGGCCGCGCGCGGGACCGGGGCGGGCGCAGCGTTGCCGCTCGCCTTGAAGGTCTTGCCATCCCAGCCGGCGAACTGGTAGCCCTCGGCCGCAAGCTTCTCCAGCACCAGCGGCAGGGCCTTGACGGTGCGCTCGTGGATGTCGTGGAAGAGGATGATGCCGCGGCCTTCCTTCTCGACCGAGCGCAGCACGCGGTCGGCGATCGAGGACGGCACCGGATCGGCCCAGTCGAGCGAATCGATATTCCACATCACCGATTTCAGGTGCGCATTGGCCAGCATGTGCATGCCTTCCTTGTTGCGCGCGCCGTAGGGGAAACGGAACAGGCTCGATCGCTGCGGGTCGACCGCCTTCAGCAGGGTATCGGTGCCGAGGATCTCGGCCTTCAGGCCGTCGCCACTCTGCTTCGACAGCTGGGCATGCGTGAGACTGTGATTCGCCAGCACATAGCCGGCCGCCTTCAGCTTGCGGCTGACGTCCGCACCGGCATTGAGGTGGGCCGCGCCGTTCGCATCCAGCGAACCGAGGTTGCGGCCGACGCTGAAGAACACGGCCGGCGCATCGTACTGCTTGAGGATGGCGGCGATCTCTTCGCTGTAGCGGCGGTGCGGGCCGTCGTCGAAGGTCAGGACGATGGTCTTCTTCGGTAGCGCCTTGCCGAAGATTTCGTCTTCTTCCTTCTGCGGCTGTTGCGCCTGCGGCGGCGGGCCGGGGTCCGCCGGTTCGGGCCTGGACGGGTAGGGCAGGACCACGCCGTAATCCTTGAGGATGCGGTCACGCTGATAGATCGTCTTCAGGTGGGCGACGTAGCTGTCCCACTTCTCGCGCTTGAGGGCGATCGAACGCGACTCGTAGCGCCCGAACACCGCGCGGATCTCCTTCTCGTAGTTGCGCTCGATCTCGGCCAGCGCATCGAGGTCTTCGGAGATGCGCTTGTGCAGCTTGATGGCGGGCAGCGACGAATCCTGCGCGACGTGAGCCTGCAGCGACTGCACCAGCTCGCGGAAGGCGAGGCGGTCGGCGTCGTACAGGCCCTCGTTCGACTCGACGTAATCGAGCAGGCTGTCGACGGCGTCGAAGCGGCGCGGGTCGCCGGACGCCAGCAGCCTGGCCAGCGCCTCGTCGACCTTGGCCGTCCGTTCCTGGTTCTCGTGGAAGAGCTGCTGGCCGACTTCATGCGTCTGCGCCTTCGCCGCTTCCGGCAGGGCGTCTTCGTCGAGCGTCAGCACGATCATCTTGCGGTAGGCCTCCAGCATGCGGCCCAGGTCGGCCGAGATGGCGCTGACGTTCATGGCCGGCCCGGCGGCTTGCGGCGCCGGCGTACCGGGCTTGCGGGAAGCGATCCAGGTGCCGGAACCCGCTCCTGCGGCGGCGACGGCGAAGATGACGAGATAAAGGGCTTTGCGTTTCACGGCCAGGTGCCAAGAGTTTTAATTTGGCAACAATATCACCAGCGGTGGATATGGAACAGGGATAAGCGTAAGGATCGCAAAACGCTACTAAAAAGTTACAGCATGCACGTCGTCCCCGCGAAGGCGGGGACCCAAGTTGCGGTTTACGAAGAAGACAGCACGAACGTATTCCCATCCGGATCCTGGAACTTCGCAAACGAACCCCAGGGCTGCGAAGTAGGCGGCTCGATGAAGTCGACACCCCGCGCGCTGAGCTGGCGATAAGTCGCCTCCACGTTATCGCAGGCAAAGGAGCCGTTGAAGAAGGTGCCGATGCGGTCTTCCTGCCCATCCGGCGTGAACAGTACGACGCGGGTGCTCGAACGCGCCACGCGCAGCTCGATCCAGCGCTTGCCCGGGCCCATCGGCTGGTCGGTGGCGATTTCGAAGCCGAGTTTTTCGGTGTAGAAGGCGAGGGCGCGGTCCTGGTCGGACACCGGGATGCTGACGAACTTGAGTTGGGTGATCATGGAGAGGCTTTCTGTTTTTGCTTGTAATGACCGGCATTATCGTGGCAGCATCGTTGGCTGTGTGCTTTTAACCACTATAGTTTTTATGACTACCCGCCAGTCCTCGCTCGATGCCTACGTGTTCGACGTCCTCATGCCCGACCTGGTCGGCCACGACCGGCGGCCGGCCGCGKTCGTGGTCTACCTGTTCCTGCTGCACAGCGCCCAGGCGCTCGGCCGCGACCAGGTGCCGGCCAGCCTGCAGGCGATCGCGGTGAAGACGGGCCTGTCGAAGTCGGCGGTGCAAGTGGCGTTGCGGCACCTGAAGCGGCGCGGCCTGATCGCTGCGGAGGAGGCCGGTTCTCAGGTGAATCCGGTGCGGCAGGTGCTGCGGCCGTGGCGGCGCCGGCTGGAGGCAGCGTGACGCTTGGATTGTCCCTCTTGTACTGCTGGGAATCCTTGCTATAATAGGCGGCTTCGCAGACATGCGAAAACCCATCAGGAGAGATGGATGAGTGGTTTAAGTCGCACGCCTGGAAAGCGTGTATAGGTTCATAGCCTATCGGGGGTTCGAATCCCCCTCTCTCCGCCAGAATTTGAGATAAGCCCTTGATTTTCAAGGGCTTTTTTCTTGCCTATGACCCGTCCTGGAATAGATTGACACTTCTGAGGAGTGTTCGATGGTTACCAGGGAAAAACGGACACAGCGCGATTACACGCTGGCTTTTAAACTTGCCGTTGTCGACGAAGTGGAAAAAGGCGAGTTGACGTACAAGCAGGCCCAACGCCGCTATGGAATCCAGGGACGATCGACGGTGCTGGTTTGGTTGCGCAAGCATGGTCGGCAGGATTGGGGTAGCCTCAAGGGACCGAACCAGCACAGGAGCGATCCCGTGAGCAAACAAGCCAAACCGCAGACGCCAGAGCAGCGCATCAAGGAACTGGAAACGCAACTCAAGGATGCGAACCAGAAGGCGCAGTTGTTTGAAGCGATGCTGGAAGTGATCCGGAAGGAGTACGGGGTCAAGCTGCCAAAAAAGCCTTCAGGCGAGTCATCGAGCAGAGACCACTAGCGGGCTTGAGTCTCGCCAAGGCGTGCAAATTCATTGGTATCAGCCGGCAGGCGTACTACCAGCAGATCCGGGCCGAAGTGGCCTTGCAGGAGCGTGACGGCAAGGTCGAGGAGTTGGTGCGGGAAGTTCGCCGACGCCAACCACGCATCGGTGGCCGAAAGCTGCATTACCTCCTGCACGGTCGCTTTTTAGCTGCTGGCATCAAACTGGGGCGCGACGCCCTGTTCGCGACCTTGAAACGCGTCCATCTGTTGGTGGCGCGGGCCAAGGCATACCACAAGACGACCGACAGCTTTCATCGGTTTTACAAGCATCCCAATCTGCTCAAGCCAGAAACAGCGATCAAGGCAGCACAGCGTTCCGAGCAGCTCTGGGTCGCCGACATCACCTACCTCCCAACACAGCAGCAATGCGTGTACTTGAGTCTCGTTACCGATGCGTTTTCACGCAAGATCGTTGGGCATCACGTCCATGCCGATCGCACCACCGGCCGCTGGCGCGGTCGCTGCTGCGATCGGCGCGCCCTGGGTCGGTCTAAAGAAATTTTTAGGGGTATTCATGTCCCCTATGCTAGGGGTGCTGGATATCCCTTGTGAAGGGTATTAATTACCCCTTTGTTCCGTTTGGTCCTGCCAACTCGCGCCGATCCTCAATGGGGATGTCGCCACTGACCACCTTCCAGAAGTTGCCGATTTCCGTCGCGATTTTGTAGCCCAGTGACCGTTGCGCAACTGGCCCTTCCTCTGGGAAGAAGTCACGGACAGATATACCGAGTATCTCCTCGTACTTCCTGATCGTTCGCTTGTTATGAATAACTACCAGCACTTTCCAGCCGACGTAGTCACCCAGCATCAGCATGCCGAGTGCTTTCTCTAACTCGTCAACTGTGCCAGAAAACCGGTTCAACGCGTCGTTGGCAATTTGGACGAGCTGATCTGCACGTTCTGGAGGATGAACGGTCTCTGCGGGTGGGGTAGGGTATTTGTCTTTTCGTGCCATCTTCGCTCCTTGAAGTTGACAGAATAGACTGGGAAGGGGTTTTCAACAACCCTGGTTTGGCGGAATCGGACTGGTTACCCATCCGCGCCGCTCGCTCTGGCCCAGTTCGTTGGGTGGATAGTGCTTGCCCAGGCACCAGGGGGCGCGGGCAAGTCCACACTGGAGCAAAGAGAGCAGGTGCCCTAATATAGCGTGCTTCGATACGCCTCTTCAGAGGCGCTCGCTCTGATAGGAAATTTATGCTCCCGCAAGAATTACAGAATCTGCTGCGCGCCGAACAGGTAGCCACCCATGTTGTCCACGGTGTGGATATCGATGAGTACATACATAAAATAGGCGAGCGCGCCGAGATATTGGCCCATTTTGAAAATGGTTGCAGCGGCTTCGTCGCTTACTACTGCAATAACCCGGAGACGAAGCAGGCCTTTATCACGATGGTGATCGTGAACCCGGATGCGCGCGGGCGCGGTATCGGGAAATCACTCATTCAATCAGTCTTGGGGGTTATGCGTGGGCGCGGCTTTTTGACGTGCTCCCTTGAGGTCTGCAAGACAAACGTGACAGCGCACAAACTTTATTCAGGCCTAGGTTTTGTCCTCGCCAACGAGAAAGCTGATTCGTACATCCTCTCGTTTGATCTGACCCAGCTGTACTATTGACCAATGCCAACCGCATGTGAATCAATGGCTTACGTGACGTGCTCGGCGATTCTTGTAGTACAGTCGATCTAGCGTAACGTATTGAATACATTATAGAAATTGACGTAGAGTAGGGGAGGTTCATAGCCTATCGGGGGTTCGAATCCCCCTCTCCGCCAGAATTCGAAAGCCCTTGATTTTCAAGGCCTTTTTTCTTTTGCGCTGCCGCGACACGCCTTGTCGCACCCCTGGCGCAAGATATCGGTCTCGCCAATTCGAAACGGAGTGCCGATGAATGTTGTCTGCTGCCTGTGCCATGGTGTGCCGGGGATGACCCATGACGTTTGACAAGCACGTCCGGCTCGTCGTCGGCGCCGAACTGGGCGCGGTACTGCAGCGCGGATTCACGCACGCGATCGACGCGGACGCGGTCCCGCCACGACTGCTGTACGTCCTCGCAAACGGCCAGGAACTGCGCGACGCGGTCGAGGATGGTAGCTGGCCGGCACCCGACAGCCGCTTTGCCGGCGAGGCAGCGCTGGATGCCTATGCCTTGCCCTTGCTGCGCAGTTTCATCGACGAGCGGCGCAGCCGTGTAGCGGATACGCCGGAATGTCGTTTCGGGAATGCGCTCGCGCGTGACTTGCACCCCGTCGGCCAGTATTTCGACCGCTATATCGTGCGTCTGTTTGATGGCGCGGATGCGGCACTGGGCCGCAGTGGGGAGTGTCGGCCATATGCGCTCGGCCTGCGCACCGCCGAGCTTGGCATCGCTCCGGCGACGTCGACGAAGAAGCGGGGGTTCGACATCGGCCGTGTCATTTACGACCTCGACAGCCAGCGTGCCATCATGGACGCGATGTTTACCGCGTTCGAAACCTACTCCGTGCAGGCGACAAGGCGCTTCGGACAAGGGAACGCCGAACAGGTACTGGACTCATGCTGGGACGCATTTCGCCAGGCCGTCGGTGCCGTGCTGCCGCGTTTCCGTTCGCCGCGCCTGGCTGCCGAGCGGGAATGGATTGCCACTGCGCGATGGCAGAGTCCGGCCCGGTTCCAGCTCGCCGGCGATCTGCTGGTGCCCGCGCTGTCACTGCAAGGCCAGTCCCCTCGCGCGCATCGGTTGCCGGTCGAGCGCACGGTCGTGCACGATGCCTTGCCCCATCCGCTCGCCGCTGACAGCCTGCGCCAGTTCTACCGGTTTCACGCCCTTCCGAGCCTGGTCGTGCGCCGTGCGGCCGAAGTGGAAGCCGCATGCGTTGCAGGGCACGGCAGATGACGATGGATTCCGGTGCATCGAGAATGTTCTGGAAGGGATTGCCGAAATGGACTTCGGTCGGCAGCGCCGCGCCGGATGGGCGCTGCGAGATTCGGCGCCGCCCTGTCCGGAAACAGGGTTCGGCTGTTGCCAAGGCAATCTGAAGATTATCAGGTGCCGGGAAAAATTTTGGCCGCAATAATTATTGCGCGCGCTTTTTCTCTTCCTTCTTTACTTTCTTGTCTGCCTTCTTTTCCTTGGCTGTCTTCGCGGGCTCTTTTTTTGCGGATTTTTTTGCGTCCTGGCTTTTACTCATTTATATTCTCCAATTGATATTTCATTCTGGCCGCCGATTCATTCGACGTCAATGAACCGAGTATCCGCGTAATGTCGGCAGCGGCTGTATGGCCACCGCGACATCGCCCTCCGGATCTTCCTCGGTTTTCCACCGAATCCAGCCGAGCACTTCTTCGATACTGGCGAGACCGCTGTACAAGGCAGTACGGGCCTCGACAAAATTAGCCAGTTGATGCGTATCCTGAAGCGCCACCGCGGCAAGGGCGGGGTCCAAAGCGCCGATACGCGCTTCCAGTTCTTCGAGATCGTCGGACAGTGCCGAGTGCAGGGCATGCAAAGCCGCTACTGCATCATCTGTATCGTAGGGCTCTCTATCATTCATAGCACTTCTGTTTTCAGCCTCATGGTTGTCGTGTCACGCGTCCACAAGATACAGCAATTGCGGAAATGCTGCCCGCCGATTTCAAAATTGCACTCGAGATACCGGGTTGGATGGCGGAACGATAACATTGGGTTTTTACTGCAAGGCCGATTCATGTGAAAAAACCTTTTTTGCACAATGACGCGAAATGATTAGGTGAAATGCCGAAGCTCCTGTATATTGGATCTCGCACTACATCAAGTCGTCGTTATTGTTGGTCTTTCTCTCCCGTCTCGCCTTTTGGCGGTCCTGTTTGATTTCCTCCGCTACACCCTCTTGGTCGAATGTGCGTTTCGGGCGTGTTGCCCATGCATCTTTAAAGGACTAAAAATGACTACTCAAACCGGCACCGTAAAATGGTTCAACGACTCCAAAGGCTTCGGCTTCATCACGCCTGACGCAGGCGGCGGCGACCTGTTCGCCCATTTCCAGGACATCCAATCGGAAGGTTTCAAGAGCCTTGCCGAAAACCAGCGCGTCTCGTTCGTGCGCTCGACCGGCCCGAAGGGCGAAAAAGCGGGCAATATCCGCGCCATCTGATCGGCCAGCCTCGGCGCCGCGCCTCATGCAGCTAGCAGGCGCCGTATCGGCAAGAAAAAACGGATTTGCGTTCATCGTGAATCCGTTTTTTTTATGGGCGCGCCTCGAGCAGTTCACATCCCAGTTTGGTAGCGGCGACTAAACAAGTCCGCTAAACAAGTCCATCGATAGACTTGACCCAAAGCCACTGCTAGCATGCCACATCGACAACCCTCGAGGTGCCGCAGCATGGAATTGAGCGCAAGTCCCCAGGAACAGCACGGCAGCAACGCCACCCGCGACGTGGTCGTCGGCATGCTCTTCGTCGGCCTCCTGTTCTTCATCCTCGGCTTCGTCACCTGGCTGAACGGTTCGCTGATTCCCTTCCTGAAGGTGGTCTGCAAGCTGACCAACTTCCAGGCCCTGCTGGTCACCTTCGCCTTCTACATCGCCTACACCGTGATGGCGCTGCCGTCTGCCGCGGTCCTCAAGCGCACCGGCTACAAGAAGGGGATGACCCTCGGCCTGGGCATCATGGGCATCGGCGCCTTGCTCTTCATTCCCGCCGCGCAGAGCCGGCACTACGAGCTGTTCCTGGCCGGGCTGTTCACGCTGGCCACCGGCATGACCCTGATGCAGACCGCCATCAATCCCTACATCGTCTGTCTCGGGCCGCGCGAGAGCGCCGCCATGCGGATCAGCATCATGGGCCTTTTCAACAAGGGTGCCGGCATCGTCGTGCCGCTCATCTTCACCAGCCTGATGCTGAAGAATATCGATACCGCGTCCGAGGCCGTGCTGGCGCAGCGGCTGGTCTTCCCCTATGCCTGCATGGCGGCGGCGCTGTTCGTGATCATGGCTTTCATCCATTTTTCGAAGCTGCGCGAGATCCCGCCGGAGGCCGACGGTGCCGATGCCCGTGTCGACGCCACCTCGGTCCTGCAGTTCCCGCAGCTGGTGCTGGGCGCGGTGGCGCTGTTCGGGTATGTGGGCATGGAGGTGATCGCCGGCGACACCATCGGCCTGTATGGCCACGAGCTGAAGGTCGCCAATTTCGGTGTGCTGACGTCCTACACCATGGTGTGCATGGTGATCGGTTACCTGGTCGGCGTGGTGGCGATCCCGCGCTTCATGTCGCAGCAGCGGGCGCTGGTGCTGTCGGGCCTCGTCGGCGTCCTGCTGACGATCGGCGTGACCACCGGTTCGACCACGGACACCGCGCTGTCGCAGGCGCTGCTCGGCTGGAGCGGTGCGCCGCTGGTGCCGGACAGCGTGATGTTCCTGGCGCTGCTCGGCCTGGCCAATGCGATGGTGTGGCCTGCGATCTGGCCGCTGGCCTTGCAGGGACTCGGGCGGCATACCGCCAGCGGCTCGGCGGTGCTGGTGATGGCGATCGCCGGCGGGGCGCTGCTGCCGCTGCTCTACGGCCATCTGGCGGACATCATCACCCCGCGCAGCGCCTACTGGCTGCTGCTGCCTTGCTATGCGCTGATCCTCTGGTATGCCGCGAGCGGCCACAAGATCCGCCGCTGGCGCTGAACTGGAGAGAGGCTTGATGATTCGAGGAGCGGCCGGCGCGACGCTGGCATTGATGACGGCGCTGCTCGCGCCGATGACGCCGGCCATCGCGCAAGCGCCGGCCAGGCAGGAAGCGGCGGCCGCCCTGGGCGGCGTCGCCAGCGCCACAAGGCTGCAGCTGCGCTGGGAACTGCAGCGCAACCTGTTCAGCCCGGAGGTCCCGCGCGGACGCTCGCAGGCGCGCCTGATCCTCACCAACCACGACAATCGGCCCTTGCCGCCGCAGGGCTGGTCGCTGTACTTCAACTGCCTGGACCGCATGATGCCAGGGCCCTTGCCGGGCAATCTGGTGCTCGAACAGGTCGCGGGCAGCCTGTTCCGCATCCTGCCGGGGCCGGGCTTCCAGGGCGTGGCCCCTGGCCAGACGCTGGACATCGTCTATACCTACCCGGGCCTGGTGATCAAGCTGGCCAAGGCGCCGGCCGGTCCCTACCTGGTCTACGACGCCGCTCCCGAGCTGGGCGTCGCCATCGCCGACTACGCGCTGCTGCCGGTGACGCGGCCGGAACAGCTGGACCGCGGAACCAGCGGCGCCAAGCCGGTGGTGACGCCGGCCGACACCTATCGCCGCAACGCGCGGGCCGACCTGCTGCCGCCCGCCGAGGTGCCGCCGGTGCTGCCGACGCCCCTGCAGATGCAGGCGGGCGAGGGCAGGCTGCTGCTCGACGCGCAGCCGAAGGTGGAAGCGCCGGCCGCATTGAAGAACGAAGCGGCGCTGGCACGTTCGCTGTTCCCGCAGACCCTGCCCGCGGGCGGTGTAAAGCTCCAGCTCGGCATCGGCAAGGTCGCGGGCCAGGATTCGCCGGAAGCCTATCGCCTGACGATCGACGCCAGGAACGGTATCGAGATCGTCGGCAACAGCGCCGCCGGCGTCGCCTACGGCCTGCAGACCCTGCGCGACCTGCTGCCGCTGCCCGGTGCAAAGGAACCGGCGCTGGACGAAGTGAGCATCGTCGACGCCCCGCGCTTCGGCTATCGCGGCTTCCAGCTGGACGTCGCCCGCAACTTCCACGGCAAGCAGACGGTGTTCAAGTGGCTCGACCTGATGGCGCGCTACAAGCTGAACAAGTTCCACTTCCACCTGACCGACGACGAAGGCTGGCGGCTGGAGATTGCCGGCCTGCCGGAACTGACGGCGATCGGTGCGGTACGCGGCCACAGTGCCAGGCCCGGCGTGCGCCTGCAGCCGGCCTATGGTTCCGGTCCCGATCCGAAGGACCCGAGCGGCAGCGGCTACTTCAGCCGCGCCGACTACATCGAGATCCTGCGCCATGCGAAGGCCCGCCACATCGAGGTGATCCCGGAAATCGAGATGCCCGGCCATGCACGCGCCGCCGTGCAGGCGATGGAGGCGCGCTACCACCGCCTGAAGGCGGCCGGCGGCAAGGAGGCCGCAAAGTACCTGCTGAACGATTTCGGCGACCGCTCGAAGTACAGTTCGGCGCAGTACTTCACCGACAACGTCATCGATCCCGGCCTCGATTCGACCTTCGCCTTCATCGACCACGTGGTCGCGCAGATCGTGGCGCTGCATCGTGAGGCCGGTGTCCCGCTGCGCACCATCCACATGGGCGGCGACGAACTGGCGAACGGCGCATGGGAGCGCTCGCCCGCCAGCCTCGCGCGCATGTGCAAGGAAAAGCTGGAATCGACGGCCGACCTGTGGGACTACTTCTACGACCGCGTCGACGGCATCATGCGCCGGCACGGCTTGCGCACTTCCGGCTGGGAAGAGCTGGCGGCGCGCAAGACGGCGCTCGCCGGCCGCAGCAAGCTGATCCCGAATCCGCGCTTCACGACGCGCGGCTTCACCGCCTGGGTATGGAATAACTCGCGCGGCGCCGAGGACTTCGCCAACCGCCTCGCCAACGGCGGCTACGACATCGTTCTGGCGCCGGTCGGTGCCATGTACCTGGACATGGCGGCCAACCCGAATCCGGAAGAGCCGGGCGTCAACTGGAACGACTACGTCGAGCTGGATACCGTCTACGACTTCGTCCCCTTCGACATGCTGAGGAATGCCCCCGAGTCGGCGCGCATCGGCAAGGACGGCCTGACCGACTACGGCAAGCGCCACGTGCGCGGACTGGAAGCGACCTTGTTCACCGAGACCGTGCGCGAAGCGGGCCGCATCGATTATCTGGTCATGCCGCGCCTGCTGGCGGTGGCGGAACGGGCCTGGGCGCCCGATCCCGCCTGGGCTACCGAGCAGGATGCGGCGAAGGCGGCCGCGCTGCACCGCCGCGCCTGGTCCGGCTTCGTGAACGCGCTGGGCCAGCGCGTGCTGCCGCGCCTCGACCTCGAGCAGGCCGGCGTGGCCTACCGTATCGCGCCGCCAGGCCTGATGGTGGAGGGCGAGCAGGTGCTGGTGAATCATGCGCTGCCCGGGATCACGCTGCGTTATACGGCCGACGGCAGCGATCCCACGCCCGCCAGCAAGCCCGTCACGGGGCCGATCACGGCGCGCGGCACGATCAAGGTGGCGGCCTTCGACCGCAAGGGCAGGCGGGGGCTGGTAGCGAGCGTCGAGCGCCCCTAGCGCCGGCGCTCAGCGCGGCCGCATGCGCCGCTGCCCCTGGCGCCGCCGCTCGTCGCGCGGCGGCGGCTGCATCGCATAGGAGGGCATGGCGCCGTTGCCGTCGATGCCGAACTCGATCACGCGGCGCAGCGAGCGCAGCGTGACCGGCTTGGCCAGCACGGCGACGCGGCCCGCATGGTAGTGGGGTACGTGGCTTTCGTCGTCGAGCAGCAGGACCACGGGCGCGCGCGGCGCCAGCCGGGTGATCTCGCCGATGAAGGAACGGCGGTCGTCCGCGTTGAAGGTGGTATAGGTCAGGATCAGGTCGAAGCGCACCGTCTGTGCCGTGTTCAGGGCCGCCCGCGGGCTGTCCGTGGTCGCGACGATATAGCCGAGCGATTTCAGCAGCGCGGCAATTTCGCCGCAGGCCAGCGGGTCATGTTCTACGAGCAGTGCGCATCTCATCGTCGATCCTCCTGATAGGTGGATGACGACGCCTCACGCTAGTTCAAGCTGGAAGTTGTAACAATTTTTCTCATCCATTCCTGCGTACGGTAGCGCGGCGGCGGCGGCGCGCCAGCCAGGCGGCCAGGCCGCCGATCGCCAGGCTGGCCAGTCCGGCCGGTTCCGGCAAGGCCTGGGCCTGCGGCTGCACGACTACCTGGGCGGCATTGCGCAGCACGCCGCGCTCGCCGGCGCAGGAAGGGTAGGCGGCGCCGCAGCCGTCCGGCTGGTCGCTGTGCGCCCACAGCATGGTGAATACGCCGTCGTCGCCCTGCATGGTGAAATCCGAGGAGCCGTCGTTGGCCATGATGGTGCCTGTCATCCGTCCGTCCGCCAGGAATTGCAGCGTCATCGACAAGCGCTGCAGGCCGGGCAGGGTTTCGTCGCCGTAGCGGTAGTCGATGCGGTTCCATTGCTGCCGGCCGTCGTCGCCGGCATACCAGTAGTGCAGCGCCAGCAGGCTGTCCTGCTGTTCCTCGCAGATCCCGAACATGCACTGGTTCTCGACGTTCAGGGAGAGTGTGCCCTGGGCGACGGCAGCGTCGGTGAATTCGAGCGCAAGATGCAGGCCGGGCGGCGTCGCATCCGTGTGGCTCACCTGCTGCCAGGTATAGAGGACATTCGCCGAAGCGGCCTGGGTGACGAGGGCGGTGGCGGCGAGGCAGAGAATCTTGCGGAACATATGTGTCTCCAGAAATGATTCCATTTAACAAGCAAGGAATGCGCCTGCTCATCCAGGCCCTTGATTTGCAAAAGAATTTAACAATTCAGGGTGCTTACCCGTCACGAATATGTAAAACGGGTCGACAGTGCCCTACCGTACATATGGCCATGCAGCATTTCGCGCCGTATTTCTGGCACTTCGTCGCATCGGCCTGTCGGCTGTACGTACTGGACGGCATGATGCGGGCTCGATCAACAGCTCATCGCTAACAACAAAAACCATGTCACGCCAGAACACCCAGCACCTCGTCCGCCTGCTCCTCGCATCGCCCGCCATCTTCGGCATGTTCAGCGCCTACGCCGCCGGCCAGGCCAGCACCGCCAAACCCGCTGACAAGCCGGCCCCGGTGCAGCAGGTCGAGGTCAAGGGCCAGGCTGCCGCCTACGACGCCCGCCGCGACGATACCGCCACCAAGATCGTCGTCAACCAGGAAGAAATCCTGCGCCACGGCGACACCACCCTCGGCGAAGTGCTGAAGCGCTTGCCCGGCATTACCGTGGGCGGCGTACAGGGCCGCGGCGGCGACGTCCGCATGCGCGGCCTGGGCAGCGGCTACACCCAGATCCTGCTGAACGGCGAGCCGGCGCCGCCGGGCTTCTCGCTGGACCAGGTGTCGCCGGAGATGGTCGAGCGCATCGAGATCATGCGCGCCGCCACCGCCGAGTACAGCACCCAGGCGATCGCCGGCGGCATCAACATCGTCCTCAAGCGCCAGGTCCAGACCGCGCAGCGCGAACTGAAGACCGGCGTGCAGGCGGAGAACGGCGCCTACGGCGCGGTCTCGACCTTCCAGCTGTCGGACAAGAGCGGCAAGATGTCGTATGCGATGAGCGGCAACGTGCTGTACGGCCGCCAGGACCGTCCTTCGCACATCGTCACCGAAGGCCATGACGCGGCCGGGCGCGAAGTCCTGCACCGCGTCGCCTGGGATGGCAACCGCGGCCGCCTGCTGGCGATCGGCCTGTCGCCGCGGATCAACTGGAATCTCGGCGCCGGCGAAGTGATCACCTCGCAGAACTTCATCAACCTCGCCCGTTCGCGCGGCGACGCGCCCGAAACCGTGGTGACCTCGCTGGGCGCGCCGCCGCGCTACGTGGCCACCGCCACCGATGCCCAGAACAAGATGGAAATGCTGCGCAGCGACCTGTCGTGGACCAAGCGCCTGCCCGAGGGCGCCAAGATCGACGCCAAGTTCGGCGTCAACTACGCGCACCGCGACAGCGGCGTGGGACAGCTGCAGTACTACCCGAACGATGTGCTGGCGCTCGACCGCGACATCGACAGCGATTTCAGCGACAAGGGCTGGAGCAGCACCGGCAAGTATTCGCGTCCGGTGGGCCAGGGCCATGCGATCGCGGTCGGCTGGGACGGCGCCTACAGCCTGCGCAACGAGACCCGCCTGCAGCATGAAACGACGACGGTCGGCGCGCCGATCGTCAACCGCGACGAGAGCTTCGACGCCACCGTGCGCCGCCTGGCCCTGTTCGCCCAGGACGAGTGGAGCGTGACCCAGCAATGGTCGGTGTACTTCGGCCTGCGCTGGGAAGGCATCCAGATCAAGAGCGAAGGCAACAGCTACGCCGCGATCGACAACCGTTCGAGCGTCTTCAGCCCGCTGTTCCAGACCCTGTACAAGATCCCGGGCTCGAAGAACGACCAGATCCGCGCCGGCATCACGCGCACCTACAAGGCGCCCAACGTGGCGCAGCTGGTGCCGCGCCGCGGCATCGCCTCGAACAACAGCCCGACCACGCCGGACACGATGGGCAACCCGGAGCTGAAGCCGGAACTGGCCTGGGGCCTGGACCTGGCCTACGAACACTACCTGCCGGGCGGCGGACTGCTGTCGGCCAGCACCTATGTGCGCCACATCGACGACATCACCCACTCGCGCGTGTTCTTCATCGACGGCCTGTGGGTGTCGATGCCGGTCAACGACGGCGCCGCCAATACCCGCGGCATCGAACTCGAAGCCAAGCTGCCGCTGCGCCAGATGTTCCCGGGCTGGCCGGCGCTGGACCTGCGCGCCAACGTCACGCGCAGCTGGTCCAGCCTGTCGATGGTGCCGGGCCCGAACAACCGCCTGGACCAGCAGACGCCGCTCTCCGGCACGTTCGGCTTCGACTATAAATTCGACGGCCTGCCGGCCACCTTCGGCGGCAGCCTGAGCTTCCAGAACGGCGGCCCGGTGCGCATCTCGCAGAACCAGTATGCCTATGCCGGCGTGAAGCGCTCGCTGGACCTGTACGGCGTGTGGAAGTTCACGCCCAAGACCCAGGTGCGGATG
This sequence comes from Massilia sp. 01N417, assembly GCF_056399645.1. NCBI lineage: Bacteria > Pseudomonadati > Pseudomonadota > Betaproteobacteria > Burkholderiales > Oxalobacteraceae > Massilia > Massilia sp. 01N417. The sequence continues at coordinate 100,948 of NZ_JBFTRS010000016.1, read as the reverse complement.
TCGCTGGCGAATACCCTGCGCCAGGATAACGTCAGCGCGTCGACCTATGTAAGCGCGGACGGCAGCCGCCTGACCGACACCACGATCACGCCGACGGTGCTGCAGGTGCGGGCGATGCTCGAGACGAAGTTCTGAACTGGCGGCGGTAGGCCGCCGGGGATGTCTGCAGCGCGCTCCGGAAATGCTGGCGCAGCGAGAGGGCGGAACCGAAGCCCGCGCGCTGCGCCACTATCTCGATCGTGGCATCGCTGCCCTCCAGCAGGCTGCGCGCGTGGGCCAGGCGCTGCTCCAGCAGCCACTGTTTGAAGGACATGCCGGTGGCCTGGCGGAAGTGGCGCGTGAAGTTACGCCGGCTCATCGCGGCACGCGCGGCCAGGGCGTCGAGGTCGTGCTGGGCGTCCAGGTGGCGGCTGACCCAGTCGAGCACCCGCGACAGCCTGCCGTCGCTGGGCGACACGGGCAAGGGCCGTTCGATGAACTGGGCCTGGCCGCCCTGGCGATGCGGCGCCACCACCAGCCGGCGCGCCACCGCATTCGCCGCCTCGGCCCCGCACAGGCGGCGCAGCAGGTGCAGGCAGCAGTCGATCCCGGCCGCGACGCCGGCCGAGGTCAGGACCTCGTCCTCGTCGACGTAGAGCACCTCCGGATCCACCTTCACTTTCGGATAAAGGCGGGCCAGCGCGTCCGCGGCGGCCCAGTGCGTGGCCGCGGTGCGCCCGTCCAGCAGGCCGGCCTCGGCCACCGGGAAGGCGCCCAGGCAGAGCGCCACCACGCAGGCGCCGCGCGCATGCGCCCGGCGCAGCGCGTCCAGCAGGGCCGGCGGGGCGGGGCGGCAGTCGTCGTGCCAGGCCGGCATCACGACGATGTCGGCGGCGTCCAGGCCATCGAGCCCGTGGCTGGGACGGATGCCGAAGCCGGCGCTGGTGCCGAGGGTGTCGCCGTCCAGTCCGCAGACACGCAGCGAGAACGCCGCCTGCGCCCCCAGGCTGCTGCCGAACACAAGGCAGGGAACCGACAGGTGGAAGGGCGTCATGCCGTCGAAGGCGATGACGGCAACCTGGATGGGCTTGGAAGTTGTCATGGCCCGATTCTATCGGATATCGGCTTGCGGGCCACTGTCAGGCTCGATAGCTGGCCAGCACAATGCTCTTGCTTTCACTTGTTCACTTACTTCAGGAGCCGACATGCAAGTCCAACAGATCCGCAACGCTACCCTCGTCATCGAATACGCCGGCAAGCGCCTGCTGGTCGATCCCCTGCTCGCGGAACAGGGCGCCTACCCGGGCTTTGCGGGCACCGCCAACAGCCACCTCGCCAATCCCCTGGTCGGCCTGCCGGTTCCGCTGAGCGAACTGCTGGACGTGGACGCCGTCGTCGTCACCCACCTGCACGCCGACCACTGGGACGATGCCGCGCGCCGCCTGGTCCCGCGCGGCCTGCCCATCTTTGCCCAGAACGCGCGTGATGCCGGGCAGCTCCGCGCCGACGGTTTCGAGGACGTGCGCGTGTTCGCTGACGGCGCGGCGTTCGGCGATATCGTCCTGCACAGGACCGGCGGCCAGCACGGCAGCGACCGGGTGATGGCCGCGATCGGCGAACGCATGGGGGAGGTGAGCGGGGTGGTGTTCCGCCATCCGGATGAACCGACCCTGTACCTGGCCGGCGACACGGTCTGGAACCGCCACGTCGAGGACAGCCTGGCCGCCCACCGCCCGGACGTCGTGGTGCTGAACTGCGGCGACGCCCAGGTGCCGGGCCTCGGCGCCATCATCATGGACCAGCACGACCTGGCGAAGGTGGCGCAGGCGGCGCCGCAAGCCACCATCGTCGCCAGCCACCTGGAAGCCGTTAACCACTGCGTGCTGTCGCGCGCGGCGCTGCGCGATTTCCTCGACGAGAAGGGCTTGCGTGCGCGCGTGCTGGTGCCCGAGGATGGCGAGGTGTGCGCCTTCAGTGCGGCGGCGTGAAGTTGTATTCCCAGGCCCACGGCATGTCGTTCTCGCCCAGCACGCGCCGCGCCAGCTCGGGGTAGATGCGCTCGGCGCGCACGTCGTTCGACAACATCACCACGCAGCGGCGCCTGGCGTCCAGGCAGATCACCATGTTCGCGGTGATCTCGTTGTGGCCGCCCTTGAACCAGCCGGTTCCGCCGCTGCGGTCCCGGAAGCCGACCACGCCGAGGCCGGCCGCCAGCTGCTGCGGCCAGCTGGCCGTTTTTTCCTCCAGCGTCGGGAACTGGTGCCTCGACACGATCGGCAGCCAGCCCTTCACCATGGCCGCGCGCGAGGCCGGGCTCAGGCCGTCGCCGCGCACGATGCCGGCCCACAGCTTCGCCTGGTCTTCGATGGTGGTGTCCATCGAACCGGCCGCGCGCACCCGGCTGCGTTCGTCGTGCGGCGCCATCTTGCCGTTCTCGTCGTAGCCGTCGGCCAGGTTGGCGGCAAAGTCGGGGCGCCACTTCATGCTGGTGTTGCGCATGCCGAAGCGGTCGAACACGCGGCGCTGCATTTCCGCGCCGGTGTCCAGCTTCAGGCCCTGTTCGACGATCAGCTGGAGGATATACAGGCCCTCGCCGGAATAGGCATAGCGGCTGCCCGGCTCGAAGTGGAAGCGCAGCTTCTTGTCCGGCTCCAGCCAGCGGAAGTTGGCGAAGCCGGCCGAGTGGGTCAGCAGGATGCGCGGCGTGAGCTTGCGCCAGCGCTCGTCGCGGGCGAGGTCGGCGTAGTCGTCGGGTTCCCGGTAGTCGGGCAGGGGCTTCGGCAGCAGGCGCTCGAGCGGGGCGTCGAGGTCGAGCTTTCCTTCGTCGACCAGCTGCAGCAGCATGTAGGCGAAGGCGGCCTTGGTCAGCGAGGCGCCGTACATGATGGTATCAGGCTGCAGCGGCAGCCCCTTTTCGGCATTGCGCCAGCCCCAACTGCGTACGCTCCGTATCTGGCCATCGTCGATCACGGCCAGGGCCAGGCCGTGCAGCTTTTCGCGCTGCATCAGCTGGGCGATTTCAGGATCGGATGGGGCCTGCGCGGGCGGCGTGGCCGCGCAGGCGGACAGCAGACATGCGAACAGCGGTATGAACCATTTCATCGGCATCTCCGGTTGGACTCGCAGATGCGGATGATGCCACAGCCGCTCGAACCGACGGTTCAGGGCTTACGCCGCACCGGCACCTCATGATCCCCCATCAAGAGCTTATCCGGCGACATCGGCGTACTGCGCAAACGCTTGCCGGTAGCATGGAAGATCGCATTCGAGATCGCCGCCGCCACGCCGACGATGCCGATCTCGCCCACGCCCTTGGCGCCGAGCTGCTTGCTGACCACGCGGTCGTCCTCGTCGGCGAACACGACCTGGATGTCGTGGATGTCGGCGTTCACGGCCACGTGGTATTCGGCGTAGTTGTGGTTCATGAAGCGGCCCAGCCGGTGGTCGGTATGGGTCTCTTCGTGCAGGGCCTGGCTGATGCCCCACACGGTGCCGCCGACGATCTGGCTCTCGGCCGTCTTGGCGCTGATGATGCGTCCGGCCGCGACCGCGTTCACCACCCGCGTCACGCGCACGATGCCGAGCTTCTCGTTGATCCGAACCTCGCAGAACACGGCCGAGTGCACGGCGCGCGAATACTTGCGCTGCTTGAGCATCTGCGGCGTCATCAGGAATTTCTCCTCGACGCGGTCGACGCCGGCATGCGCCAGCACCTCGCGCAAATCGACGCCGTCGGCCGGCTGGCCGCGCAGGTGGAGGCGGCCGTCGTTGAATTCCACCTGGCGCAGCTGCAGCTTCCTGAAGATCGAGTCGGGCATGGCCTGGGCCATCTTCAGCAGTGCCTTCCGCAGCTTTTCGCAGGCGCCGGCGACGCCGGAGCCGACCGTCGCCACGTGCGAGGAGCCGCCTTCCACCGGCGCCAGCGGCAGGGTCGAGTCGCCCAGCTGGAAGGTGACCTTCTCCATCGGCAGGCCCATGGCTTCGGCGGCGATCATCGACATTACCGTATAGGTGCCGGTGCCGATGTCGGACGCCGCGCTGGAAACCACCAGGCGGCCGTCCGCGTGCAGCACGGCCGAGACCCGCGCCACCATCACCAGCGAATCCCACATGCCGGTCGCCATGCCCCAGCCGACGAGCTCTTCGCCGTCGCGCATCGAGCGCGGCTCGACCGGCCTGTCCTGCCAGCCGAAACGCTCGCTGCCCAGCCGATAGCACTGGCGCAGCTCCTTGCTGGAATACGGCTTGTCTTCGAGCGGATTCTTTTCCGCGTAATTCTTCAGGCGGAAGGCCAGCGGATCCATCTTCAGGGCGTAGGCCAGTTCGTCGATCGCCACCTCGAAGGCATGCACGCCATGGGCGGCGCCCGGAGCGCGCATGTCGATCGGCGTGTAGCGGTCGTTGGCCACCAGCTTGTAGCCCAGCTTGATGTTGTCGCAGGCGTACATCTGCCCGGACCAGTTGACCACCACCTCGACGTAATCCTCGAGGCGCGAGGTCTCCTGGATGGCGTCGTGGATGATGGCGGTCAGCTTGCCGTCGCCGTCGGCGGCCAGCTTGATCCTGTGCCAGGTCTCGGGGCGGTGGCCAAAGCTGAACATCTGCTGGCGGGTCAGCACCACGCGCACCGAGCGCTTCAGCTGCAGGGCCGCCATCACCGCCAGCGGCAGCTGGTACTGCGGGCGCAGGCCGGAGCCGAAGGCGCCGCCCACGTAGGGATTGCGCACCGTGACCTTGTCCTTCGACAGGCCGAACACATGCGAGACATACCAGCGGCTGTTCTGCGAACTCTGGGTCTTGTCGTAGACGGTCAGGTGGCCGTCCTCGCCGTAGACCACGGTGGAGGCGTGCATCTCCATCGGGTTGTGGTGCTCGACGCCGTTGTAGTACTCGGCCTCGATCTTCACCGGCGCCGACTCCCAGGCGGCATCGGCGTCGCCTTTCGAGCCCGGCGGCGTGAAGCCGGCCTTCAGCGGCCGCGGTTCATAGGCGCGCTCGAGATTGGCCAGCAGATCGGTGTCGTGTTCCTCGACGTCGTAGGTCAGGCGCACCAGCCTGGCCGCGTGGCGCGCGGCCTCGAAGCTGTCGGCCACCACCAGCGCCACCGGCTGGCCGCTGTAGAAGATGCGGTCGCTGTACAGGGGCCGGAAGGGCGAGCCGCCGGGCGCCGTCATGTCCTTGTAGGCGAGGTCGTTGCCGCGCATCTTGACCTTGCGGTTCTCGTGGGTGAGCACGGCGACCACGCCCGGCACGGCTTCGGCGGCGGCGCTGTCGATGCTCTTGATACGGCCCCTGGCCACGGTGCCGCTGACGACCACGCCATAGGCCAGGCCGGGCGCCTCGTGTTCTGCGGCGTACTTGGCGGCGCCCGTCACCTTGGCGCGGCCGTCCACGCGCGAGACGTGCATGCCGCTGCGCACACGGCCGGTGCCTTCCGGCGCGCTCGGCGCGCGCAGGTCCGGGATCAGATCCGTCATTCTCGTTCTCCCCTGGCGTATTCGGTGCCGCGCGTGGCGGTGGTCAAGGCTTGCACGATGGCGTTCTTCGCCAGCGGCAGCTTGAAATCGTTCTGGCCCCAGCCGCGCGCGCCATCCAGGATGCGCTCGGCGGCCAGCATGAAGGCGGCTTCGCCGGCCTGCTTGCCCTCCAGCTCACGCTCGGCCTGTTCGACCCGCCAGGGCTTGTGGGCGACGCCGCCCAGCGCGATGCGGGCGGCGCGGATGGTATCGCCGTCGAGGTCCAGCGCTGCCGCCACCGAGACCAGGGCGAAGGCATACGAGAGGCGCTCGCGCACCTTGATGTAGGCGGAGTGAGCGGCGAAGCGCTGCGCGTCGGGCAGGGCGATATGGGTGATCAGTTCGCGCGGCTGCAAGGTGCTGTCCAGCTCCGGACGCTCGCCCGGCAGGCGGTGGAACTCGCCGAAGGGGATCTCGCGTTCGCCGGCGCTCGAACGCACGTGCACGACGGCGTCGAGCGCGCGCAGGGCCACGCACATGTCGGACGGGTGGGTGGCGATGCACTGCTCGCTGGTGCCGAGGATGGCCAGCTGGCGGTTGATGCCGTGCTTGGCCGGACAGCCGGTACCGGGCTCGCGCTTGTTGCAGGGGACGCCGGCGTCGTAGAAATAGACGCAGCGGGTACGCTGCAGCAGGTTGCCGCCATTGGTCGCCATGTTCCTCAGCTGTGGCGAGGCACCGGCCAGGATCGCGCTCGAGAGCAGGGGATAGCGCGCGCGGACCAGCGGGTGATAGGCGGTATCGGCATTGCGGGCCAGCGCGCCCAGCCGCAGTCCGCCATCGCCGCTTTCCTCGATGCGGTCGAGTCCCGCAGGCGCGATCGCGTTGATGTCGACGACCCGCGACGGCTGCATCACACCTTCCTTCATCAAATCGAGCAGGTTGGTGCCGCCGGCGATCGGACGCGCCCCATCCGCGAGCAGCGCCAGCACGCCGTCGATGTCTTTCGGCTGGGTGAAGGAGAAGGGATTCATGCGAGCACCGATCCGGTCGTGAAAGGCTTGCCTTCGTCGAGGGCGCCGGGGTCGAGTTCCAGCACGCTCGCCACCGCGCGCACGATCTGCGGATAGGCGCCGCAGCGGCATACATTGCCGCTCATGAGTTCGCGCACGTCGGCGATGGTTTTCGCCTGGCCTTCGGCGATCAGGCCCGCGGCCGAGCACAGCTGGCCCGGGGTGCAGTAGCCGCACTGGAAGGCGTCGCAGTCGATGAAGGCCTGCTGCAGCGGATGCAGTTCTTCGCCGCTGGCCAGGCCTTCGACGGTGGTCACCTCATGCCCGTCCTGCATCACGGCCAGGGCCAGGCAGGAGTTGACGCGCCTGCCGTCCAGCAGGACGGTGCAGGCGCCGCACTGGCCGTGGTCGCAACCTTTCTTGGTGCCGGTCAGCCCGGCGCGTTCGCGCAGCAGGTCGAGCAGGGTGACCCAGGATTCGACCTGGAATTCCCGGTCCTGGCCGTTGATGCGCAGGCGGATCGGATGCTGCTGGTAAAGTTCCATGGCCGTCCTCTCGTCGGTGAAACGCCACCTTACGAGGTCGGCTGTTCAAGCTCGGTTAGATGACACACACAATATGTTGTGTAGAGCCCACGCAGCCGTGAAATCCATGGAGAGGCCATTTCAGGCAAAGTCGCCTGGGGCGCGGGACAGGGCGGCAGCCCGGCTCTCACTCTTGAATTCAAGAAAAATATTGAATTCTCTCAAATATTTTCGTTATACAATTCATCTTGTATGTTGAAACCGAACTAATGGTTTCCGTATGGCAATGGCTGCAAAGATGCTGCACAGCCAGATCTTGATGGACTAGAATCGCCCATCCCGACCACCGGCCTCGACCCTGCCGGTTCTTTTCTTGGCCGCGTGGCGGCAAGGACGTTTCATGCTCAGTCAACAAGAACTCGCAGAACAGGAGCGCGTCAAGGCATTGCACGCGCTGGCCGTGCTCGACACGCCCCAGGAAGACCGCTTCGATCGCTTCACCCGCCTTGCCGCCGCCGCTTTCGATGTGCCGACCGCGCTGGTCTCGCTGGTCGACACCGATCGCCAATGGTTCAAGTCGCGCGTCGGTTTCGACCTGCGCGAGACGCCGCGCTCGGTCGCCTTCTGCAGCCACACCATCGCCCTCGACGACCTGCTGGTGGTCTCCGACACCCACCTCGACGAACGCTTCCGCGACCATCCGCTGGTGCTGGGTTCACCTTTCATCCGCTTCTATGCGGGCCAGCCGGTGCACAGCGTCGACGGCCAGCCGCTCGGCACCCTGTGCCTGATCGACCAGCAGCCGCGCGAGTTCGGCGACCGTGAGAAACGCATGCTGCGCGACCTGGCGCAGATGGTGCAGGATGAACTGAACAGCGGCGCGCTGGTGGCCGCGCGCGACGCCGCCCAGCTGGCGCTGCGCGAGCTGAACGTGCAGCTCGAACGCCGCGTCGAAGACCGCACCCGCGAACTGCACGCCAAGAACCGGCTGCTGGAGCAGGAAGCCGAGCAGCGCATGAAGGCCCAGCAGGCGCTGCGCCGGAAGCAGGTGCTGCTCGACGCCGTGCTCGAATCGGTGGACGTCGGCGTGGCCGCCTGCGGCGCCGACGGCAGGCTGACCCTGTTCAACCGCGCCGCGCGCGACATGTTCGGCGCCGACGATGCCGACCTCTCCATGGCCCAGTGGAGCAGCCACTACGGGCTGTTCGAAGACGATGGCGTGACGCCGCTGGAGGCCTCACGGATTCCGCTGGTGCGCGCCCTGCGCGGCGAGATCGTCCGCAACGCATCGCTGACGATCATCAACGGCAACGCCGCGCCGCGCCGCATTCTGGCCAGCGGCCGCGCGCTCGAAGGCGCCGACGGCGAGGCGATGGGCGCGGTGGTGGCGATCAACGACGTCACCGAGCTGGCGGAGTCACGCTCGCGCGTGATCGAAAGCGAAGAACGCCTGCGCACCATCGCCGACAACGTGCCGGCCCTGATCGCCTACATCGACACCGGCATGCGCTACTGTTTCGCCAACCAGCGCTACCAGGAATGGTTCGGCGTGAAGAGCGCCGACATGCTCGGCAGGACCGTGCTCGATGCGATGGGAGAAACCTTCTATGCGCCGCGCCGCGCGGCCCTGGAACGCTGCCTGCAGGGCCATGCCTCGGCCCTCGAGATCGAGGAAGAGCGCCGCGGACGCCGCCGCGTGATCAGTTCGACCTACCTGCCGCATGTGCGCGACGGCGTGGTGCAGGGCATCTACGTGCTGTCGACCGATGCGACTTCCGCGCGCGAATACGAACGCCAGCTGCACGCGCTGGCGCACTCCGACCACCTGACCGGCTTGCCGAACCGCCGCAGCTACGAGGAAAGGCTGGCGCAGGCGATCGCGCGCTCGCGCCGCAGCACGATGCCGATGGCCCTGGTCTACCTCGACGTCGACCATTTCAAGCAGATCAACGACAGCTTCGGCCACGCCGGCGGCGACGCCGTGCTGCGCGAGTTCGCCAGGCGCCTGTCCGCCACCGTGCGCAGCACCGACACCGTGGCGCGCCTGGCCGGCGACGAGTTCGTGGTCGTGCTCGAGCAGGTCGGTTCGGCGCGCGAGTGCGCACGCATCGCCGACAAGCTGCTGGAAGCGGTGCGCGCCGACTTCCTGGTCGACGGCCAGCCGCGCCGGATCACGACCAGCATCGGCATCGCCTGGTCCGCGCATCCGGAGCAGGCCGCGCTGGCGCACACCGCCGACGAAGCCTTGTACCAGTCCAAGCGGGCAGGGCGCGACACGGCTTCGGTGCTGGTCGCCGCCGGCCACTGAGCGGACCGCCCGGCGCCGTTCCGCGCCTTCCCTCCATTCCTTGAGGCAAGACACGCCACCGGCGCAAGCGGTGGCGCGCATGCCTGTTCGCCCAGCCAAGGGCCGACGATGACGATCGTGTAAATGCATCGTTTATCGCCCCTGCCTGTCTTTTTAGAAAATTTTTATACCCCGCCGCCTACACTGCATTGCATCGCAACATCGCAAGGAGTGCAGGCATCATGATCGTCACCGTCGCCCACTGCGCGCCGCCGCTTGCCGGCGGACTCGTGGCAGAGAATCTTGCCCTGCTGAGGGCACGCAGCGGCCGCAAGGTCCTGCTGCTGGATGCCACCTCCGCCCAGACCTGCCGTCACTGGGGCGAGGAGCGCAAACGCCGCCACATCGCCCCAATGCTGGACGTCCACGCCGTAGGCGGTTCCGGCTTGCCCGATGAGCTGGAACGCCTGTATCCACGTTTTTCGGAAGTCGTGATCGACACCGACTGCCGCGATGGACACGAGTGCCGCTCCGCGCTGATCATGGCCGACGTCGCCGTGGTGCCGCTGGCGCCCGAGCAGGCGGATGTCGGCCTCCATTACGGCCCGATCGCCCGCCTCAACAGCGCACGCATGTTCAATCCCGGCCTGCGGGTCCTGTTCGTCATCGCCGGCAGCGAGCACGATCCGGCGCCGCGCGAACTGCGCGCCCTGCGCGCCTATGCGTCACAGGTGATGTCGGCCGGGATGGCCTGCACCATCCTCCACCTGCCGGCGCTGATGTGGACCCTCGGCGCGCCCGGCCGTTGCGCCAGCGATATCGAAAGCAGCACCGGCGCCGCCGAGATGGCGGCGCTGTACGGGGAGGTCTACCAGTCCGGCCCCGCGGTCCCGGCATCACGCCGGGCCCCCTCGCCCGGCCCCACCCATGCGCCGGACGAACTTCTACAAAAATAAGGAACCAAAGCAGACCATGAGCAAAACCGTCTTCATCCTGGCCACCCTCGCCTCGCTGTCGGCACCGCTGTACGCCCAGGAGGCCCAGCCTGAGCATGCCTTTACCTATAACGCGGCGCTGGCCTCCGATTACCGCTACCGCGGCATCTCGCAGACCCGCCTGCAGCCGGCCCTGCAGGGCGGCGCCGACTACACGCACAATCCGAGCGGCCTGTATGCGGGCACCTGGCTGTCCACCATCAAATGGACCAGGGACGCCGGCGGCAGCGGCGATGTCGAGTGGGACCTGTATGCCGGCAAGCGTGGCCAGCTGGGCGCCGACGTCAGCTATGACGTGGGCGTGCTCGGCTACGTCTACCCGTCGAACGGGCTGAAGAACGTGCCGGGCTTCGCCGATGCCGACACCGCCGAGATCTACGGCCAGCTCGGTTACGGACCGGCCTATGCCAAGTACTCGCTGTCACTGACCAACCTGTTCGGCTACGTCGACAGCCGCCACAGCGGCTACCTCGATTTGGGCGCCAATCTTGACCTCGGCCATAGCCTGACGCTCAACCTGCACGCCGGCCGCCAGGACGTGCGCCATCATGATGAGGCCGGCTACACCGACTACAAGCTCGGCGTCACCAGGAATTTCGGCACCGCCGCCCTGGCGGTCGCCTTCGTCGGCACGAACGCCGGCGAGAGCGCCTACGCGTCGCCTGCCAACGGCAAGTTCCTTGGCAAGAAGGCGCTGGTCGTCAGCGTCAGCAAGATTTTTTGATCAACCCTGCATTCCGAGGTGCACATGGACATTGTATTCATCGGCGCGATCGCCTTGTTTGCTGCCCTGACCTGGGGCATGGCTGGCGCTTGCTCTCGACTGGGAGAGCGCAAATGACCCTCTTTTACCTGATCGGCGCGCTCGCGTCGGGCGGCCTGCTGGTGTACCTCCTGTATGCCATGTTCAATGCGGAGGACCTGTGATGGACATTCATTCACTGGCGCTGCTGGCCTCGTTCCTGCTGATCCTGCTGGGCATGTCCTGGCCGCTCGGGATCCTGCTGGCGCGCGTGGCCGAGGGCGGACGCGTGCGCGGCTTCGGCTGGCTGCACCGCATCGAGGCGGCCCTGTACCGCGCCGCCGGCATCGCGCCGGAGCAAGGCATGGGCTGGAAGTCCTATGCCGTCGCGCTGCTGGTGTTCAATGCCGTTGGTGCGCTTGCCGTCTATGCCCTGCAGCGCGTGCAGGCCTGGTTGCCGCTGAATCCCCAGGGGCTCGGCAACGTCAGCCCGGACTCGGCCTTCAACACCGCGGTCAGCTTCGTCGCCAACACCAACTGGCAGGGCTACGGCGGCGAGCAGACCATGAGCTACCTGACGCAGATGCTGGCGCTGACCTGTCAGAACTTCTTCTCGGCCGCCACCGGCATCGCCGTGGTGTTCGCCCTGATCCGCGGCTTTTCCGCGAAGTCCGCCAGATCGATCGGCAACTTCTGGGTCGACCTGACCCGCAGCACCCTGTACGTGCTGCTGCCCCTGTCGCTGGTGTTCTCCGTGTTCCTGATGGGCCAGGGCGTGATCCAGACCTTCTCCGGCTACCAGTCGGTAGCGCTGCTCGAGCCGGTCAGCTATTCCCAGCCGAGAACCGGCGCCGATGGCCAGCCGCTGGTTGAGAACCTGACCGCCGCCACACAGACCATCGCGATGGGCCCGGTGGCATCCCAGGAAGCAATCAAGATGCTGGGCACGAACGGCGGCGGCTTCTTCAACGCCAACTCGGCCCACCCCTACGAGAACCCGACCCCGCTGGCCAACCTGTTCGAGATGGTGTCGATCTTCCTGATCCCGGCCGGCCTGTGTTTCGCCTTCGGCCGCCTGGTCGGCGACCGCCGCCAGGGCTGGGCGATCCTGGGCGCCATGACCTTCCTGTTCGTGCTCATGACGGCCTGCGTGATGCTGGCCGAGCACCAGGCGCATCCGGCCCTGCAGGCCCTGGGCATCGACCAGCAGGCGAGCAGCCTGCAGTCGGGCGGCAATATGGAGGGCAAGGAAACCCGCTTCGGCATCGATGCCTCCGCGCTGTTCGCCGCCATCACCACGGCCGCTTCCTGCGGCGCGGTGAACACGATGCACGACTCGTTCACACCGCTGGGCGGCGCGGTGCCGCTGATGCTGATGCAGTTTGGCGAGGTGGTGTTCGGCGGCGTCGGTTCCGGCCTGTACGGCATGCTGGTGTTCGCCATCATGGCGGTGTTCATCGCCGGCCTGATGATCGGCCGTACGCCGGAATACCTGGGCAAGAAGATCCAGGCCTACGAGATGAAGATGACCTCGATCGCCATCCTGGTCACGCCGGTGCTGGTGCTGGCCGGTACGGCGATCGCCGTGATGACGGCCGACGGCAGGGCGGGTGTCGCCAATCCGGGCGCGCACGGCTTCTCGGAGATCCTGTACGCCTTCAGCTCGGCCGCCAACAACAACGGCAGCGCCTTCGCCGGCTTGTCCGCCAACACGCCCTTCTACAACTGGATGCTGGCGATCGCGATGTGGTTCGGCCGTTTCGGCGTAATCGTACCGGTGCTGGCGATCGCCGGCTCGCTCGCGGCCAAGCAGCGCCTGCAGACCACGGCCGGCACCATGCCTACCCATGGTCCGATGTTCATCGGCCTGCTGGTCGGCGTGGTGGTGCTGGTCGGCGTATTGAACTATGTGCCGGCGCTCGCCCTCGGGCCGGTCGTCGAGCACCTGCAGCTGTTCGCACAATAATCAGGAGCATCCCATGACTCAACTTCCTTCGTCTGCCGCGGATTTGCCGGCCGGCGCAGCGTCCGGCGGCAAGCGCCTGGACATGTTCGATACCAGCCTGGCCGTCCCCGCGCTGGTCGACGCTTTCAAGAAACTGGACCCCCGCACCCAGCTGCGCAGCCCCGTCATGTTCGTGGTCTACGTCGGCAGCATCATCACCACGCTGCTGTACGTGCAGGCGCTGTTCGGTACCGGCGAGGCGCCGGGCGGCTTCATCCTCGCCTGTGCCGTGTGGCTGTGGTTCACGGTATTGTTCGCGAACTTCGCCGAAGCGCTGGCCGAGGGCCGCAGCAAGGCCCAGGCGGCCTCGCTGCGCGGCCTCAAGCAGAGCGTGGTGGCCAAGAAGCTGGCCACCCCCAGGCACGGCACCACCTGGCTGCCATGCCCGGCCACCGACCTGCGCAAGGGTAACCATGTGCTGATCGAAGCCGGCGACGTGGTGCCGATCGACGGCGAGGTCGTCGAAGGTGTCGCCTCGGTCGACGAGAGCGCGATCACCGGCGAATCGGCGCCGGTGATCCGCGAGTCGGGCGGCGATTTCTCGGCCGTCACCGGCGGCACCCGCGTGCTGTCCGACTGGCTGGTCGTGAAGGTCAGCGCCAATCCGGGCGAGACCTTCCTCGACCGTATGATCTCGATGGTGGAGGGCGCCAAGCGCAAGAAGACGCCCAACGAAATCGCCCTGACCATCCTGCTGGTGGCGCTGACCATCGTATTCCTGGTGGTGACGGTGACCCTGCTGCCTTTCTCGCTGTACTCGGTCGAGGCGGCGAAGGCCACGGGCGTGAACGGCTCGCCGGTCACGATCACGGTCCTGATCGCGCTGCTGGTATGCCTGATCCCGACCACCATCGGCGGCCTGCTGTCGGCGATCGGCGTGGCCGGCATGAGCCGCATGATGCGCGCCAATGTGATCGCCACCTCCGGCCGCGCGGTGGAGGCCGCCGGCGACGTCGACGTGCTCCTGCTCGACAAGACCGGCACCATCACGCTGGGCAACCGCCAGGCCGCCGCCTTCCTGCCGGCGCCCGGCGTGTCCGGACGCGAACTGGCCGACGTCGCGCAACTGGCCTCGCTGGCCGACGAAACCCCGGAAGGGCGCAGCATCGTGGTGCTGGCCAAGCAGAAGTTCAACATCCGCGAACGCGAGCTGGAGAGCCTGCACGCGGTGTTCCTGCCGTTTTCCGCGAACACCCGCATGAGCGGCGTCGATTGCGGCGAGCGCAGGATCCGCAAGGGCGCGTTCGACGCCGTGCGGCGCCACGTCGAGTCGCTCGGCATGGCATTCCCGCCCGAGGTGACGCGCACGGTCGAAGACGCCGCGCGCCGCGGCAGTACCCCGCTGGTGGTGGCCGACGGCGGCCGCGTGATGGGCGTGGTCGAGCTGAAGGACATCGTCAAGGGCGGCATCAGGGAGCGCTTCGCCGAGCTGCGCCGCATGGGCATCAAGACGGTGATGATCACCGGCGACAACAAGCTGACCGCCGCTGCCATCGCCGCCGAGGCCGGGGTCGACGATTTCCTGGCCGAGGCCACGCCGGAGGACAAGCTCAAGCTGATTCGCCGCTACCAGGATGAAGGCCGCATGGTGGCGATGACCGGCGACGGCACCAACGACGCCCCGGCGCTCGCCCAGGCCGACGTGGCGGTGGCGATGAACTCGGGAACCCAGGCCGCGAAGGAAGCGGGCAACATGGTCGACCTCGACTCGAACCCGACCAAGCTGCTGGAAATCGTCGAGATCGGCAAGCAGATGCTGATGACGCGCGGCTCGCTGACCACCTTCTCGATCGCCAACGACGTCGCCAAGTATTTCGCCATCATTCCGGCGGCCTTCGTCGGCACCTACCCGCAGCTGAAGGCGCTCGACGTCATGCACCTGGCCAGCCCGGCCTCGGCGATCATGTCGGCGCTGATCTTCAACGCGCTGATCATCGTGTTCCTGATTCCGCTGGCCCTGCGTGGCGTTCGCTACCGGGCAATCGGCGCCACCGCGCTGCTGCGCCGGAACCTGCTGGTCTACGGTATCGGCGGTATCATCCTGCCATTCATCGGCATCAAATTGATCGACGTGCTGCTGGCGTCGCTCGATCTCGTCTGAACAAGGAAATCACCATGGCATCCATCATTCGTCCCGCGCTGGTGCTGTTCGGCGCGCTGAGCATCCTGTGCGGCCTTTTGTACCCGGCGGCCGTGGCCGGCATCGGCGGGCTTGCCTTCGCCCACCAGGCCGGCGGCAGCCTGGTCGAGGTGGACGGCCGGGCGGTCGGCTCCACGCTGATCGGCCAGCCGTTTTCGCAACCCGGCTATTTCTGGGGCAGGCCTTCGGCAACCGCACCGATGGCCGGCAACGCCGCCGCTTCGGGCGGCTCCAACCTGGGTCCGACCAACCCTGCGCTGCTCGATGCCGTCAAGGCGCGTGTCGAGGCCTTGCGCAAAGCCGATCCGGCCAACCGCGCGCCGATCCCGGTCGACCTGGTCACCGCCTCGGCCAGCGGTCTCGATCCGGAAATCAGCATCGCGGCCGCGGAGTACCAGGCTGCGCGCGTCGCCGCGGCGCGCAAGCTGCCAGAGCCGCAGGTCCGCGCGCTGATCGCCGCGCACCGCAAGCAGCCGGCGCTGGGTTTCCTCGGCGAGCCGCGCGTGAATGTGCTGGCGCTGAACCTTGCGCTGGACGGCAAGGCGGTGCATCCGCAATGAGGCAAGGCGCATGAGCTTCCCCGGCGAAGGCCCGAGGCGCGATCCGGACGCCTTGCTGGCCCAGGTGCAGGAACACGAGCGCCGTGCCGCGCGCGGCCGGCTGCGCATCTATTTCGGGGCCTCGGCCGGCGTCGGCAAGACCTATGCGATGCTGTCCGCCGCGCGCGAGCTTGCCGCCGGCCGCAAGGTGCTGGTCGGTATCGCCGAGACCCACGGCCGTGCGGAAACCTCGGCCCTGCTGGAAGGCCTGGACGTCCTGCCGCGCAAGCGCATCGACTACCGCGGCAAGGCGCTCACCGAGTTCGACATCGACGCCGCGCTCGAACGGCGTCCGGATCTGGTCCTGGTCGACGAGCTGGCGCATTCGAACGTCGCCGGCTCGCGCCACCCGAAGCGTTGGCAGGACGTCGAGGAACTGATCGAGGCCGGCATCGACGTGTTCACGACCGTCAACGTCCAGCACCTGGAGAGCCTGAACGAAGTGGTGGGCGGGATCACCGGAGTGCGGGTGGCGGAGACGGTGCCTGACAGCGTGTTCGACGACGCCGACGAAGTGGTGCTGGTGGACTTGCCGGCGGACGAGCTGCTGACCCGGCTCAAGCTCGGCAAGGTTTATCAGGCACAGCAGGCCGAACGCGCCGGCCGGAACTTCTTCCGCAAGGGGAACCTGATCGCGCTGCGCGAACTGGCGCTGCGCCGCACCGCCGAGCGCATCGGCGACGACGTGCGCGCCTACCGGGTCGAGAAATCGATCGATACCGTGTGGCGCACCGGCAGCGCGCTGCTGGCCTGCGTCGGGCCGGGACCACAGGCCGACGGCGTGGTCAGGAGCGCGGCGCGCCTGGCGGCCCAGCTGGGCGCGGAGTGGCATGCGGTCTACGTCGAGACGCCGGCGTTGCAGCGCCTCGACCCGCCGCGCCGCGAGCGGATCCTGGGCGCGCTCGAGCTGGCGCGCGAACTCGGCGCAGCCACCGCGGTCCTGTCGGGCGACAGCGTGGAGGCGGCCGTGGTCGACTATGCGCGCAGCCACAACCTGTCGCGGATCGCGCTCGGTCGCAGCGATGCGCGGTGGCGCTGGCAGGCGCCGGCCGGTTTGCGCATCGGGCGGCTGGCGCCGGACGTCGAACTGGTCGAGGTGGCGGTGGCGCACGACCGCCCGGCCGATGATGCGCCGCGGCCTGGCGGCGGCCCGGCGGGCCGGATACCGCTGCGCCAGGTCTTGCCGGCGCACGGCATTGCGGTCGCCGCCAGCGTAGGCATGGCGCTGGCCGCCACGCCGGCGATCGCCTACCTCGACCTGGCCAACATCGCCATGCTGTTCCTGCTGGTCGTACTGCTGGTGGCGGTGCGGTTCGGCCGCGGCCCGTCGGTCACCGCTACCTGCGTCGGCGTGGCCTGTTTCGACTTCTTTTTCGTGCCGCCGCGCTTCACGCTGGCGATCTCGGATTTCCAGTACCTGGTGACCTTCGGCGTGATGCTGGCAGTCGGCACCATCACCGGGCACCTGACGGCGGGGCTGCGCTTCCAGGCGCGGGTCGCGGCCCGTCGCGAGAGCCGCACGCATGCCCTGTACGAATTCGCGCGCGCGCTGTCCGGGGTGCTGCAGACGGAGCAGATCCAGGAGGCCACGCGCGACGCCGTCAAGCGCACTTTCGGGGCGCGCACGGCGCTGCTGCTGCCGGATGCCGACGGCCGGCTGCAGGTCCCCGGAGCAGGGGAAGCCGACGGCGAGCCGGCCATCGCCGCGCTCGATCCCGGCGTGGCCCAATGGGCCTTCGATCACGGCGCCGCCGCCGGCATGGGCACCGACACCCTGCCGGGCAGTCCGCTCTTCTATATGCCGCTGGTGGCGCCGATGCGCACGCGGGGCGTGCTGGCGATCGAGGCCGCGGCGCCGCACTGGCTGCAGGCCCCTGAACAGCGCCAGCAGCTGGACACCTTCGCCGCCCTGGCCGCGATCGCACTCGAGCGGGTGCACTACATCGAGGTGGCGCAGGAGGCACTGGTCAGGATCGAGTCGGAACGCCTGCGCAATTCCCTGCTGGCGGCCCTGTCGCACGACCTGCGCACGCCGCTCACCTCGCTGATGGCGCAGGCCGAGTCCCTGGCGCGCTCCATGCCGCCGCTGGCGCCGGCGCAGCGAAGCATGGCGGACACCTTGCGCGAGGAAACCGTGCGCATGAGCACCATGGTGACGAACCTGCTCGACATGGCCCGCATCGAGAGCGGCGAGGTGAAGCTGCGCCTGCACTGGCAGGCCATCGAAGAGACGATCGGCAGTGCGCTGCGCGCCAGCCGGGCGGCGCTGGGCGGCCGTAGCGTGGAGACACGGGTGMCGGCCGACCTGCCGCTGGTGCGCTACGACGCCGTGCTGATCGAGCGAGTGCTGTCCAATCTCCTGGAAAATGCGGGAAAATACACGCCTGCCGGCAGCACGGTGGGTGTGTCCGCCCGGCGTCACGGCATATGGCTCGAGGTTGCCGTGTCCGACGACGGCCCCGGCCTGCCGCCGGGCCAGGAGGAAGCGGTGTTCGACAAATTCGTGCGTGGCGAGCGCGAGTCCGCCAAGCCCGGCGTCGGCCTCGGACTGGCGATCTGCCGCGCCATCGTGGAGGCCCACGGCGGCACGATCCGCGCGGCCAACCGGCCGGAGGGCGGCGCCGCCTTCGTCTTCACGCTGCCGCTGGGGACGCCGCCGGACATGCGGTTGCCGGATGAAGACATGGAGATCGAGGAACAGGATGAGTGATTTCATCGGCGTGGCACTGCTCGTGGAAGACGAGCCGCACATTCGCCGCTTCGTGCGCGGCGCGCTGGAACAGGAAGGCTGGCAGGTGCACGAGGCGGCCACCCTGCAGCGCGGCCTGGTGGAGGCGGGCACGCGCAAGCCGGACCTCGTCATCCTCGACCTCGGTTTGCCGGACGGCGACGGCGTCGATTTCATCGGCGACCTGCGCGCCTGGTCGGCGGTGCCGGTCATCGTGCTGTCGGCGCGGGTCGACGAGGAAGAGAAGATCCGCGCCCTCGACCGCGGCGCCGACGACTACCTCACCAAGCCCTTCGGCGTCGGCGAGCTGCTGGCACGGGTGCGCGCTTCGCGGCGGCGCCAGCGCGGCCTGGCGACCGGCGGCGACGGCAAGCTGAGTTTCGGCGACGTGGAAGTGGACGTCCAGAACCGCAGCGTGACCAAGGGCGGCAAGCCAGTGCGCCTGACGCCGACCGAGCACCGGCTGCTGGCGGTGCTGGTCGCCAATCCCGGCAAGGTGATGACCACGCCGCAACTGTTGCGCGCGGTCTGGGGGCCGAACCAGGCCGACAATGCGCACTATTTGCGCATCTACATGGGCCACCTGCGCCACAAGCTGGAAGACAATCCTGCGCAACCCCGTTATATGGTGACGGAGACCGGTGTCGGCTACCGCTTCCAGCTTCCTTGATGTTGTTTCGGGGCAACTAAACGCCGGCAATATGGTATTTTCTGGACTAGCCGTGCGTTCAGCATCTATCCTCCAGCGATAGCTTCCCCGTCCCGATGCCGATGCCGCCGAGTTCCACGCCCCGCCTCCGACACCTGAACCAGATACGCCGTCCGATCGTCGGGCGTTCGATCGCCCTGCTGGCGGCGTTCTGCGTGCTGCTGCCGGTGATCTGCGGCTGGAGCCTGTGGACGGCGCGCGAGGCCCAGCTGGAAGAGACCTCGGCCAGCACCGCGAACATGGCGCTTGCGCTGGCGGCCCAGGCCGAGACCTCGTTCAAGGTGGCCGACGTGGTGCTGGCCGAGACCGTCGAGCGCGTCGAGCAGGACGGCGCGGAAGGCGCGGCGGGAGAGCGCCTGCGACAGCGCTTCCAGCACATCACCGCCCACTCGGCCGAAGTGCATGGCCTGTTCGTGTATGGCGCCGACGGCAGCTGGCAGGTGGCGACGCATGCACAGCCGCCGCAGGCCAACAATGCCGACCGCGAATACTTCCGCTACCACCAGGCCAACCCCGACCGCCGCAGCCACGTGGGCAAGCCGGTGCGCAGCCGATCCAGCGGCGTGATGGTGATCCCGGTGTCGCGCCGGATCGACCGTCCCGACGGCAGCTTCGGCGGCGTGGCGCTGGTGACGCTGGACCTCGGCTTCTTCGGCCGCTTCTACGACCGCTTCGACGTCGGCCGCCAGGGCACCATCCTGCTCGCCCTCGACGACGGCACCCTGATCTACCGGCGGCCGTTCTCGGAAGACCTGGTCGGTACCAGCATCGCCGGCGGCCCGGTCTTCCAGATGATGAAGAGCGCCGGGCCGGTCGGCACCGCGATGCTGCGGGCCAGGATGGACGGCATCGAGCGCCTCTACAGCTATCGCCACCTGGACGGCTATCCGCTGGTGGTGGCCAGCGCCGAGTCCAGAACCGAGATCCTTGCCGAATGGCGGGCGGGCGCGGTCAAGATGAGCTGTGTGGTCGCGGTCGCGATCGTCCTGCTGGCCTGGGGCGGGCGGCGCATGATCCAGCAGATCCGCATCCGCGAGAGTCTCGAGGAAACCTTGCGGACGCTGGCCGAAAGCGACGGCCTGACCGGGCTGGCCAACCGCCGCCTGTTCGAAGACACCCTGGCGCGCGAGCTGGCGCGGGCGCGCCGCGGCGGCACCGGCTTCGCGCTGGTCCTGAGCGACGTCGACTGGTTCAAGAAGTACAACGACCGCTACGGCCATGTGGCCGGCGACGACTGCCTGCGCAAGGTGGCGGCGGCGATCGCGGCCGGGGCACGCCGGCCGGGCGACCTGGCGGCGCGCTACGGCGGCGAGGAATTCGCCGTGATCCTGCCGGGTACCGACCTGGATGGCGCGGTGAAGGTGGCCGAAGCGATCCGCGCCGCGGTGGCGGACCTGAAGCTGGAGCATGCCGACAGCCCCTACGGCCAGGTCAGCCTCAGCCTGGGCGTGGCGGCCGGCCAGCCCGGCGCCGGGCCGGACGGCGCCTGGATCGAGGCCGCGGACCGCCTGCTGTACGAAGCCAAGGAAGGCGGGCGCAATCGCGTGGCGGCGCGGCTTGCAATTGCATAGCGCGCGATCTAACATCCATCCCATGGAATCGAACACGACCCCCTTGCTGGACGACCAGCTGTGCTTTGCGCTGTACTCGACCGGGCTGGCGATGAACAAGGTCTACCGTAAGCTGCTGCGCAAGCTGGACCTGACCTATCCGCAATACCTGGTGATGCTGGTGCTGTGGGAGCGCGACGGGGTGAGCGTGTCCGACATCGGCGCGCGGCTCTTCCTCGACTCGGCGACCCTGACGCCGCTGCTCAAGCGCCTGGAGACGGCCGGCCTGGTGGCGCGGGCGCGCTCCAGCCTCGACGAGCGCCAGGTGATGGTCAGCCTGACCGACGCCGGCCGCGCGATGGCGCGCGACGCCGCGGCGATCCAGGAACAGGTGCTGTGCGCGGCCGCCTGCCCGCCCGGCGACCTGGCGGCGCTCAAGGGCCAGCTCGAGCAGCTGCGCGGCAAGCTGGGACAAAAAAGCTAGGCGGAATCGGCGTCCGGCTGGCTGCAGCCGGGATCGGCCTGCTGCGGCGTGGTGCGCTGGGCCAGCAGCAGGGCCTGGAAATCGCTGGCGCGCATCGGCTTGCCGATCAGGTAGCCCTGCAGTACGTCGCATTCGGTCGAGCGGATCGCGCGGGCCTGCGCCTCGGTTTCGATCCCCTCGCAAATCACACTCAGCTTGAGCGACTTGGCGAAGGCGATCACGCCGTTGACGATGTCCAGGCAGCGCCGGTCTTCCTCGATCTCCTGCACGAAGGAGCGGTCGATCTTGATCGCGGTGATCGGGAACTGGCGCAGGTAGGAGAGGTTCGAGTAGCCGGTGCCGAAATCGTCGAGCGCGATCCGGAAGCCTTCCTGCTGCAGCGAACGCAGCACAGACGCGGCCTTCTCGATGTCCTGAGTCAGCATGCTTTCCGTGACTTCCAGCTTGATGCAGCCGGTGTCCAGCCCGTAGTGCGCCACCAGGTTCTTCAGCAGCACCGGCAGGTTCTCGTCGGTGAGCTGGCGGGTCGACACGTTCACCGCCATCTGCAGCTGGAAGCCGAGCAGCTCCCATTCGCGCGCCTGGCGGCAGGCTTCTTCGCAGACCCAGGCGCCGACCGCGGTGATCGCCGGCGAATCCTCGAGCATCGACAGGAAGGCGCCCGGCGCGATCACGCCCAGGCGTGGATGCTCCCAGCGCAGCAAGGCCTCCGCCCCCACGACGGCGCCGTTGGCGGCGCTGATCTGCGGCTGGTAGAACAGCACGAACTGGCGCCGCTCGAGGGCCGAAAACACTTCCTGGCGCAGCTGCAGGCGCTCCTTGATCAGCTGGGCCGACTTGGGCGAGAACAGGCAGGCGGTATGGCGGCCGTTGTCCTTGGCGGCATACATCGCGGCATCGGCGTTGTTGAGCAGTTCGTCGGCGCTGATCTCGCCGGGTTTGCCCAGCGCGATCCCGATGCTGGCGCCGACCGTGACCTTCAGGGGGCCGATCGCGATCGGTTCGGCCATGCGCTGCAGCACCGCGGCCGCCAGCGCCTTCGCCGCTTCAGGTTCCGCATCGGTGAGCACGAACACGAATTCGTCGCCGCTGATGCGCGCCACCGTGGTGCTGGCGTTGCCGAATGCCGCCAGGCGGCGCCCGATCTCCTGCAGCGCCAGGTCGCCGGACTGGTGGCCGTGGGCGTCGTTGACTTCCTTGAAGTGGTCGAGGTCGACGAACAGCACGCCGATCATGTCGTCGCGCGCCAGCGCCTCGTCGAGCGCGCGCAGGCAGCTGAAGCGGTTGTGCAGTCCGGTCAGGCTGTCGTGGGTGGCCATGTGGACCAGGCGCGCTTCGGCCTCCTTGCGTTCGGTGATGTCCGCATAGAACACCGTCAGGCCATTCTTCGACGGATAGGCGCGCGCCTCGAGCCACATCTGCAGCGGCGCATAATAGCTCTCGCAGCTGGCCGCCTCCTGCCGCTCGAGCGCGCGGTGGTAGGTCTGGTAGAAGGGGCCGCCGACGGCTTCCGGGAACTCGTCCCAGATCACCTTGCCGATCAAATGGTCGGCGCTGCGTCGCATCCAGGCCGCTCCCTTGCTGTTGATGAAGGTGAAGCGCCACTCGCGGTCGAGCGAGAAGCAGCCGTCGGATATGCTCTCCAGCAGGGTACTGAGGCGCTCGCGCGCATTCGCCACCTCGGCCTGGGCCTGGATCGCGACGCTCACGTCTTCCAGGAAGGCGACGAAGTTGGTGACCGCGCCGGCGGTATCGCATACCGGGAACAGGTGCATGCGGCTCCAGAACTGCCTGCCGTCCTTGCGGTAGTTGCGCAAGGTGCAGGTGTAGCTTCGTCCGGCGGCGAGAGCCTCGCGCAGGCCGGCGAGCCCGGGCTGGTCGCGGTCGCTGCCTTGCAGGAAACGGCAGTTACGGCCGATCACCTCGGCCAGCGTGTAGCCGGAGATCGCCTCGAAGGCCGGATTCACCCAGGCGATCGGATCATCGGGCTGCTTTGCATCGCAGATGACGATGGCCGTGCTGCTCGCCTGGATCAGGCCCTTGAAGAAATCCGCGGGCTTGTCTTCGAGATTCACGAGGTTGAGCCGATTGTATTCCCACGAATGTGATGACATGGTCGCCTATTGGAACGCTGGACGGCTCCAGTGTAATCGCGGCAGTCGATACGCGGAGCACGCCAAGCGTGCCCGGCATCAAGGCGGCGGCGCCATCCCGAGGGCCGCCATCTTCTCGCCCAGGGCCAGGCGGTCGGCATCGATCTGACTGCCGTTCGTGCGGCTCGACAAGGCAGCTTTCGTTTTCCGGCCGAGGAAGTAGGCGATGCGTTCCGCGTTCGCGCCGGAAGGGTGGGGAATGCCATGCAGGATGCGCGCTTCGTCGAGCATGCCGCGGCGCGCCAGCCACGACAGCGCCTGGCTCACCTTGGGCCCGAGCGGCACGAAGACGGCACCGGACAGCTGCGCCGCTTCCTGGCCGAAATACGCCAGCAGCTGCTCCTGCAGCAGGGGCGTGGTCACCATGTTCGGATTGGCGCCGTTGTAGTTCTTGCCGTCGACGAAGACGGGCTGGCGCAGCGCCCCGGTCACGTGCATGAGGTGGGCGTCGGCGCCGAACAGCGTGGCGCAGCTGGCGATCCCGAGCCAGCGCTGCAGGCCGATATGGTCGAGCAGGGCCACCAGGTTGGGGCGGATCGCGCCGCTGAAGGCGCCCGTGTACTTGGCCGCGCGCAGCAGCTCGGGCAGGGCCAGGCCGTCGCGCAATCCCTGCTGCGCGGCGCGCACCGCATTCTTCCATTGCACGAAGCCGGGCGAGATCCCGACCACCACCACGCGCGCGGCGGGATTGACGTAGTCGAAAGGAATGTAATGCGCTTCGACGCGGCCGGCGCGGCCGAGCAAAAAGGCATCCGGAATCTGTGCGGGATTCGCGATCGCGGCGAGGTCGGTGGCGGCGATCAGATCCGCGTAATGCTCGAACTGAGCGGCAAACTGGGCAGGCATGCCAGCATTGTGCCACGGTGCGCCGGCCGGGCGGGGCGTCGTGCTAGCATCGGGCCGACCTGCCGCTGCGGCGGCGACACCCATACAGGACCCATCGTGCACGCGCAAACCGACTCCACCCCAGGCATCACCCAGGCGCCGTTCGGCAAGCTCCCCGACGGCGCGCCGGTCACCCGCTACACCCTCGTCAACCGCCACGGCATGACGGTGAAGATCCTCGATTTCGGCGGCATCATCACGAATATCCACGTGCCCGACCGCGAGGGCCGCTTCGCCGACGTCGCCCTCGGCTTCGACGAGCTGTCGCCCTACCTGGGCGAGAGCCCTTATTTCGGCGCCCTGATCGGCCGCTACGGCAACCGCATCGCAAAGGGCCGTTTCACGCTCGACGGCCACAGCTATCAGCTGGCGACCAATAACGGCAACAACCACCTCCACGGCGGCGACCGCGGCTTCGACAAGGTCTTGTGGCAGGCCGCCGTCGAAGGCAATGCACTGCGGCTGCGCTACCGCAGCAGGGACGGCGAAGAGGGCTATCCGGGCAATCTGGATGCCCAGGTCGTCTATAGCCTCACCGACGACAACGAGATCGTCGTGCGGTTTTCGGCGGTCACCGACAAGCCGACCCCCGTCAACCTGACCCAGCACAGCTATTTCAACCTGGCCGGCATCGAGGGCTGTGGCGACATCCTCGGCCATGAACTCTTCATCGATGCCGACGGCTTCGTGCCGATCGACGCCGAATCGATCCCGCTGGGCCAGGTGCGCCCGGTGGCCGGCACGCCCTTCGACTTCCGCCAGCCGCGCAGCATCGGCAGCCGGATCGGCGAAGACGACCAGCAGCTCGCCAACGGCCAGGGCTACGACCATTGTTTCGTGCTGAACAGGGAGGCCGGCAGCCGCCTGCTGGCGCGCGCGGTGCGCGTGCGCGATCCGGGCTCGGGGCGGGTGCTGGAACTGCTGACCCAGGATCCGGGCGTGCAGTTCTACAGCGGCAATTTCCTCGACGGCAGCCTGTCGGGCAAGGGCTGCGCCTATCCCCACCGCGGCGGCTTCGCCATCGAGCCCGAGCACTTCCCGGACTCGCCGAACCAGCCTGCTTTCCCGAACACGATCCTGCGCCCGGGCGAGATGTATGCGACCGAGTCGCGCTTCAGGTTTTCGGTGGATGCATAACCAAAGGTGTTGTTCCGATAACTCACTTTTGTAAATATCTTCCCGCAAACTTCACTTTTCTATCGACTTTCGTTAGTTTCTCGCCATAAACTTTATTGCTTTACGTAATGTTCGTGCGTGGACTTGTAATCAACAAGGTTTCGGAGAGAAGAATGAAAGTTACGGATTGGAAGATCGGAACCCGTCTCGGGATGGGTTTCGGTGTCATCTGCCTCGCGCTGGTGTTCATCGTCGGGCAGGCTTTGATCGGCCTCGGCAGTGTCGATGAGGGTACGAAGACCATCGTCACCAAGCGCATCCCGCGCCTCGATCTGAGCACCCGGTTGCTGGGCGAAGTGAACGATGTCGCCATCGCCCTGCGCAATATGATGCTGACGGACGACCCTGCCGACCGCGCCAGGCAGCTCGAGGAAATCGCGGCGTCGAGCAAGGATGCCGAGGCCACTCTTTCCGAACTCGACAAGACGCTGGAAAGCAAGGAGGGGCGCGCCCTGCTGCGCCAGCAGCAGGACCTGAACGTCCGCTACGTGAAAAGCCAGCAGGAGCTGATCCGCCTGATCGGCGCCAACCAGCTGGACGAAGCCAAGACCTATCTCAGGAACGAGGTACGCCCGATCCTGGGCGAGTACAAGAAGACCATCGCCGAGCAGATCAGGCAGCAGAAGGAACTCGCCGATGCCGATGCCGCCGCCGCCGCCACCACCTATGCCAGCACCCGCAGCCTGATGCTGGGAGTGGGCCTGCTGATCCTGGCCGCCGCCGCCGCGCTGTCGCTATGGACCACGGCCTCGATCGTGCGCCCGATCCGCCGCGCGCTGGCGGTGGCTGACGCCGTCGCCGCCGGCGACCTGACCACCAGGGTCGAAGTCACCAGCAAGTGCGAGGCCGGCCAGCTGCTGGCATCGCTGAAGACCATGAACGACAACCTGGTGAAGACCGTCACCACGGTGCGCACCGGCACCGAGGCGATCGGCACCGCGTCCAGCGAGGTTGCGGCCGGCAACCAGGACCTGTCGAGCCGCACCGAGCAGCAGGCCAGTTCGCTGGAAGAGACGGCATCCTCGATGGAAGAGCTGACCTCGACCGTGAAGCAGAACGCCGACAATGCGCGCCAGGCGAATACCCTGGCCGAAGCCGCATCCGGCGTCGCTGCGCGCGGCGGCCAGGTGATCCACCAGGTGGTCGCCACCATGGAGCAGATCCACGACGCTTCCGGCAAGATCGCGGACATCATCAGCGTGATCGACGGCATCGCCTTCCAGACCAATATCCTCGCGCTGAACGCGGCCGTGGAAGCGGCGCGCGCCGGCGAACAGGGCCGCGGCTTCGCGGTGGTGGCGGGCGAGGTGCGCAACCTGGCCCAGCGCTCGGCCGCCGCGGCCAAGGAGATCAAGACCCTGATCGACGATTCCGGCAACAAGGTCGATACCGGCAGCCGCCTGGTGAAGCAAGCCGGCACTACCATGAGCGACATCGTCGACAGCGTGGGCCGCGTCACCGACATCCTCAACGAGATCACCTCGGCCAGCCAGGAACAGAGCGCGGGCATCGAGCAGATCAACGAAGCCATCACCCAGATGGACACCGTGACCCAGCAGAACGCCGCCCTGGTCGAAGAAGCGGCCGCCGCCTCGCAAGCCATGCAGGACCAGGCAACGCGCCTGGCGCAGGCGGTGGCGGTGTTCAAGCTCGGCGCCGCGCCGGCCATGGCAGCCGCCCCGGCGGCGCCGCGTTCCAGCTTGCCGGCGGTAAGGCCGGCGGCCGTCGAGCCGGCAGCCAGGCCGGCACGCGCCGCGCGTCCGGCGCCGGCAGAGGCGGTGGAGAGCGATTGGGAAGAGTTTTGAATTAACGACGTCGTTCCCGCTTCCTCGAGAATGACGAATCGAGCCGCAACTGGCAGCCGCTGATTATGTTATGGTATCCGACGCGCCTCCAAAAGCGCGCTCGGCAACCGTCTTTACAAGGATCAGCATGACCGGCTTCGTCATCACCCCTCCCGACACCCCCGCCCTTGCCATCGCGGGCTCCGACCAGACTTTCCCGCTGCGCCGCGTGTTCTGCGTCGGCCGCAACTACGCCTCCCACGCGCGCGAAATGGGTTCCGACCCGGACCGCGAACCGCCGTTCTTCTTCACCAAGCCGGCCGACGCCGTGGTGCCGGCCAGCGGCACGCTGCCTTACCCGCCCGCCACGAAGGAGCTGCACCATGAGGTCGAACTGGTGGTGGCCCTGAAGGAGGGCGGTGCGAATATCGCGCCGGAACAGGCGCTCGGCCTGGTGTGGGGCTATGCGGTCGGCCTCGACCTGACCCGGCGCGACCTGCAGGCCGTCGCCAAGAAGGATGGCCGGCCCTGGGACATGTCGAAGGGCTTCGATGCCTCGGCGCCCTGCAGCCCGCTGCAGCCGGTATCCTGCACCGAGCACCCGCAGGCCGGCCGTATCTGGCTCGAGGTGAACGGCCAGCTGAAGCAGGAGGGCAACCTGAACGAGATGATCTGGCCGGTGGCCGACGTGATCGCCTACCTGTCGCGCTTCGTGACCCTGGCGCCGGGCGACCTGATCTTCACCGGCACCCCGGCCGGGGTCGATGCCTTGAACCCGGGCGACCACGTGCGCGGCGGCGTGGACGGCGTCGCCACTTTCGAACTCGCCATCGGCGGCCAATGACGGGCTTGCACCGACCCGGGCTGCTGCAGATCGGCAGCTTCCCGCCGGAGGTACAGTCGCAGATCGACGCCGAATTCGAGCGGCTGGGCGCCGCCGACATCGAACGCGATCCGGCGCGCGCCGGCGAGATCCGCGCCATCGTCACCCGCAGCAACCTGGAGGTGCCGGCCAGCCTGGTCGAGCGCCTGCCGAAGCTGGAGATCATCGCCACCAACGGCGTCGGCTACGACCTGATCCCGCTCGAGCTGGCGGCGCGGCGCGGCATCGTGGTGTCGAATACCCCGGACGTGCTGAACGCGGCGGTGGCCGAGCTGTGCATCGGCGCACTGCTGTCGCTGCTGCGCAAGCTGCCCCAGGCCGACCGCTATGTGCGCGAAGGCCGCTGGCTCGACGCCGGCTTCCCGCTGAGTACCAGCCTGGCCGGCAAGCACGTCGGTATCGTCGGCCTGGGCCGCATCGGCAAGGACATCGCGCGCCGGCTCGAACTGTTCGGCGTGGCCCTGGCCTACCATGGCCGCAGCGACCAGGGCCTGGCCTGGCGCTTCGAAGCCGACCTGGCGGCGCTGGCGCGCGACGTCGACATCCTGATCGTGGCGGCACCGGGCGGACGCGAGACCGCGCGCATGATCGATGCGCGCGTGCTGGACGCGCTGGGGCCGCGCGGCTGGCTGGTGAACGTGGCGCGCGGTTCGCTGGTGGACGAGGAAGCGCTGCTGGCGGCGCTGGAGCAGAACCGCATCGCCGGCGCCGCGCTCGACGTGTTCGACGGCGAGCCGGACATCGACAGGCGTTTCTTCGGGCTGGAGAACGTACTGCTGTTGCCGCACATCGGCAGCGCCACGCAGGAGACGCGGGCGGCGATGGCGCAGCTGATGCTGGATAATCTGCGGAGTTACTTCAGGAGTGGGCGGGCGCTTACGCCGGTGACTGCGTAACTGCAATCGTTACACTAAAAACCGTCGTCCCCGCGCCTTGTTACCGTCGTCCCCGCGAAGGCGGGGCCGACGTTGTGGAGCTGCGGGCCGTCGCTTACCGGCCCATCAATTCGCCATATTCTTGGCCACAATCGCATCCGTAGCCGCCTGCGCCTGCTGCAGCGGCTGGTTCAGCACATTGGTCGTATAGGTCGGATTTGATGCCGCCACGGTGCCCAGGGCGCCGCCGTCCCGCTTGCTGATGTCGACGTCGACGGTGGCCGACAGGCCCACGCGCAGCGGGTGCTGGGCCAGTTCCTTCGGATCCAGCGAGATCCGCACCGGCACGCGCTGCACCACCTTGATCCAGTTGCCGGTCGCGTTCTGCGCCGGCAGCAGCGAGAAGGCGCTGCCGGTGCCGGCCGCCAGGCCCACCACCTTGCCGTGATAGACCACCTTGCTGCCGTAGATGTCGGCCTCGATCGTGGCCGGCTGGCCGACGCGGATGTCGCGCAGTTCCGATTCCTTGAAGTTGGCGTCGATCCACAGCTGGTCCAGCGGCACGATGGACAGCAGCGGCGCGCCCGGGGCGATGCGGCTGCCCACCTGCACGCTGCGCTTGGCCACGTAGCCGCTCACCGGCGCGACGATGGCGTTGCGGCGCGCCGCCAGCCAGGCCGACAGGTAATCGGCCTTCGCCGCCAGCACGGCCGGGTGCTCGGCCGGCGAGACGCCCGCCACCGCCACCCGCGCCGCCGCCACCTGCTTCAGCGCCACGTCCAGCGCCGCCTTCGCATCCTGCACGGCGCGGCGCGCATGCGCCACGTCTTCGCCGGAGACGATGCTGTCGGCCGCCAGCGGCAGGCGCCGCGCGAGGTCGTCCTGGGCCGCCTTCAGGGTCACGCGGCGCTGTTCGACCACCGCGTTCAGCTGCTCGACGTTGGAATAGCGTTCGCGTTGCTGGCGCACGGCGGTGCCCAGGCGCGCCTCGGCCTGGGCCAGGTTGACTTCGGCGTCGGAGGGGTCGAGGCGCACGATCTCTTCGCCGGCTTTCACCAGCTGGGTCTCGTCGGCGCGGATCTCGACCACGCTGCCGGTCACCTGGGAGGAGACGTTGACCAGGTTGCCGCCCACGTAGGCGTTGTCGGTCTCCATGCGCTTGGAAGCGACCAGGGTGTAATAGGCGCCGTAGGCGACGCCGGCGGCGATGAAGGCGACGGTGATGCCGGCCAGGACTGCGCGGCGCTTGCCCTTGTTCGGGACTTGATTGTTCTCGGTGCTCATGGTCTTGGGTTCTGGATTATTTGGTGTTGTTCGATGCGGCAGCCGTCGCTGCGGCAGCCGTCGTTGCGGTGGCCGTCGCTGCGACAGCCGACGTCGAGGCGGGCGCGCGATAACCGCCGCCGAGGGCCTTGACCAGCGCTACCTGGGTCTGCAGGCGGGCGTCGAGCAGCTGCAGGTCGGTGTCCTGCTGGCGCAGCAGGGTCATCTTCGCCTGCAGCACGCCGGCGCGTTCGAGCAGGCCGCGCTTCATGCGCGCCTCGGCGCTGTCGAGCAGCTTGCGGCTGGATGCCACGGTCTGACTGTGGGTCTGGGCTTCCTGGTCGAGGCCTTGCAGGGTCGCGCCTTCCTGGGCCACTTCGCGCACCGCGGCCAGCACGGCCTCGTTGTACTCGGCCACCAGTTCCTCGCGGCTGCCGCGGGCCACGCCCAGCTGGGCCTTCAGGCGGCCGCTGTCGAACAACGGCAGGTCGAGGGTGGCGCCGAGCAGCGGCGTGCGGCTGGGCCAGCGCAGCAGCTTGCCGAGCGAGACCGCGTCGAGGCCGAGCGCGCCCACCAGGTTGATGTCGGGACGGAAGGCGGCCTCGCTGGCGGCCACGCGGCCGAGCTGGGCCTCGACCCGCCAGCGCGCGGCCTGCAGGTCGGGACGGCGCGCCAGCAGCTCCATGCCGAGTTCGCGCGGCAGGGCGTTGGCGCCGGGCGCCGGCTTGAAGCGCGCCAGGCTGGCGAGAGCCTGTGTATCGCCGCCGATCAGGGCGCGCAGCACTTCGCGCTCGCGCACCGCCTGGGTGGCGAAGCGGGCCGACTGTTCTTCCATCGCGCCGAGGTCGAGTTCCGCGCTTTGCAGCATGTCGGCACTGGCCAGGCCGTGGGCGATGCGGGCCTTGCGGCCGGCCACCAGCTCGCGCTGTACCGATGCCAGCGCGTTCACGTTGTCCTGGCGCGCCCACAGCATCTGCAGGCGGAAGTAGCTCTGGGCGACGCTGGCGGCGATTGCCTGCGCGGCCTGGGCGGCTTCGGCCTTGCGCGCATTTTCTTCGCCCAGCGCGGCAGCGACCAGCGAGCGGTGCCTGCCCCACCAGTCGACGTCGTAGGAAGCGCGCAACTGCACGTTGGCGTCGTTGAAGTAGTTGCCGCCGATCGGCGGCGGGAAGAAGCCGTTCGAGGAATAGCGCTGGCGGTTCAGGCCGGTCGACAGGCCGACCTGGGCGCCTTCGTCGGCGCGTTCGGCCGTCACGATGGCCTGGGCGCTGGCGACGCGCGCCTGCACCACGGCCAGGCTCGGGTTGTCGTGCAGCGCCTGCCGGATCAGGGTATTCAGCTGCGGGTCGCCGTAGGTCAGCCACCATTGTTCGGCCGGCCAGGCGTCCTGCGGCAGGGTGATGCCGGGCGCGTGCTGGGCCTTTGCCGCCAGGTCGATCGGCGCGGCGCGCTTGCTGTCGGCCGGCACGCTGATGCAGCCGGCCAGCAGCGCCAGCACGGCGCCGGCGGTGAGGCTGTTTTTCAGGATGAATGAGGTGTGTCGCACTTGTTCTAGCTTTCCAAATTAATCGAGGTGCACGTCGACCGGGGCCGCGGCGCTTGCCGCCTTCGGCGGACGGATCAGGATCAGCAGCGGAATCACGGCCGCGGTGAGCAGCATCATCAGCCAGTAGTCGTCGACGTAGGCGATCATCGAGGCCTGGCGCGTGATCTCGTTGTTGATCATGGCGGCGCCGAGCTGGCTGCCCATGTTGTAGCTGCTTCCCGGGTCGTTCAGCGCCGGATTCGCATTCGTGATCTGGGTCGTCAGCGAGGCGTGGGCGATCTGGGTGTTACGCACCAGCAGGGCCTGCACCATGGCGATGCCGATCGAGGAGCCGATGTTGCGGACCAGGCTGTACAGCGCGGTACCTTCCGCACGCATCTGCGGCGACAGGGTGGCGAAGGTGGCGGCCGACAGCGGCACGAACACCAGGCCCAGGCCCACGCCCTGGATCACGCCGGGCCACACGATGTCGGACTGCGACAGCACCAGCGTGTACCGGGTCATCTGCCACAGCGAGAAGGCGGTGATGGCGAAGCCGGCGCCCAGCAGCAGGCGGAAGTCGACCTTGCCGGTCAGCCGTCCCACCACCAGCATCGCCGCCATCGTGCCCAGGCCGGAGGGCGCCGTCACCAGGCCGGCCAGCGCCGCCGGATAGCCCATCAGGCCCTGCAGCATGGTCGGCATCAGCGCGCGGGTCGCGAACAGCACCATGCCGACGATGAAGATCAGCAGCAGGCCGGTGACGTAGTTGCTGTTCTTGAGCAGGCGGAAGTCGACGAAGGACTGGCCGGCCGGACGCGTGAGCGTGTGGCCGATGAAGTAGGCGCCGGCCAGCAGCATCAGCACCAGCTCGACCCAGGTCTCCAGCGACTGGAACCAGTCGTTCTGTTCGCCGCGGTCGAGCAGCATCTGCAGCGCGCCGATCGCGATCGACAGGGTAACGAAGCCGAACATGTCGAAGCGCACCCGGCGCGCGGCGGTGGTGGCGTGGATGTAGCGCCAGATGCCGTAGAAGGCCACCGCGCCGATCGGCAGGTTGATGAAGAAGACCCAGCGCCAGCTGTAGCTGTCGGTCAGCCAGCCGCCCAGCGTGGGGCCGAGGATGGGGCCGATCATCACGCCCATGCCCCATACCGCCATCGCCGAACCGTGCTTCTCTTTCGGATTGATGTCGAGCAGGACCGATTGCGACAGCGGCACCAGGGCCGCGCCGAACACGCCCTGCAGCATGCGCGAGACGACGATCTCGGTCAGGTTCATCGACAGCCCGCACAGGGCCGAGGCGACGGTGAAGCCGGCCACCGAGACCAGGAACACCTTCTTCAGGCCGAAGCGGTCGACCAGCCAGCCGTTCAGCGGGGTGGCGATGGCGGCGGCCACGATGAAGGAGGTCAGCACCCAGGTGATCTGGTCCTGGGAGGCCGACAGCGCGCCCTGCATGTGGGGCAGGGCGACGTTGGCGATGGTGCCGTCGAGCGCCTGGATGATGGTCGCCAGCATGATCGAGATCGTGATCATGGTGCGGTTGATCGGCGGATTCCGGGAGGCCGGCGCCGCGTTCACGGTGGCTGCGCTCACAGCTGCTCCTCGATGCGCGCGCGCAGCAGTTCCAGCAGCTCGGTGGCGGCCTTCAGCCGGGCCGGGTCGATGTCGCCCAGCAGGGCCAGGCGCACGGCGCTGGCCTGTTCCTTCACCTGCTTGTACAAGGTGGTGCCGGCATCGGTCAGGTGGACCAACTTGACGCGGCGGTCGGTGGGCGAGGGCGCGCGCGTGACCAGGCCTTCGCGCTCGAGGCGGTCGAGCATCGACACCATCGAGGGGCCTTCGACGCCGACCAGGTCGGCCAGCGCGCGCTGCGACATCGGCTCGCCGGACTTGGCGATCATGGCGATGGTCATCCAGCCGGCCTGGCCGATGCCCAGGTGCTTCAGTTGCTTGTCGATCAGGAGGCGCCAGCCGCGCGCCGTGTTGTGCACGGCGGCGGAGAAGCGCTCTCCGATCGGAGATTCAGGTAGATCACTCATCGTTAGAATTCGAATCGATAGTAATCTATCGAGTTTAGTTTATGCAAGTTGAGTTGTAAAGAGCATGGCGTGTCAGAATTGACATAACGATGAGTGAGGAGGAGGGAAGATGCCGCAAGCCGCATTGCTGACCGTCCACGGCATGGGAGAGACGCCGCGCGATTACGCCGAAAAGCTGTTCCAGGCCGTGGCCGCACGGCTGGGACCCTTGTCCGGCCAGGTCGATTTCCGCTCGATCTACTACCAGGACATCCTCAAGCCCAACCAGGAAACCGTGTGGGCCAGGGTCAGCGACACCACCCGCCTGCACTATGCCGACCTGCGCCGCTTCCTGCTGTTCGGCTTCGGCGACGCCGCCGGACTGGAAAACCGCAAGGAGATCGACGGCTCGGTGTATGAACTGGCGCAGGCGGCGATCGCGCGCCAGCTGCTGGGCGTGGCCAGGCACGACCCGTCGACGCGGGTGGTGTTCCTGGCGCAGTCGCTGGGCTGCCAGGTGCTGTCCAGCTATATCTACGATGCGCAGAAGGCGCTGGCGGGCGGCCAGGTCCTGGCCGGGGTGTGGAAGGACGTCGACGCCTGGGCCATGCGCGCGCTGGGGGCGCGCCTGAGCGACAGCGACCGCCGGTTCATGGCGGGCGCCACCTGCAGCGCTTTCGTCACCACCGGCTGCAACATCCCGATCTTCTGTGCGGCCCACAAGCAGATGGACATCAAGCCGATCGCGCGGCCGACCCCCGGCTTCGAGTGGATCAACCTCTACGACCCGGACGACGCGCTGGGCTGGCCGCTGCAGCCGCTCTCGCCGGGCTACGCCGAACTGGTCGACGACCGCGCGATCAACGCGGGGCAGGGCGTGGTGACGTGGATCCTGAAGAGCTGGAACCCGCTGTCGCACATGGCCTACTGGGGCGACGCCCAGGTGCTCGACGCGGTGACCCAGCGCCTGCGTCTGGGCATTCCCTGACCCAACTGTATTCCCGCGCCGCGCCGGCTTCTGTGCGCGCCGCGCCGGACGCCGTCAGGCTACCATCGTGACATGAGAGAATCGATTGCAGAACACGCCGCGCAGGCGGAGCCGGCCGGCTTCCAGCTGCGGCCCATCGTGCGCCACCGCGGCGCCAGCCATGGCGCGGCGCATGACAATGTGGCCGAGGAGATGCCGCTGGCCCTGGTGGTGAACGGCATTTCGCAGGTGGTCATGATGGTCACCCCGCGCGACCTCGAGGCCTTCGCGGCCGGCTTCGCGCTGACCGAGGGGCTGGTCGACAGCCGTGCGCAGATCTACGACATCGAGCTGCGCCTGCATGCGCGCGCGGCCGAGGTCGAGCTGAGCGTGGCCCAGGAAGCCTTCCAGCGCCTGAAGGGACGGCGCCGCGCACTGGCCGGCCGCACCGGCTGCGGCGTGTGCGGCATCGAAAGCCTGGAACTGCTCGACCTGGCGCCGGAAAGGATGGCGCCGGCGGCGCTGCCGGTGGACCCCGGCGCGGCGATCGCGCGCGCCGCCGCTGAACTGCCGCGCCACCAGACCCTGATGCAGGAGACCGGCGGCGTGCACGCGGCCGCCTGGTGCGGGCTGGACGGCGCGATCGCCGCCGTGTTCGAGGACGTCGGCCGCCACAATGCGCTCGACAAGCTGGTCGGCCACCTGGCCCTGGCGGGCGCCGACCTGCGCGGCGGCTTCGTCTTCATGTCCAGCCGCGCCAGCTACGAGCTCGCGCGCAAGACGGCGCGCATGGGCATCCCGATGCTGGCGACGATTTCGGCGCCCAGTTCGCTGGCGATCGACATCGCGGCCCAGGCCGGCCTGAAGCTGGCCAGCTTCTGCCGCCAGGACGGCTACGTCGAATACACCTGAGTTGATGCCGTCGCTCCGGGCATTGCCCGGCACGGCTCCCCGCCTGCGCGGGGCGACGTTCAGGCGCTGGGGCTGAGCAGCACCGGGATCGATTTCGAGGTCGGCGTGCCGGCGCCGGTCGCCACGCTGTCGAGCGGCACCAGGGCATTGGTCTCCGGGTAGTAGGCGCCCAGGCAGCCGCGCGGGATGTCGTATTCGACCAGCATGAAGCGCTCGGCACGGCGTTCGACGCCGTCTTCCCACACGCTGGTGATGTCGACCCACTGGCCGTTCTGCAGGCCGAGCATCTCCAGGTCGAGCCGGTTGGCAAACAATACCCGGCGCATGCCGAACACGCCGCGGTAGCGGTCGTCCATGCCGTAGATCGTGGTGTTGTACTGGTCGTGCGAGCGGGTCGTCATCAGCACCAGCAGGCGCTCGCCGTGGCGCGCCCGCGCGCGGTGGATCGGCGTGTCCTTGTCGATTTCCTGCACCACGAACTGCGCCTTGCCGCTGGCGGTGACCCATTCTCGCTCGCGCGAGGCAACCTTCAGGTGGAAGCCGCCGGGCACCGCCACCCGCGCGTTGTATTCGTGGAAGCCGGCGATCGAGCGTTCGATCGCATCGCGGATGCGCGCGTAGTCGGCCACATGCCAGTTCCAGTCGACCTTCTCGCTGCCCAGGGTGGCCGCGGCCATGCCGGCGACGATCGCCGGTTCCGACAGCAGGTTCGGCGAGGCCGGCTTGTTCATGCCGTAGGAGATGTGCACCATGCTCATCGAATCCTCGACCGTCACGCCTTGCGCGACGCCCTGCTGCAGGTCGATCTCGGTGCGTCCCAGGGTCGGCAGGATCAGGGCGTCGCGGCCGTGCACCAGGTGGCTGCGATTCAGCTTGGTGGTCACGTGCACCGTCAGCGCGCAGGAGCGCAGGGCCTGGAAGGTGAGCGGGGTGTCCGGGGTGGCGATGGCGAAGTTGCCGCCCAAACCGATGAAGACCTTGACCCGGCCGTCCAGCATCGCCTTGATGGACTCGACCACGTCGTAGCCGTGGTGGCGCGGCGGCTCGAAGTCGAAGGCCTTGCCGAGGCGGTCGAGGAAGGCCTGGGAGGGCTTCTCCTCGATGCCGATGGTGCGGTCGCCCTGCACGTTGGAGTGGCCGCGCACCGGGCACAGGCCGGCGCCGGGACGGCCGATATTCCCGCGCATCATCATGAGGTTGGACAGCAGCTGCACCGCCGCCAGCGAATTCTTGTGCTGGGTGAGGCCCATGCCCCAGGTCGCGATCACGCGCTTGCCCTTGACGTAGACCTGGGCCAGCTCCTCCAGTCCTTCGCGCGAGACGCCGGATTCCGCCAGGATGTCGTCCCAGCTCTCGGCCCGCAAGTCGGCGGCGAAGGCCTCGAAGCCGGTGGTATGGCGGGCGATGAAGTCGACGTCGATGACGCGCGCCTGGCCGGCCTCGCGGGCGGCATCGTCCAGTTCGACCACGCGCTTGGCGACGCCCTTGATCAGGGCCAGGTCGCCGGCCAGCCTGGGCTGCACGAACAGGGTGCCGATCCTGGTGCTGGAATTGGTCAGCATCTCGAGCGGTGCCTGCGGGTCCGTGAAGCGTTCCAGGCCGCGTTCCCTGAGCGGGTTGATCGAGACGATGGTGGCGCCGCGCTTGGCGCAGGCGCGCAGCTCGCCCAGCATGCGCGGGTGATTGGTGGCCGGGTTCTGGCCGAAGATCAGCAAGGTGTCGGCGTGCTCGAAGTCTTCCAGGGTGACGGTGCCCTTGCCGATCCCCACCGTGCCCGGCAGGCCGCGGCTGGTGGGTTCGTGACACATGTTCGAGCAGTCCGGGAAGTTGTTGGTGCCGTACATGCGCACGAAGAGCTGGAACAGGAAGGCGGCTTCGTTGCTGGCGCGGCCGGAGGTGTAGAAGGCCGCCTGGTTCGGATCGGGCAGGGCCTGCAAGTGGCGCCCGATCAGGGCGAAGGCGTCGGCCCAGGCAATCGGCACATACTTGTCGCTGGCGCCGTCGTAGACCAGGGGATCGGTCAGGCGGCCGTGCTGTTCCAGTTCATAGTCCGACTGCCGCATCAGTTCGGCCACGGTGTGGCGCGCGAAGAGCGCCGGCCCGGCGCGCTTGCCGGTCGCTTCGGCGGCGACCGCCTTCACGCCGTTTTCGCAGAACTCGAAGGTCGAGGCATGCGCGCGGTCCGGCCAGGCGCAGCCCGGGCAGTCGAAGCCGTCCGGCTGGTTCTGCCTGAACAGCGTCTTGTAGTTACTGCCGCTGACCTTTTCCCTGAACAGGTTGATCGCCACCTGCTTGACCGCACCCCAGCCGGCCGCGGCATGGGTGTAGGGGGCGACGAAACCTTCTTTCTCTTGTTTTTCCACGATTAGTCCTGTGTTCCTGTATCTGGCGACACGGCCGGCGCGACGTGGTGCCGGTCCGGGTCGAAGCGCCAGAGTAATCCCGGTTGCCCGACGGCTGCGTGCACACAATCCCTGTGTAGAAAGGAGCACAGTACGGAACGGCCGGCCCCAGGCAGCGTCACGGGCCTTGGGCTATACTCCCGGCGTGCCCACACTGTATGAAACCCTCGCCGCCGAAATCGAGAGCCAGATCGCCAGCGGCGTCCTGCTCGAAGGCGAAAAAATCCCCTCGGTACGCCAGACCAGCCAGCATCACAACCTGAGCATCACCACGGTGCTGCGCGCCTACGTGCTGCTGGAAAGCCGCGGCATCATCGAGAGCCGGCCGCAGTCCGGCTATTTCGTGCGCCAGCGCCTCAAGCCGGCGGCGGCGCCTTCGCGCGCGCCTGCGCCGCTGATGCTGTCCTCCGAGGTCGACGTCAGCCGGCTGGTGCTCAAGACCCTGCGTTCGATCCACACCGGCGGCGCCGTGCCGCTCGGCTCGCCGTACGCGGACCCGTCGAGCTATCCATGGAAGCGGCTGAGCCAGTACGCCAACGCGATCGCGCGCCGGCACCAGGAGTGGAGCGTGATGAACGACCTGCCGCCGGGCCACCCCCAGCTGATCCGGCAGATCGCGCGCCGCCACCTCGAGAACGGGCTGGCGGTGGACCCGGGCGAGATCATCGTCACGGTCGGCGCGACCGAGGCGATCAACCTCTGCCTGCAGGCGGTGGCGCGGCCGGGCGATACCATCGCGGTCGAGTCGCCGAGCTATTACGCCATGCTGCATGCGATCGAGCGCCTCGGCATGCGCGCGGTGGAAGTGGTGACGGATCCGCGCGAGGGCATCGACCTGGATGCGCTGGCCGGGGTCATTGCCAGCCAGAAGATCGCGGCCTGCATGGTGATGCCGAACTTCCAGAACCCGCTCGGCTTCCAGATGAGCGACGAGCGCAAGCGCGCGCTGGTCGAGCTGCTGGCGGCGCACGAGATCCCGGTCATCGAGAACGACGTCTACCACGAGCTGTATTACGGCGACAGCCATCCGACCTCGCTCAAGTCCTTCGATACCCGGGGGCTGGTGCTGCACTGCGCCTCGTTCTCGAAGAGCCTGACGGCGGCCTACCGGATCGGCTGGTGCCTGCCTGGCCGCTACACGGCCGAGGTGGAAAAGCTGAAGTTCCTGAATACGCTGGCGACGTCCTCGCTGCCGCAGCTGGCGATCGCCGAATACCTGCAGAACGACGGCTACGACGCGCACCTGCGCAAGATGCGCAAGGCCCTCGCCCAGCAGGCGCGCATCATGTCCGCGGCGGTGCTGCGCTTCTTCCCGGCGGGCACGCGGGTGAGCGAGCCGAAAGGCGGCTATGTGCTGTGGGTGGAGCTGCCCGGCGAGGTCGACGCGATGGCGCTGTATGCGCGCGCGCTGGAGGAGGGCATCACGGTCGGTCCGGGGAACATGTTCTCGGCGCGCGGCAGCTTCAATCATTTCATCCGGCTGAACTACAGCTACCCGTGGAGCGCCCGCGTCGAAGCCGCGGTGAAGCGGCTCGGGCGGCTGGTGGCCGAACTGGCCGGGAAAGCTTCCTAAGGTTTGTGCAGCGGGGCCGGCGCGGTTCCGGTCCCGGCGCGCGGCGCCAGCGCTGCCTGCGACTGCACCCAGTAGCCCGCGCCCACCATCAGCATGCCGCCGATGGCGTTGCCGAGCGTGACCCAGGCCAGGTTGGCGAGCATGCCGCCCAGGGGGACGCCGGCGCCGGCCATCAGGGCCAGGGCAAAGGTAAACATGTTGGCCACTGAATGCTCGAAACCGCAGGCGGCGAACATCATGACCGGCCAGAACACCAGTCCGAGCCTGGCGCTGTCGCTGGTGGTGCGCGCGCACATCCATACCGTCAGGCACACCAGCCAGTTGCACAGGATCGCCTTGAACAACAGCGCGACCGCCGGGGCGTCCGCCTTGGCGGCCGCTGTTTTGGTGAACAGCGCCGCGCCGTCGCTCAGCAGGACGCCGCCGCCGGCCAGCTTCAGGATCGCGGCCAGCACCACGGCGCCGGCCAGGTTGCCGATCCAGCAGTGCGCCAGCACGCCCAGCACCTCGCCGCCGCTGGCCTTGCGGCGCAGCCAGGCCAGCGCCATCAGCATCGTCAGCCCGGTGAACAGGTGGCCGCCGGCAAAGGTGATCAGGGTCAGGCCGAGCGCGAACACCGCGCCCATCACCAGCCGCGCCCAGGCGGGGTCGGCATGTGCGCCGACGGTGAACATCAGGATCGCGCCAAAGCCGACGTAGGCGCCCGCCATTGCGCTGCCGGTCAGGAAGGACAAGGGCCGCGTGCGCGCCTGTGCCACCCTGTGGGCGCCGGCGTCGGCGAGCTGGTCGATCGTCGTGTCAAACATGGTCAAGCTTTCGGATACGGCAAAAGGCCGCTAGTGTAGGCGCTGCTACGGCGAACTCTGCGGTACAGAAACGCCCGCAAGAAAAGGATACAGTCGCGAAGGGGCTGTGCGCGCGCATCGGCCGCTGTATGCTGCGGCGATGGACACCAGCAACGAACAAATGAACGAGGGCGAGGCGGCCTTGGCCGACCTGCTCGAACAGCTGTGGCGGATGGCGCAGGAGGCGCCGTCCAGGCCCTGTTCGCTGGCGCGGGCCAGCAAGCGCACGCGGCGCCCGATGAGCGTCCTGACGCGGCAATTGAGCCTGCTGGCCGAGGCCGGCTGGGTGCAGGTGGCGGCGCACGAGGAGGGCGGCGGCAGCGTGACGCTGACGGCGGCCGGGCGCGAGCTGTGCGCAGGCTGGTTCGGCGCCTGAGAGCGCCCTTATCCTCCGACCAGCGACATGCGGACTACCGGATAGCGTCCCGCAGCGCCGTGCGTCCGCAGCGCGCCGCGCTGTTCCGAATAGCGGTCGGCGCGCGTGCTCCAGCCGGCGCGGATCGCCTGCGCCAGCTGAGCGCTCCGGCCGGCACCCAGCCACGGGCGCAGGTCGACCGAACGCGCCGCGAACAGGCACAGGAACAGCTTGCCGTCGGCGCTGACGCGGGCGCGGGTGCAGTCGCCGCAAAACGGCTTCGATACGCTGGCGATGAAGCCGACCTCGCCGCCGCCGTCGGCGTAGCGGAAGCCGTCGGCGGTCGCGCCGGCATGTCCCGGCTGCGGGACCAGCGCGAACTCGCTTTCGATCTGTGCACGCATCTCCGCCGCCGTCACCACCTGCTCGAGCCGCCAGCCGTCGGCGCCGCCGACGTCCATGTATTCGATGAAGCGCAGGTTGACGCCGCTATGGCGGAAATGACGCGCCAGCGGCAGGACCTGGTGCGCGTTGCGGGTCCTGCTGATCACCGCGTTCACCTTCACCGGCGCCAGTCCCGCTTCCAGCGCGGCCTCGATCCCGTCGAGCACCCGGGCGACCGGGAAGTCGACGTCGTTCATGGCGCGGAACACGGCATCGTCGAGTGCGTCGAGGCTGACGGTCACGCGGCGCAGGCCCGCATCCCTGAGCGCGCGCGCCTGCGCCGCGAGCAGGGCACCGTTGGTCGTCATCGCGATCTCGACCGGCTTGCCGGCCGGCGTCTCCAGCCGCGCCAGCGCTTCGATGAGGCGCGGCAGATCCTTGCGCAGCAGCGGTTCGCCGCCGGTGATCCGGATCTTTTCCACCCCCAGGCCGACGAAGGTGCGAGCAAGCGTCGTCATCTCGTCGAAGGACAGGCGCTCCGCCGCGCGCAGGAAGGGGTAGTCGCGCGTGAAGACTTCCTTGGGCATGCAGTAGGTGCAGCGGAAGTTGCACTGGTCGATGACGGATAGCCGCAAGTCCTTGAGGGGGCGCATCAAGGTGTCGGTGAGGCTTGTTGCGGGCGGGAATGGATTCATGCGGCGAGGATAGCAGCGCTTGCGCCCACCGCATGCGTACAGTCGGGCCAGGGCGCAGGCAGTACAGTTCGCCGGCGTCAGCCCGGCTGCAGCGTGAACACGGCGCGCACCTCGCCGGCCGGCGTGCCGCGCGCATTCAGGATCGCCGGCGCGCGCCAGGGTTCGAGCAGTTCGCGGCGCTGCGCGTCCAGCAGGCCGAGCTGCTCGAGCGCGCTGAAGGTGGACGGG
This sequence comes from Massilia sp. 01N417, assembly GCF_056399645.1. Classification (NCBI taxonomy): domain Bacteria; kingdom Pseudomonadati; phylum Pseudomonadota; class Betaproteobacteria; order Burkholderiales; family Oxalobacteraceae; genus Massilia; species Massilia sp. 01N417. The sequence continues at coordinate 58,808 of NZ_JBFTRS010000016.1, read as the reverse complement.
TGCAGGGCGCGCACGGCGCCGTCCGCGACCTTGATCGCGATGCCGATGCCGGCCGAGCGCACGCCGATCGCCTGCACCGCGTCGGCGCCGATCTTCGCCACCCAGTCGCCGCGGCCGGCCGTCATCCAGGCGAGGTCGGTGCGCGCCTCGCCGGACACCAGGTCCGGCCGCTTGGTCATCGCATCGAACAGGTCGCCCAGCACGCTGCCCAGGCGCGCATCGCGGCCGCCCTGCGCCAGGCGCGCATACAGGTGGGCCAGGCGCGCCAGCGGCATCGCGTAGTTGGGCGCCGAGCAGCCGTCGATCCCGGTCGGCAGCTTGTCCTCGTTCATCTGCACGGCCTCGGCCAGGGTGGCGCGGATCGCCCGCTGCAGCGGGTGATCCGGGTCGACATAGCCGGCGGTGGGCACATCGTGCAGGCGGCACCAGGCCAGGAAGCCGCTGTGCTTGCCGGAACAGTTGTGGTGCACGGTGCGCCAGCGCCGCCCGGCCGGCGGCGGCAGGCCGACCGCGTCGTAGTACAGCGGGGTGGCGCAGCCGCATTCGAGGTGGGTCTCGTCGAGGCCGATCTTGCCGAGGATGGACTGGACGCCCGCCAGGTGCTTTTCCTCGCCCGAGTGGCTGGCGCACAGCAGGGCCAGCTCGTCGAGCGTCAGGCCAAGGCGGGCCGGGCCGTCGGCCAGCATGAAGGGCAGGGCCTGGAAGGGTTTCAGCGCCGAGCGCGTGAAGACCATGGCGTCCGGATCGCCGCTGGAGTACAGCAGGCGGCCGGCGGCGTCGACCACGGCGATCGAACCGAAATGGATGTTCTCGACCGGATAGCCGGTCTCCGGATAGCCACGGCTGGTGGCGGCGAGCGGGACTGGATGCATGGGTAGGGTCCTGGTGATCGATTCCGAAACTCTAGCGGATATTCGCACCGGGGCGCGCAGGACCCGAAAACCCATGCATCTGCGCCGATCCCGCTCAGTTCTTGTGCTTGCTGAAGCGGTGTCCCTGGTCGAATGCCGAGCCCAGCGAGAGGATCAGGCCCGAAGCGGCAAGGATCAGGACCACGCCTCCGGTAGCATGGCCGGGCGAGCTGGCGACCATCGACAGCGCCCACAACGGCGCGAGTCCGCCGGCGATCGCGGTGCCGATTTCGCGGGCCGCGCCCATGCCGGTGGAGCGGCTCTGCACCGAGAACTGGCGGCTGAGGAAGGAGCCTTGCGGCGCGAACATCATCGGCGCCAGGATGCCGGTGCCGACGATCAGGGCCGCATAGATCAGCGAATTCTGGCCGCTGGCCAGCAGCGCCATGAAGGGGTAGGCGAACAGTGCCGACAGCAGGCCGCCGACGATCAGCACCTTCTTGCTGCTGTACTTGTCGCACAGCCAGCCGAAGGTCGGCACGGCGACGATGGCAACCAGGCTCGCCAGCGTCACCGACAGCGAGGTCACGTTCGCGGAGACACCCTTGAACTGGGTGAGATAGGCCAGCGAGAAGGTCTTGAAGATGTAGCTCAGGGCGTTGTAGCCGATCGCCACCAGGAAGACGACCAGCAGGCCGGCGCGGTTGGTGCCGAACAGTTCCTTGAACGGCTTTTTCGCGGCGCCGCCGGCTGCAGCCCGGTCGAATTCCGGCGTCTCCGGCAGGCGCTTGCGGACCCAGATGCCGACCATCACCAGCACGGCGCTGAGCAGGAACGGGATGCGCCAGCCGCCGCTCTGGAGGAATTTGTCGCCGCCGAGGGTCAGCAGGTAGACCGTGAAGGACGACAGCAGGAGGCCGAGGTTCAGGCCGAGCGCGGGCCAGGAGCCCTGGCGGCCGCGCCTGTCGTCGCTGGCATGCTCGTACGAGGTCACGGAGGCGCCGGCAAATTCGGCGCCGGCGCCCAGACCCTGCAGGATACGGATGACGACCAGCAGCAACGGGGCCCAGAAGCCGATCGTTGCGTAGGAAGGAATCAGGCCGATGGCGGTCGTGCAGACGCCCATCAGGAAGAAGGTCACGTAAAGCAGCTTCTTGCGGCCGAAGCGGTCGCCGAAGTAGCCGAACAACACGCCGCCGAGCGGGCGGGCCACGAAGCCGATGGCGAAGGTGGAAAATGCCATCATCGACGCGGTCGATGGATTCGACGCATCGAAGAACACCTTGCTGAAGACGATCGATGCCATCGTCGCGTACAAATAAAAGTCGTACCACTCGAGCATCGAGCCGACGATGGTCGCGGTTGCCACCCGCTTCAGGCGGCTGGCCGCCTGTTCCGGCGTTTCCCAATCGGGTTTGCGCATCTCCATGTATGTCTCCTTGGATCCTGGTTGTTATGTGTTATCTGGTATCTGTTGAACAGGGTCGCTTGCGGGCCGCGGTTCAGCGGCCGGGAATCACTTCGCGCACGATGTACTCGGCAATCGCCATCGACGAGGTGGCGCCCGGCGACGGTGCGTTGCGGATGTGCGTGATATTTCCCTGGCGGCGGATGACGAAATCGTCCACCAGGGAGCCATCGCCCTGCATGGCCTGCGCCCGGATGCCGCGCACGGCCGGGGTCACGCCGACCTCGGACAGGCTCGGCACATATCTGGCGGCTTCGCGCACGAACACCGATTCGCTGAGGACGGTCTTCAGCTCGCGCAGCGTGGCCGGCACGTTACGCGATGCAAATTTCCAGAAGCCGGGATAGGCGAGGAAGTCGGCGATATCGCGCGCGCTGAAACGCTTGCCGTCGTAATTTTCCCGGCCGAGCGAGATGAAGGCGTTCGGGCCGATGGTCATCTGGCCGTCGATGCGCTTCGTGAAATGCACGCCGAGGAAGGGAAAGCGCGGGTCGGGAACCGGATAGATCAGGCCTTTGACGTGCGACTTGAAGGCCTCGTCGATAACGTAGTACTGGCCGAAGAAAGGCACGATTTTCGGCGTCGCTTCGTCTCCGGAGCGCTGGGCCAGGCGGTCCGACTGCAGGCCGGAACAGGCGATCGCGAAGTCGAAATGCCCGGGGTGCATTTCACCGCTCTCGAGTTCGACATGGATCCGGCTGCCGCGTTCGACCAGGCGGGCTACCGGTGCGTTCAGCCGGATGCTGCCGCCTTTTTCCTCGATCTCCTGGGCGATCCGGCGGGCGATCTGCCCGTAACTGACGATCGCGGTATGCGGCGAATGCAGGGCGCGGATGCCGATGCAGTTGGGCTCGATCTCGCGCAGCTCTTCCGGGCCGAGCATGCGCACGCCCGGCACCTTGTTGTTCAGCGATTTCTCGTAGATGGCATCGAGGCGCGGCAGTTCTTCCTCGTTGAGGGCGACGACCACCTTGCCGCACTCGTCGTAGGGGATGGCATGTTCGAGGCAGTAGTTCCTGACCAATTCGACGCCGCGGCGGCACAGGCGCGCCTTGAGGCCGCCGGGTTCATAGTACAAACCGGCGTGTACCACGCCGGAGTTATGGCTCGACTGGTGCTGCGCAACCGCCGTCTCTTTTTCGAATACCGTGACCGACGCGTCGGGATCGTCCAGCAACAATTGCCGGGCCACCGACAGTCCATTGATACCGCCGCCAATGACGGCATAGCGCTTCTTGCTCATACACACCTTTCGAGAATGACAGTTGCATGTTAGCGGCATGGATATCAATGAAAAGCGAAAAATTTCAGATAAACTCGTTTCCTTTTGGCGAACAGGTGCTGGCTATGACGTTCAAACAACTCGAAGCTTTCTATTGGGCGGCAAGCTGCGCGAATTTCGCCATTGCGGCCGAGCGCCTGCACCTGTCGGTCTCTTCGCTGTCCAAGCGTATTGCCGAGCTCGAGGAGTCGCTGGGCGTGAGCCTGTTCGATCGCAGCGGCCATCGGGCGGTCATGACGGAGGCCGGGCAAGGCCTGTTGCCGCGGGCGCTGGACTTGCTCGATGCCGCCGCCGGCATCCGCAATACCTTCGCGCCAGGGGCGGGCCTGGTCGGCCGCTGCGCCTTCGGTGTCGGCGAGCTGAGCGCCCTGACCTGGTTGCCTCGTTTCATCGCGCAGGCAAGGGCGCAGTACCCGAAGCTGGTGCTGGAACCTTATGTCGACGTCGGCGCGGTGCTCGAGGCCAAGGTCGATAACGGCGAACTCGACTTCGCCATCATCGCCGGCCGCTCCTCACGCCAGACCATGCTGTCGCAGCCGATCGCGCAGGCGCAGTTCGTATGGACGGCGACACCGGCGGCGCTGGCCCAGTACGGGAGCGTGCCCGGGATGATCCGGGCCAGGCAGCCGATCATCGCCTTGCCGCCGGGCGCCGGGACGACGCGCCTGATCGATGACTGGCTGCTGGCGCACGGGATCGCGGCGGTCGAACGGATCAGTTGCAACAATTGGGGTGCGATTGCCGGAATGCTGATCGCGTCGGTCGGCGTGGGCATGCTTCCCGAGGCGTGGGCGCGCAAGCTGGTAGGCGAGGGCCTGGTGTGCATCCTGAGCGACGAGCACGTGCTGAGGCCGCTCACCTATTCCTTCCAGTGGCGGCGCGGCGATTCGCGCCCGCTGGTCGACCAGATGCTGGCGCTGGCAAGGGGTGCGGTGGACTTTTCCGCCGACGCGCGCCTGCCTTTGCTGGTCTGATTTCTATACATATTGCCAACGCTTTGGCGCCGGTTTTCGGCATTTCATCCCGCGTTTTCGACGCTTCGGCGGATACCGGCTGACGCTTGCGCAGGGCCTGCATACACTTCCCTCACTCGCCGCACATTTTGGGATGCGGCGATATGAAAAACGGTGGACCCGTAGCGCGATCATAAATTGTTTTGATGAGGCGCCTTCGGTCCGTGATTTATATCGAAAAGTGAATGGGAGCAATCATGCGCATCAAACAAGTCCTGGCCTTCATCGGCGCCGCCGCAGTCTCGACCCTGGCCCTGGCCGAACCCGCACCGGTGGCCGTCAGCGCCGACGGCAACACCGTGACCGTGTACGGCAATACCAGCCAGCTGATCCACCTGACGCCGGGCGAGGCCGCGGACGCCACCGGCTCCTTCAAGCTGAAGGATGGCCGCATGCTGCGCCTGACCAGCCGCGACAGCAAGATGTTCATGGAAGTCGACGGCAAGCGCGAACAACTGCTCCCCCTGTCGCGCACCGAGTTCGTGGCGAAAAACAGCGGCGCGCGGGTGGAGATCGACGAACAGGCTTTCCCGGACAACGTGCAGCTGACCCAGTTCCGCCGCTGACACGTTTTACGGACACATCAAGCGGCCGGCCTGGCCGATGGGACCGGGCCGGCGATTGATTCTTAGAACGGGTCCCCGAAGCGTCCCGCCTGGTAATCCAGGATCGCCTGGTTGATCTCTTCACGGGTGTTCATCACGAAGGGGCCGTGCGCGACCACCGGCTCGCGGATCGGTTCGGCATGCCCGAGCAGCAGCAGGCAGTCCTTTTCCGCGATGATTTCCAGCTCGTCGCCGACGGTGTCGAATTCGGCCAGGTGGAAGGGGCTGACGGTGTCCGGCGCAATGCTGATGACGCCGCGCACCACGTACAGGAAGACGCTGCGGTCCAGCAGATTGTCGAGGTAGAGCCGGCCGCCCGCCTGCATCTCCACGGTGCTCATGAAGACCCCGGTCAGCGATTCGACCGGGCCCTTGACGCCCTGGAATTCGCCCGACACCAGGTGCACCCGCACCCGCCCGGTGTCGGTTTCCACCACCGGGATCTGGTCGCGCTGCAGGCCGACGTAGCGCGGCGCCGTCATCTTCAGGGCCGGCGGGAGGTTCACCCACAGCTGCAGGATCTCGAGCGGGCCGCCGTTCTCCATGAATTCGCGCGGCGAGATCTCGGCGTGCACGATGCCGCGCCCCGCCGTCATCCATTGCACGCCCCCCGGGCCGATCACGCTTTCGTGGCCGGCGCTGTCGCGGTGGGCCAGCATGCCGTCGAGGATGAAGGTGACGGTCTCGAAGCCGCGGTGCGGATGCGGGCCGAAGGGCAGGCCGCCGTTGTGCGGCGGGTAGACCTGGGGACCGTGGTGGTTGAGGAACAGGAAGGGATCGACCTGGTGGATGTGCGGGCCCGGCACCGGGCGCTGGGTGATCAGGTCGCCGATATCGTCGCGCATGGCCGGGTGCAGCCGCTGGATGGTCTTGTAGCTCATGCCTGTCCTTTTTGCTGTTGTTCGTTTACCCATACGATACTCGATTCCGCACTGCCGGCGGCGCGCGCCGCCCCGCCGGGCCCGTGCTAGACTCCTTGCGCTTTTGCAACAAGGAGACAGCTTCAATGAAAACTAGAAAGACCCTGGCCGGCCTGCTGCTGGCCCTCGCCGCCGGCAGCGCCGCCGCCAATACCGTACCCGCGACACCCGCCGCGCCCGCCGTACCGGGCGAGGCCGCGGTCAAGGCCGCCAAGCACGCCGTTACCGCCTACCGCGACGACGTCGTCGACACCCTCGCCAAACTGGTCAGCTACAACACGGTGGCCGACAAGGACCTGCCGGTCGAGCGCAATCCCCAGCACATCGGCTTCAAGAATTTCCTGAAGGCGGAAGCGGCGCGCCTCGGCTTCGATTTCGCCGACTACGGCCACGTGGTCGTGATCGGCCTGGGCGCGCCCGACGCCGCCGAGCGCGTGGGCATGATCGCGCACGGCGACGTGCAGCCGGTCGATCCGTCGAAGTGGAAGAAGTCGCCTTTCGAGCTGGACCGCACCAGCGAACCGGGCAAGCTGCTGGCGCGCGGCGCCGAAGACGACAAGGGCCCGATCGCCACCGCCCTGTACGCAATGAAATCGCTGAAGGACCTGCAGCTGCCGCTGTCGAAGCGCATCGAGCTCTACGTCTACATGGCCGAGGAATCGGACTGGGAGCCGCTGGTCGCTTTCGTGAAGACCCATCCGCTGCCGCAGGTGAACATCACCCTGGATGCCGAGTACCCGGCGGTGACGGCGGAAAAGGGCTACGGCACGGTTGCCGTCACCTTCCCGAAGGGCGTGCAGCCGGTGCAGCAGGACTCGCCCGTCGTGGCGCAGTTCGGCGGCGGCTTCTTCGGCAGCCAGATCCCGGAGGATGCGCAGGCGACCATCGCCAACGCCACCCCGGCGCTCGAAGCCCAGATCAGGCAGCGCGCCGCGAAACAGACCGGCATGCGCTACACCTTCGAACGCAAGGGCGGCGACCTGGAAATCATGGCCAAGGGCGTGTCGGCGCATTCGTCCAAACCCGAGGACGGCCTGAACGCGATCAGCATGCTGGCCGATGCGCTGGCCGTGCAGGCCTGGCCCGACACGCCTTCCGGCGCCCTGGTCAACTTCCTCAACGAGATGGTCGGCACCGGCTATTACGGCGAGAAGTTCGGCAACATCGCCTACCGCGACGGCTTCATGGGACCGATGACCTTCGCCCCGACCGTGATCCGCCAGAAGGCGGATGGTCCCGAGCTGTCGATCAATATCCGCCGCCCGCAGGGCAAGACCGCCCAGCAGCTCTCCAACGAGATCAACGCCGCCCTGGCGCAATGGCAGGGCGCGCACGGCGCGATGCAGCTGGCCGACGTGAAGGTACAGATCGGCGAGCCCTGGATCCAGCAGGACGCGCCGCAGCTGCCGGTGCTGATGAAGGTGTTTTCGTACTTTACGGGTGTGAAGGATCCGAAGCCGGTCGCGGTCGGCGGCGGCACCAATTCCCGCCTGTTCCCGCACGCCGTCAGCTTCGGCCCGGCGATGCCGCGCACGGTCTACACCGGCCATTCCGAGCATGAGTTCATCACCCTCAAGCAACTCTTGCTGAACCTCGAGATGTACACGGCCGTACTGGCCGAACTCGCGCAGTAAGCGCCATCACGGTCCCGCGGCGAAGCGTCCGGGACCGCTTCCGACCCCCGCCGCCCGCTTCGATCCCGTGTTTTGCCATGTAGGCGGAAGCCTCGCCAAAAACTGCGAAATTTTCTCATCGTTCTGTAGGTCTGGGCCTACAAGGGTCCCCGCTTCATAGGGGAAAACTGCCCTCGTTCCACGCTCTCCCTAGGAGAGCGGGCGCCCAAGCCTGTCGGTGCCGGAAGCCTTCCGCATGAGCTTGTTGATGGCTGGAAAAGCCCGCACTGACACTTGGAAAATGTGTCGAAAACGCCATGATAGGATCGGTCACTGACCCGACATGATTGCCATCATCGACATGCACATCCAAGAACTCGTAAAGCCAGACGGACGACCGCTCACCCTCTACAGTAACAAGCCGATCCCGGCCGGCCTGGTTGCGCCGAGCCCATTTCCCGACCCGCAAAATGCGAATCCGCACCTGCGCTGGCATCCGCTGCGCGGCGAGTGGGTCACCTATGCGGCGTTCCGGCAAAACAGGACGTACCAGCCGCCGCCGCAGTACAACCCGCTGGCCCCGACCAGCGACCCCCAGCATCCGACCGAGATGCCGGCCGGCGACTACGAGATCGCGGTGTTCGACAACCGCTTCCCGTCGCTGGCGCTGGATTCCCACGATCCGCCGGTGCTGACGGTGCCGACCGCGCCGGCCAACGGCCATTGCGAAGTGGTGGTGTTCACCCAGGATCCGCAGGCCGCGCTGGGCCGGCTGCCGCTGTCGCGCATCGAGCTGCTGCTGCAGGTGTGGGGCGACCGCACCACCCGCATCGGCGGCCGCCAGCACATCCAGTACGTGCTGCCGTTCGAGAACCGCGGCGCGGAAGTGGGCGTGACCCTGCACCATCCGCACGGCCAGATCTACTGCTATCCCTTCGTGCCCTCGGTACCGGCGCGCCAGCTGGCCCAGGAGCGCGAGTACTACCTGCAGCACGGCTCCAGCCTGCTGTGCGACATGGCGCGCGACGAAGCCGCCGACGGCAAGCGCGTGCTGTTCCAGGACGAGCATGCGATCGCCTTCGTGCCCGCCTGCGCCCGCTATCCCTACGAGGTGTGGGTGATGCCGACCGCACCCTGCAAGGACTTCGCCGCGCTGACCCCGCCGCAGCGCGCCAGCCTGGCGCGCGCCCTGAAGACCGTGCTGCTCAAGTTCGACAAGCTGTGGGACCGGCCTTTCCCCTACCTGATGGCCTGGTACCAGGCGCCCACCGACGGCGCCGAGCATCCGGAAACCCAGTTGCACTGCCAGTTCTATCCGCCGTACCGCACCCGCGACCGCCTGAAGTACCTGGCCGGCACCGAGCTGGCGGCCGGCATGTTCGCGATGGACGTGCTGCCCGAAACCACGGCCTACGAGCTGCAGCAGGTCGAAGTCAACCTGGAGGACGGCGCATGAGCGTGAGCGCCGATCCGCTGGCGGTGCGCGGCGCGGAAGCCGCCGCCAAGCTGGCCCTGCTGCGCGAAGCGATGGCCCAGGCGGGCGCCGGCGCGATCCGCCTGCGCGGCGCCGGCTGGTTTGCCTGGGCGACCGCGGGCGGCGCGCCGTTCGCGCCGGAAAGCTGCGAGGCCTGCGTGGCCGAACTGCTGGTCACGCCCGAGGAAGCCTGCGTGCTCACCGACGAGGTCGAGGCCGAGCGCCTGCGCCAGGAAGAGATCCCGGCCGGCTTCACCTTCCACATCGCGCCCTGGACCGAACCCGAGCTGCACGAGACCTATGCGCTGGGCGCGGCCGCCGGCCGCGTCGTGCTGTCCGACCGTCCGCACAACGGCGAACTGGCGTTGCCGGCCAGCCTGAAGCTGCGCCGCATGGTGCTGGGCGCGGAAGAACAGGAACGCTACCGCCGGCTGGGCCGCGAGGCGGCCGAGGCGATCGGCGAGGCGCTGCGCGCGGCGCGGCCGGACTGGACCGAATACCAGCTGGCGGGGGAGGGCGCACGCGCCCTGCTGCGGCGCGGGATCGGGCCGGCGATGGTGCTGGCCGCCGGCGAACGCCGGATGGGGCAGTGGCGCCGGCCCACGTCTTCGCATGAAACCCTCGGCGCGCGCGTCACGCTGTCCTGCTGCGCGCGCAGGCACGGCCTGATCGCCAGGCTGTCCCGTTCGGCCAGCTTCGGGCCGGCGCCAGTCGCCCAGCAGGAGCTGCTGCGGCTGGAGGCGACCGGACTGGATGCGGTGCGCCCCGGGCAGTCGCTGGCGGCCGTGTACCACGCCTTCGACGCCGCCTACCGCCACGCCAACCGGCCGGATGCGATCCGCGAACGGCGCCTGGGCGGCATCGCCGGCTACCAGGCCTGCGAACTTGCCGTCAGCCCCAGCACCGCAACCGGGCTGGAGACCGGCATGGCCTTCGCATTCAACCCGGGCTTCGAGGGCATGGCGATCGAGGACAGCTTCCTGCTCGGCGCGAACGGGCTGGAAAACCTGACGCTGGACCCGCAGTGGCCGGCGGCGAACATCGGCGGCCGTGTGCGGCCGCTTTGGCTGGAGCTGACATGACAAGTGCAGAAACCTTCTTCGGCGGCGCCCCGGAGGCGTGCGCATCCGCTCCCGGCCGGGTCAACCTGCTGGGCGAACACACGGACTACAACGACGGCTTCATGCTGCCGGTCGCCACGCCCCAGCGCACCTCGGTGGCGCTGGCGCACAGCCAGGACGACCAGCACCACCTGTATTCCGGCACCCTGGACGGCAACGTGACCTTCGCGGCGAAGGGCGGCAGCGCGCCGCAGGGCTTCGGCAGCTATATCGAAGGCTGCATCCGCCTGGTCGAGGCCACCGGGGTCGAGATCCCGCCGCTGCGCGTGTTCGTCACCACCAGCCTGCCGGTCGGCTCCGGCCTGTCGTCCTCGGCGGCGCTCGAAGTCGCGACCCTGCGCGCGCTGCGCCAGCTGCTCGGCTTCCCGCTCGACGACGTCAGGCTGGCCCAGATCGCCCAGCGCGCCGAGATCGACTATGCCCACGTCAACTGCGGGATCATGGACCAGATGGCGTCCAGCCTGTGCGACGAGCGCAGCATGCTGTTCATCGACGCCCGCACGCTGGAGCACCGGCTGGTCCAGATGCCGGCCGGGAGCGAGTTGATCGTCATCGATTCCGGCGTGCCGCGCACCCTGGCCGCCAGCAAGTACAACGAGCGCCGCTCCGAATGCGAGGAAGCCTCGCGCAAGCTGGGCGTCAAGGCCCTGCGCGACGTCACCGACCCGCAGCTCGTCGAGCAGCTGCCCGAGCCGCTGCGCCGCCGCGCGCGCCACGTGGTGCTGGAAGACCTGCGCGTGCTGGAAGCGGCAAAGGGCGTGTCGGCCGAGCGTTTCGGCGAACTGATGAACGCCTCGCACGACAGCCTGCGCGACGACTACGAAGTCTCGATCCGCGAACTGGACCTGCTGGTGGATGCCCTGCGCGCCGCCCCGGGCGTGCTCGGCGCACGCCTGACCGGGGCCGGCTTCGGCGGCGCCTGCGTGGCGCTGTGCCGCGCCGGCCAGGCGCAGCAGGCTGCACAAACCGCACTCTCCAATTACAACAAAGAGGGACGCAAGGGACGCATCCTGATCCCGGTTCCCGCCCAAGGAAAGGAAAACAATGAGCCAGTTTGAGTATCCCCGTCCCCAGCTGGTACGCGACAATTGGATCAACCTGAACGGCAAATGGCGCTTCCGTTTCGACGACGAGGTGAGCTGCAGGATGCCGGAAGGCGTGACCGGCTGGACCCATGAGATCAATGTCCCCTTCGCGCCGGAAACCGAAATGTCCGGCATCCAGGACACCGGCTTCCACCGCTTCTGCTGGTACGAGCGCGACTTCGAACTGAAACCATCCGAGAAGCGCGTCATCCTGCACTTCGGCGCGGTCGATTATTCGGCCCGGGTCTGGGTCAACGGCCAGCTGGTGGCCGAGCACGAGGGCGGCCACACGCCGTTCTCGGCCGACATCACCCAGGCGCTGAAGGCGGACGGCAAGCAGGTCGTGACCGTGTTCGTCGAGGACGATCCTGCCGAGCTGGCCAAGCCGCGCGGCAAGCAGGACTGGCTGCTGGAACCGCACTCGATCTGGTATCCGCGCACCACCGGCATCTGGCAGACCGTGTGGGTCGAACAGGTCTCGCGCACCTTCATCAGGAGCCTGCGCTGGACCCCGATCTTCGAGACCTTCGAGATCGGCTGCGAGGTGTTCGCCGGCGGCGACATCCAGGAGAACATGTTCGTCGAGGTCAAGATCTGGCATGGCGATGTCCTGATGGCGGACGATCACTACAAGCTGCTGCAGGGCGAGGCCAACCGCAAAATCGCGCTGTCCGACCCCGGCATCGACGATTCGAGGAACGAGCTGCTGTGGAGCCCGGAGCGGCCGACCCTGCTGGACGCCGAAGTGATCCTGCGCTGCGGCGACCAGGTGGTCGACCACATCAAGTCCTATACCGCCTTGCGCGCCTTCCACATCAACCGCGACCGCCTGCTGCTGAACGGCCGTCCCTACCCGCTGCGCCTGGTGCTGGACCAGGGCTACTGGACCGAGTCCTTCATGACCGCACCCAGCGACGAGCACCTCAGGCGCGACGTCGAACTGGCCAAGCTGATGGGCTTCAACGGCGTGCGCAAGCACCAGAAGATCGAGGACCCGCGCTACCTGTACTGGGCCGACAGGCTGGGCCTGCTGGTATGGGAAGAGATGCCATCGGCTTACCGCTTCAGTCCGCATGCGATCAAGCGCATCGTCAAGGAATGGACGGAAGCGATCGAACGCGACTACAGCCACCCCTGCATCATCGTGTGGGTGCCGTTCAATGAATCCTGGGGCGTACCGAACCTGACGCTGACCCAGGCGCACCGCAACGCGGTCGAGGCGCTGTACCACCTGACGCGCACCCTCGACGCGACCCGCCCGGTGATCGGCAACGACGGCTGGGAAGCCTCGGCCACCGACATCCTGGGCATCCACGACTACGACAGCGATCCGGAAAAGATCAAGGCACGCTACGAGGTCAGCGACCCCGTGCGCACGCTGTTCGATCAGCGCCGTCCAGGCGGACGCATCCTGACGCTGGACGGCTTCCCGCACCGCGGCCAGCCCATCGTGCTGACCGAATTCGGCGGCATCGCCTTCGACCCGAACGCGACCCCCGAGGACGGCACCTGGGGCTATACCCGTGCCCATACGGCCGAGAGTTATCACTCGCTGTACCAACGCCTGCTGAAAGTGGTCAACGAGACCTTCATGTTCAGCGGCTTCTGCTACACCCAGTTCGCCGACACCTTCCAGGAAGCCAACGGCCTGCTCAACGCCGACCGCACCCCCAAGCTTCCTTTCGAGGTAATCAGCGCCGCAACCCGCAACGTCCCGCTGCACCCGCGGCCGGATGTGGAGAAGGAGGGACAAGGGCCTGACAGCGCTTGAATATCCTCTCCAAAGCATAAGGGGCCCTCGCAAACCAGCTGCGCGTTGCATAGGCGGCCCGCGACGGTTTGCGAGGCCCCCGCCCCGAGGAGTTGTCATGACTACGATCGTCGTTTTCAGCCACCTGCGCTGGGATTTCGTATTCCAGCGGCCACAGCACCTGCTGTCGCGCCTGGCGCAGCATTATCCGATCCTGTTCGTCGAGGAACCGGAATACGATGACGGCGCCCCGTTCATGCAGCGGTCGAATCCCGCGCCGAACGTGACCGTGTGCCGCGCGCATACCCCGATCCATGCCGTCGGCTTCCATGACGACCAGCTGCGGCTGCTCCAGCCCATGGTGGCGCAGCTGGCACCGCCGGGCGAGCAGGTCATCGCCTGGTTCTATACGCCGATGGCCTTGCCCCTGCTGCAGTCGCTCCAGCCCGCGCTGGTGGTCTACGACTGCATGGACGAGCTGGCCTCGTTCAAGAATCCGCCGAAGCAGCTGCTGCAACGCGAGAGCGCGCTGCTGAACATCGCCGACCTGGTATTCGCCGGCGGCCCCAGCCTGTACGAGGCGAAGAAGCACCGCCACCCGAACGTGCACTGCTTTCCCAGCAGCGTCGACGTGGTGCATTTCCAGCAGGCCCTCGACCGCAGCCGCAGCCACCCGCAGCAGCGCGAGATCCCGCATCCGCGCCTCGGCTTCTACGGCGTGCTGGACGAACGCTTCGACCCGGAGCTGGTCGGCGAACTCGCCGAGGCCCATCCGGAATGGCAGCTGGTGCTGGCCGGCCCGGTGGTCAAGATCGACGAGGAACGCCTGCCGCGCCGCGCCAACATCCACTACCTGGGCCAGCAGCCGTATGCCGCCTTGCCCGAGCTGCTGGCCGGCTGGGACCTCTGCCTGATGCCCTTCGCCATCAATGAGGCGACCAAATTCATCAGCCCGACCAAGGTGCTCGAATACATGGCGGCCCAGCTGCCGATCGTGAGCACGCCGATCGCCGACGTCGCCAACCCCTATGGCCACGTGGTCGCGATCGCCAGCGGAGCGCGCGAATTCGTCGCCGCCTGCGAAGCGGCCCTGGCCCAGACCCCGGCCCAGCGCGAACACATGGTCGAGGCGATGAAGGCCGTGGTGGCCGCCACTTCCTGGGACAACACGGCTAGGCATATGCACGAGCTGCTCGATTCGACGCCGGCGCGCGGCGAACGCGGCGCCACGCAGCGCACCGCCCCGCACGATGCCGGCCAGCCCGCGCCGCAGGCGGGCAGCGCCGCGCCGAACGTCAATCCGCTGCGCAGCCAGGGCCCGCGCCATGTCGGTACCGTCATCATCGGCGGCGGCCCGACCGGGCTGTCGGCCGCCTACCACCTGGGCGCGGACACCTTGCTGCTGGACCGCAACGAGACCGTCGGCGGCTGGTGCCGCTCGATCGAGGACAGGGGCTTCACCTTCGATCACGCCGGCCACATCATGTTCTCGAACGACCCCTATGTGCTGAATATGTACGAAGTGCTGCTGGGCGATAACGTGCACTGGCAGAACCGCGAAGCCTGGATCTACAGCAAGGGCGTGTACACCCGCTATCCCTTCCAGGGCGCGCTGTACGGCCTGCCGCCGAAGGTCATCACCGAATGCGTGATGGGGGCCATCGAGGCCCGCTACACCGCCAACGACGCCCAGCTCGACGACGAGGCCCAGGCCATCGACGACTGCTGCGCCGACGGCACTGCCGACGTCTGCAACACCGACCGCTCGGTGCGGGGCAAGGTGTACAGTTTCGAGCAATTCATCTACAAGGTCTGGGGCAAGGGCATCGCCAAACACTTCGCGATTCCCTACAACCGCAAGCTCTGGACCGTGCCGCTGGCCGAGATGGAGACCTCCTGGCTGGGCGGCCGGGTGCCGCTGCCCAACCTGGAAGAGATCGTGCAGGGCGCGCTCGAGCCTTCGCCCAAGCCGGTCGGGCCGAACGCGCGCTTCGGTTATCCGCTCGAGGGCGGCTTCCAGGCGCTGATGAACGGCTTCCTGCCGCATATCAAGGGCAAGATCGAGCTGGGCGCCGAAGTCGTGCAGGTGCTGCCGCGCGAACACATCGTGGCCCTGGCCGACGGCCGCCGCTTCCGCTATGACGAGCTGATCTCGACCATGCCGCTGCCGGAGCTGATCAAGGCGATCGGCGACGAGGCGCCGCAAGAGGTGAGGAATGCCGCCCGCAGCCTGCGCCATGTGTCGATCCGCTGCGTCAACATCGGCATCGACCGCGTCGCAACCGACAAGCACTGGATCTACTATCCGGAAGACACGATCTTCCACCGCATCTTCGTGCAGGGTAATGCTTCTCCGGGATGCAATCCGCCGGGCGGCTTCGGCTTCACCTGCGAGATCTCGTATTCGCCGACCAAGCCGCTGCCGCTCGACGGCGAGGAACTGATCGCCCGCGCGATCGAGGATTGCCGCCGGGTCGGCATGATCCGCGAAGGCGACCGTATCCTCGTCAGCAACCAGGTCGACATGCCCTATGCCTATGTGCTCTACGACCACCAGCGCGCGCACAATGTCGAAACCTGCAAGGCCTGGCTGAAGCAGTTCGACATCACCCTGGTCGGCCGCTACAGCGAGTGGGAGTACTACAACTCCGACCACGCCCTGCTGGCCGGCAAGCGCGGCGCCGAGATCGTCCTCGACAAGCGCGCTCGCGCCCAGAAAGCCAGCGCGGAGTAGGCGATGGGCCCGTCCGGCCTGGCGCGGCGGTTCAGTGCTTGATCATGCCGTCGGACAGGTTGATCCGGTCTCCGCTGCGGAAATCCGGTGTGGTTTCCTGGGTGATTACCTGGGTGCTGCCATCGTCCATGCGCAGGGTCACGCGGTAGACGCGCTCGGACGAGGAACTGCCGGTGGTGCCGCTGCTGCCGCTGCCGCCCACCGCCGCAGCGCCGACCGAACCGGCGCCCGCCATGCCGCTGGCCGTGCGCGGCACGACTTCGACCGCCACCACCGTGGCGTTCGGGCTCGAACCCGCAGCCGTGGACGCACCCGCTGCCGAAGCGCCCATGGAACCCTGGCCGGTGGTGGCGCTCGCGGTGCCGCCGCCCTCATAGCCGCTGCTGGAGGTGCCGCTGCCCGAAGTACCGGAGCTGCCGGAGGTGCCGGAGCTGCCGCCGCTGCTGGTGGAACTACCGCTTTCCATGCCGCCCTTGTCGCCCTGCATGGATTTACACGCGGACAGCCCGAAAGCCAGCGTCAGCAAGCCTGCCAGGAGTACGCTCTGGTGTTTTAGCTTCATGATCAACTCCTTCTGATGGGATGGATATGTCAGGTAGGTGCGTGACGATGCCGCGTGCCACTCGGAATAAGAGGCGAGTTTGGAAGCGACGTTCCAGCTGACTCGGGTTGGACATGAGCCACGTCAAGGACCTCGAGGGATAGTGGAATTCGGCGTGGCGCCGGGAATCAGCGTTTCGTTGCCAGGACCGATTTCGGCAACACGGCGCACAGCAGGAGGACCGTCAGGATGGCGGCGGCGCAATCGACCTCCCAGTCATGCACGCTGGCGCCGCGATAGGGAAAGAAGCTCTGGATGAATTCGTCGCCGGCGCCCATCAAGGCAACCGCCAGCACGGCCTTGGCGGCACGCGCGGCCGGGCTGCCGGTGCTGCCGAGGAAGCACAGGCCGGTCAGGATGGCATACGCGGTCGAATGCAGCACGAGGCCGGACGCAAGCTGGCCGATGTCGGCGCGCGCACCTGGAATATTGCCGGTCACCACGATTGCCAGGTAGATCAGGACGGCGCAGGCAAGGTAGGCGTAACGCAGGCGAGGGTGGAGCAGCAACTGGGACAGCATGGCACTCATGGCAAGGAACAACTGGTATCAGGAAAACGCACACCTTACCATGACACCTGCGAGAACGTCCGCACGGCTACGACGCCGTGTCATGGGTGAAACCGGATAGCGAAGGCTTGGCCCCTGGCCGCGGCGAACCGTGTTACGGAACGTCGACCAAGGGCGGGACCGCGTCAGATCGTGAGCGCGGGTGTCCCGTTGGGGTAATGTGCGTCGAAGCAGCTTTCGCATTCGGCGCAGAAAAGATGGGCGACGCGTACGGTCTGCTGTCGCAGGACGAGCTTGAGCTGGTGTGTCCGGCATTTCGGGCAGATCTCGCGGACGCTGCCGAAAGTCAGTACGTGAAGAGGCTGTTCTTCATCGTCGAGGTGGTCGATGACCATGCGCGGGTTGAGTTCGCTGAGGACCAGGTAGTCGTCGGCGAAGTGCTGTCGTCGGCGCGATGGCTGGGATTGCTGCTGGGGTGGGGACATCGCTTCAGGTAAAGTCATAGGACTGGCTCCATGAAAAAACGCAAGCGCGAATTTCATGATAGCGAAATCCCTGACTGGTTCAAGCATTGCGGACTATTTTTATTTGCTGCGTTGCATTCTCGACATTAATCATACGGAACAAAAAAAATGCCCGCCAACGGAGGACGGGCACAACCCAAGATCAGGGCCAAGAGACGCGGAATTCGGTGCGGCGCACCGCTGGGCGGCACGCCTTTCTGCGATCACGCGTATCGGTTGCGTGTATGCAGATGAACCCAGTATAGGAGGCGAATGTGACCCGGACATGACACGCCTCAAGTAATCGGCGGTTGACTGAGAACGAACTCGGTTGAGATCGGTCTATCGATCATCCCCGAACGGAACGCGAACGCCAGACAAAAAAAAAGCCCGCTTCATCGGCGGGCTTCAAACTATTTTCTTGGAGGAGAATAGTGGAGACAGGTGAGATTATGTTGCGGCGCGATATATATGTCCAATTTTGTTTATGGATATGTGATATTCGCAAAGCTGATAATTGATGAGTTCACCCAGGTCCGCTTCATTCCTTTACCGGCACCGTGTAATTCAGCGCCATCCTGCCGCCGTCCGCGTACAAGGTCTGGCCGGTGATATACGAGGCGTCGTCGCTGGCGAGGAAGGCTGCGATGCCGGCGATCTCCTCCGGCTCGCCGCAGCGGCCGAGGGGCGTGCGCGACAGGATGGTGTGGCGCGCTTCCGGGCTGCCCATCACGGCATTCTTCGCCAGTTCGGTCAGGATGGTGCCGGGGCCGATCGCATTCACGCGGATGCCGTGTTCGGCCAGGGCGATCGCCGCCACCCGGGTCAGCTGGTTCACGCCGCCCTTCGAGACGACGTAGGGGATCTGGTTGGGAATGGTCAGCTCGGCGTTCACGCTCGACATGTTGATGATGCAGCCGCGCTTGTCCGTGTCGGTGCGCTTGACCATCTCGCGCGCTACCGCCTGGCTGCACAGGAACATCGACTTCAGGTTGACGCGCAGCACGCGGTCGAAGTCTTCCTCGGCGAGTTCGAGGAAGCTGGCGGCATGGGTGACGCCGGCATTGTTGACCAGGATGTCGATGTGGCCGAAGGCGGACAGGGTCGCGGCCAGCATCGCGTCGACGTCGGATTTCTGGCTGACGTCGGCGCAAAAGAAGCGGGCATTGTCGCCGAGCGCTTCGGCCGCCGCCGCGCCTTCCTGGCGCACGTCGACCAGCATCACGCGCGCGCCTTCGCGCACCAGGCGTTCGGCGCAGGCATATCCGATTCCCCGGCTGGCTCCGGTGACGATGGCGACTTTCTGGGCAAGTTTCATGGCTGGCTTTCCTGGTGGCTGAAAATCCCGTCATTGTACCGGCCCGTCGGAGCATGATCGCTACAACATCAAGGGTTTGTCCGGCAACTCGTTCGGCCGCGCGCCGTTCGACGGGAAGTGCTGGCGCAGCAGCGCATTGACCTGGCCGACGGCATCCAGCGTGGCCTCGTGGAAGCGTCCCTGGGCGAAGCCGGCCGTCATCGTGCGGCAGACCGCCTGCCAGGTGGCCGCGTCGATCCGGCGGTCGATGCCGCGGTCGGCCACGATGTCGACCTTGTGGTCGGCCAGGTTGACGTAGATGAGGACGCCGCAATTCTCCTCGGTATCCCAGATCCCGTAGTCGGCGAACAGGGCCAGCGCGCGCTGGCGGTTCGTCACGTCGGCCCAGACCGCCGCCAGCGGCAGGGATTTCTCGACGATCAGCCGGACTTCGCCGCGGTGGGTCCGCTCGCCGGCCGTGATCGCCTCGGCGATGGCCGTCAGGGTGTCGGGCGGGAAGATGCGCGCCGCTTCGGTCCTGGTGCTGAGCAGGTGGCGCAGGGTGCGGCGCAGGCGGCCGGGCTGATGTTGTGGCGCGCTCATCACCAGTCTCCCGAGGCGCCGCCGCCGTCGAAGCTCCCGCCGCCGCCGGAAAAGCCGCCGCCCGAAAAGCCGCTGTCGGAGAAGCCGCCGCTGCCCGAGAAGCCGCCACCGCCGCGCCGCTGGTTTTCCATATTGCTGAGGATATTGCCGAGGACGAAGCCGGCCGCGCCGCTGTTCCAGCCATTGTTCCAGCCGCCGCCAGGGCCCGGCTGCACGAAGCGGCTGCGGCGCCGCCCGAACAACGAGCGCAGGACCGCGATGCCGATGACGATGAAGAAGATGCTCATCACGATGCCGGGCCCGCCGTCATCGCTTTCCGCCTGTTGCTGCGCCTGCCCCTGCTGGGCCTGGGGCGCCGGGAATTTTTCCTGGTCCAGCAGGGCGGAAATGGCGCCCACGCCGGCGACCAGGCCGCCGTAGTAATCGTTCTGGCGGAAGTGGGGCGCGATGGTGTCCTGCAGGATGCGCTTGGACTGGGCGTCGGTCAGCACGCCCTGCACGCCGCGCCCGGCTTCGATGCGCAGGCGCCGCAGCGAGGAGGGATTGTCGCGCGCGACCAGCAGCAGCACGCCGTCGTCGACGCCCTTGCGGCCCAGCTTCCAGGCATCGGTGACGCGGATCCCGTACTGCTCGATGGCTTCCGGCTCGGTCGACTTCACCAGCAGCACGGCGATCTGGCTGCCGGTCCGGGTCTCGTAGTCGGCCAGCACGCGTTCGAGATTCTGGCGCTGCTCGGCCGTCAGCATTCCGGCCTGGTCGGTGACGCGCGCGGTCAGCGGCGGCACCGGCTTGAGCTGTGCATGGGCCTGCCCCGCGAGCAGCAGGGCGAAGGCGAGGGCGAGGCCCTGGAACAGGCGCAGCACCGGGTTCATCGCGACGCTCCCGTCACTTGCCGAAGTCGACCTTCGGCGCGGTCGAGATCGAGCGCTCGTTCTCGACGGTGAAGGAAGGCTTGGGCTGGTAGCCGAACATCTTGGCAGTCAGGTTGGTCGGGAAGCTGCGCGCCAGCACGTTGTACTCCTGGACCGAGGCGATGTAGCGCTGGCGCGCCACGGTGATGCGGTTCTCGGTGCCTTCCAGTTGCGACTGCAGGTCGCGGAACTGGGTGTCGGCCTTCAGGTTCGGGTAGTTCTCGGACACCGCCATCAGGCGCGACAGCGCGTTGCTCAGTTCGCCCTGCACCTGCTGGAACTTCTGGAAGGCTTCCGGATTGTTCAGCACTTCCGGCGTGATCTGGAAGCTGGTGGCGGCGGCGCGCGCCCGGGTGACGGCTTCCAGCGTATCCTTCTCGTGCGAGGCATAGCCCTTGACCGTGTTGACCAGGTTCGGGATCAGATCGGCGCGGCGCTGGTACTGGTTGACGACCTCGCTCCAGGCCGCCTTGGTCGCCTCGTCCTTGGCCTGGAATTCGTTATAGCCGCAGCCCGACAGTGCGGAACCGGCCAGGACCGCGGCCAGCAGCATGCCGGCCAGGCGCGTGAACAGGGAAGGCGTCATAGAAGTGGGCTTGTTCGTCTTTTGCATCGTCGGGTATCCATCGCCAGTTGTCGAATGATAAAAATATACCCGAATTGGCCTTGCTGTGGCGTCCTGCCCATGTGCAGGGTCGGCAGCGCGCACGCGGCACGGTACAATAGTGGGTTTGCAACAAGAGACAAGGGCCTGCCATGAACTTCATCGACAAGCTGAATGCCGCCTGGCGCAGCAACGATTCCCTGCTGTGCGTCGGACTCGATCCCGACCTCGAGCGCTTGCCAGAACAGATGCGCGACCGGCCGGACGGCATCGCCGAATTCTGCAAGGCCATCATCGACGCGACCGCCGACCTGGCCTGCGCCTTCAAGCCGCAGATCGCCTATTTCGCCGCCCTCGGCGCCGAAGACCAGCTCGAAACGGTCTGCCATTACCTGAAGCAGAGTTATCCGCACATCCCCCTGATCCTGGACGCCAAGCGCGGCGACATCGGCGCCACCGCGCGCCAGTACGCGCGCGAAGCCTTCGACCGCTACGGCGCCGATGCCGTTACCGTCAGCCCCTACATGGGCTTCGACTCGGTCGAACCGTATATGGAGTGGCCGGACCGCGGCGTGATCGTCCTGTGCCGCACCTCGAACGCGGGCGGCTCGGACCTGCAGTTCCTCGACGTCGGCGGACGCCCGCTGTACCAGCACGTGGCCCAGATGGTGGCGGACAAGTGGAACCGGCATGGACAGTGCGCGCTGGTGGTCGGCGCCACCTTCCCGCAGGAGCTGGCCCAGGTGCGCGCCCTGGTGGGCGACATGCCGCTGCTGGTGCCGGGCATCGGTGCCCAGGGCGGCGACATCGAGGCGACCGTGAAATCGGGCCGCACGGCCGACGGTGCCGGCATGATGATCAATTCCTCGCGCGCCATCCTGTACGCGCAGCCGCAGGGCGATGAAGATTTCGCCGCCGCGGCGCGCCGCGTGGCGATGGAGACGCGCGACGCGATCAACCAGTATCGCGCGTAACCGACCTTGGCGTGGGCACACCGTGCCCACGCATGACAATCAATACCGCTGCGGCGCAATCGACTCCGCGTAATCGTAGAGCGCCCCCAGGATCTCCTCGGCACGCTCATCCGCCGTCTCCGACAGCGCATCGATCTCGGCAAACAGCTGCTCGATGGTGCGCGCCCCGCCCAGGCCGTCGAACAGGCGCGCCGCGCGGTGCGCCTCCCAGCTTTCCAGCTCATGCTCCTGCAGCGTGTGCGGGAAGTTGCGGCAGCGGTAGCGGAACAGCAGCTGGGCCAGCCTTTCGTCCTCGAAGCTGGGCTGGCGCTCGGCCAGGCGGGCCGGCTGTTCGATGCGCAGCGCTTCCAGCTGGCGGCGGTCGCCCTGCGAGACGAAACCGCCGTACAGGTCTTCGTCGACATCGACACCGGCACCCGGCTCGGCGCCAGGGCGCTGGAATACCTTCTGCCACACCGCGCTCATGTCCGGCCCGCCGGCCGCAATGCGCGCGTGCGCCAGGCATTGTTCGACGTCCAGCTCCCACTTCGCCGCCAGCGCCGGGTTCAGGGTCTTGAGGTTCCCGACCAGCATCGGCGACTTATTCAGGTGCACGCTCTTGATCGGCAGCCGGGAGACGCCCTCGGGCATCTCGGCGGCGCGCGTGAAGAGGCGCTCGCGGATCGTGTCCACGCTCAGGGCGAACAGCTCGGAGGGGTCGTGGCGGCAATCCCAGACCAGCACCTCGTTCTTGTTGGTCGGGTGGGAGGCCAGCGGCCACACCAGGCCCAGGCAGCCGCGCTCGGCCGGGAACATGCCGGACACGTGCAGGACGGGGCGGCGCTGGCTGCGCTCCAGGTGCAGGCCCATCTCGCTGGCCACCTTGTCCTTGCGGCGCAGTTCCAGGCAGAAGTCGAACAGCTTCGGCTGCTTGCTGCGGATCAGGCGTGCCATCGCGATGGTGGCGCGCACGTCGGACAGGGCGTCGTGCGCGGCCTCGTGCGCCAGGCCGTTGGCGCGGGTCAGGTCTTCGAGGCGGAAGCTGGGCTTGCCGTCCTCGCGCATCGGCCACTGGATGCCGTCCGGGCGCAGAGCATAGGTCATGCGCACCACGTCCAGCAAGTCCCAGCGGCCGCAGCCGTTCTGCCATTCGCGCGCATACGGGTCGATCATGTTGCGCCAGAAGAGGAAGCGCGTGACCTCGTCGTCGAAGCGGATGGTGTTGTAGCCGACCCCGACCGTGCCCGGCTCGCTGAAGGCGTCGCAGATCTGCCGCGCGAACTCGTGCTCCGGCACGCCATGCTCCAGGCAGTGCTGGGGCGTGATGCCGGTGATCAGGCAAGCCTGGGGATCCGGCAGGTAGTCGGGCGCCGGCTGGCAGTAGATCATGACCGGCTCGCCGATCTCGTTCAGCTCGGCGTCCGTGCGGATCGCGGCGAACTGGGCCGGGCGATCGCGACGCGGCACCGCGCCGAAGGTTTCGTAGTCGTGCCAGAGGAAAGTGTGGTTGCTCACGGGGGTACTCATGAATTGCGACGGGCCATTCTAACTTGCCGGCTTGCTCATCTCCAGTCGGGAAGCAAGATCGGGCACGGAACTTTCAGGTGTGGATGCGGTCGCGTCCGGCCTGCTTGGCGCGGTAGAGGGCCGCGTCGGCGGCCTCGACCAGGCTGCGCTCGTCCTGCCCGGGGCCCAGGCTGGCGACGCCGAAGGAACCGGTGAGGTGGGGCAGGGCGATGCGCATGTCGTCGAACACGACCGCCTCGCGCATGCGCCCGCACAGGCGCTCGGCCACCATCACCGCCAGGGTGCGGTTGGTGTTCGGCAGGATCGCCATCAGCTCCTCGCCGCCGTAGCGCACCGCAAAGTCGGACGGCCGCAGGGCGCTGCGGATCGCGGCGGCGGCGGTGGCCAGGGCGGTATCGCCGGCCATGTGGCCGTGGGTGTCGTTGAAGCGCTTGAAGTGGTCGAGGTCGATCATCACCAGCGACAGCGGGGTGCCGTCCATGCGGCTGCGGGCGACCAGCTTGGGCAGCATGTCGTTCAGCCAGGCGCGGTTGTACAGCCCGGTCAGGCCGTCGTTCATCGACAGCTGGCGGTAGAACTCGCCCAGCTTCTGGCGCCGCCGCAGCAGGGCATTGGCGGCGCGGATGCGGAAGGACAGCATGCGCAGCAGGTTGCGGGCGACGCCGTTGGCTTCGTCGATCAGGCGCCACACCATGTCGGGCTCGATCACCAGCAGTTCGCTGTCTTCCAGCGCGGTGATGGCGTCGAGGTTGGCGGCATCGTCCAGCACCGACTGCTCGCCAACGCTTTCGCCGGGCAGGATGCGCTCGATCTCGCCTTCGCCGGCGGCGGTGGCCGGCTGCACGCCGAGCGAGCCCGACAGCACCACGTAGAGGCGGGCGCGCAGGCCGTCCTCGACCGGCTCGCCCTTGCCGACGCCGACCACCGGGCAGGCGGCCAGCAGCGCCGCCACCGCCGGGGTGTCGGCGTCGCGGAACAGCTGCAGGTCGCGGATCGTGTAGCGGGATGCGCCGAAGGTGCCGGTGAGGTTCAATGTAAGCCTGGGTCGATGAAGAATATTGACAAGCTCGAAATCATAACCCATCGCAACAACTACGCCGAGACTTGGCGCCGGATAAACAACAGTGTTCCAATAGAGGGATGAATCCTTCGAATCCTCTTATTGACGCACTCGGGCAAGGTCACGAGCCCGCGCCGGACGCCCGCATCGTCTGCCTGGTGCCTTCGATTACCGAACTGCTGTGCGAGCTGGGCCTGGCCGGCAAGCTGGCCGGACGCACCGGCTTCTGCATCCATCCCCGCGACGTGGTCGCCACCATCCCCAAGGTCGGCGGCACCAAGGACGTCAACATCGAAAAGATCCGCAAGCTGGCGCCGACCCACGTGGTGGTCAACATCGACGAGAACGAGAAGCAGACCGTGGAGCGGCTGGCGGAGTTCGTGCCGCACGTGGTGGTCACGCATCCGAACGCGCCGCGCGACAACCTGGCGCTGGCACGCCTGATGGGCGGGATCTTCGGTGTGGACGAAGCGGCGGCGCGCTGGTGCGCCGACTTCGAGGCCGAGTACGCATCCCTGAAGCGGCTTCTTCCCGGACCGGCGCGCACGGTGCTGTACTGCATCTGGCAGGATCCGTGGATGACGGTATCGAAGGAGACCTATATCGCCAGCATGCTGGCCGAACTGGGCTGGCAGGTGCCGGCGCTGGGGGGGGGCGAGCGCTATCCGCGTTTCGACTGGTCGCAGGGATTGGTGGACGGGCTCGATGCGGTGCTGCTGTCGACCGAGCCCTATCGCTTCACCGAAGAGCATGCCGATGCGCTGGAAAAGCAGATCGGCATTCCGGTGTTCCTGGTCGACGGCGAGATGATGTCCTGGTACGGCAGCCGCGCCCTCGAAGGCTTGCGCTATCTGCGCAAGCTGAGGGCCATGGTGGATGGAACCTACTGATTATCGGTCAGTCCCTTGTAGGACTCGATGGGAACCTCGGGATCCAGCGGGACGGCATCGCGCTTGTTCTTGTCGTTGAGGCGGCCCAGGGCGCTGTCCAGTGCGCGCTTGAGTTTGCCGGCCGCGCCCGAGATCGACAGGTGCAGGTCGGCGGCGTGGGCGTGCACGACCACCGGATCGTAGCCGGCCACGCGTGCTTCCATCATGCAGTAGTTGTCGCCGTCTTCGTGTTTCTGGCCGTTCTGGTTGCTCAGGTGGACGTCCACGCGGCGGACCTGCTCGAAACGGCCGATGCTCGATTCGACGAGGTCGCGCACGCGTTCGTCCAGACCCTGGTGGCGGTCGATGGTGTTGTCGGTATTAACGTTGATTTCCATAAGACGCTCCAATAGTTGACACTGTTGAAACGATCTTACACCGTCCCCGGAATTCGCCGCGCCCAGATGAAAGCGTTCAGGTGTTCACGAGACTGGCCGCGATGTTCACCGACAGGCCCAGGATCAGCACGTTGAAGAAGAAGGCCAGCACCGAATGGCCGAGGACCAGCTTGCGCATCGAGCGCGTCATCACGGTGACGTCCGAGGTCTGGACCGCGACCGCGATCGTGAACGAGAAGTACAGGAAGTCCCAGTAATCCGGCTCCAGTCCCTCGTCCGGGAAGCGCAGCGGCTGCCTGCCGGCGGGCGCGCGGTAGTAGAGGTGGGCGTAGTGCAGGCAGAACAGCACCCCGACCAGCAGCCAGGAACCGATTACCGTGAGGGCCGTGAAGGCATAGTGCAGCGCGATTTTGTCGGCGGGCAGGTGGTCCATGTGCGCCAGTTCGGAGACGATGGCGTACAGGCTCAGCATCGCGCCGACGACCAGCGAGAACAGCACGGTGCCGGCGCTCTCGTCATCCCGGCTCGCGATCCTGCGGACCTTGTGGTGGTCGGCCCGCAGCATCATCCATCCCATCCCCAGCAGGTAGGACCAGACCCCCGCATTCCAGCCGACCAGGGCGCGCCGCAGCCAGGGGTGGGACTCCGGCCACAGCAGGCCGACGGCGGCGCCGAGCGCGATCGCCAGCGTCAGGTGCGGCCGGTTGTGGATGAGGTGGCGGAGGAAGGACTTGTCCATTAACCGGCTTTCTGTGCGGCGACTTCCGCCTCGTGGTGGGGAAAGCGGTCCATGCGCGACAGCACCGGGAACAGCTTCATCCAGGTGCCGGTGACCACCAGCGTGGCGGCACCGCCGAACAGGATCGCGCGCACCAGGCCGAACCAGCTGGCGGTCAGGCCCGATTCGAATTCGCCCAGCTCGTTCGAGGCGCCGATGAAGACCGAGTTGACGGCGCTGACGCGGCCGCGGATCTCGTCCGGAGTCTCGTACTGCACCAGCAGGTGGCGGATGTAGACGCTGACCATGTCGCCGACGCCGAGCAGGAACAAGGCGGCCAGGGCGATGCCGAAGCTGTGGACCAGGCCCATGGTGACGGTGGCGGCGCCGAACAGGGCGACCCCGCCGAACATCCAGGCGCCGACCCTGCGCGTGATCGGCCAGAAGGCCAGCGCGATCGAACACAGGGCCGCGCCGGCGCCGGGCGCGGTGCGCAACAGGCCCAGGCTGGTGGGGCCGGCCTGCAGCACATCGTGGGCATAGGCCGGCAGCAGGGCGGTGGCGCCACCGAACAGCACCGCGAACAGGTCGAGCGAAATCGCGCCCAGCACGATCGGGCGGGTCCACACGAAGCGCAAGCCTTCGAGCAGGGTATGCCAGCTGACCGGTGCCTTGTTCATCGCCTGCGGCGCGCTCTTCGTGCCTTTCATGAGCAGCACCGACAGCGCCAGCAGGGTGCTCGACACCGCGTACACGACGTTCGGCCCGAACACGTACAGCAGGCCGCCCAGCACCGGGCCGAGGATGATCGCCACCTGCATGTTCGAGGAGCTCAGCGCGACCGCCTGCGAGAACTCCTGGGTCGACACCAGGTTGCGCAGCACGGCCTGCTGGGCGGGCATCATGAAGGCGCGCGCGCTGCCGTACAGCACCAGCACCGCATACACCGGCCACACGACGGTGCTGCCGGACAGGGTGAACAGCACCAGCAGCAGGCTGCACAGCAGCTGGGTGCCCAGGCACCACAGGACGATGGTGCGGCGGTTGTGGGTATCGGCGACGTGGCCGGCCCACAGGATCAGCACCAGGAAGGGCGCGAACTGGGCCAGGCCGATCAGGCCGAGGTCGAACAGGCTGTGGGTGATCTGGTACACCTGCCAGCCGACGGCCACGCTCTGCATCTGGACCGCGAGCGTGCCCAGGAAGCGGGCGGAAAGATAAAAGGCGAGATTACGGTTGCGCAGGACGCCGAGGCGGCCCGTGGGGGAAATCAGTGACATAAAGTGGAATGAGATGGTGGCAGGAATGCCAACGCTCATTGTGCCTGATGTCGGGACAGTGCGCAGTCATTACGGCCGCGCACGGCCGTAATGACGTAGGGTCGGCACGGAGTGCCCACCCTACGGTTACTTCTTGAACCTCAGCGCAAACTTGTCGTCCGGCGTCTCCATCTTGAAGAAAGGCTGCTCGCGCGGATCCGACGCCACGTGCAGGTAGTCGCTGCGCGCATCGAGCTTGAAACCGGCCTTGGTGATTTCCTGGACCACGGTGTCTTCGTCGATGCGGTGCAGGGTCTTGGTGGCCGTCAGGCCGGCGCCCTTCTTGGCCGCGTTGTCGACGATGACCAGCAGGCCACCCGGCTTCAGCGCTTCGTACAGGCGCTTGTTCATCGCCGCGCGGTCGGTCGGGGTGTTGGCGATGTCGTGGTAGGACATGTTGATGGTGATGAGGTCCAGCGGCGGCGTGCCTTTCGGGACCGGATCGTTGAAATCCGCGACCACCGCGTGCAGGTTGGGCAGGGTCGAGCCGCCCACGCGTTCCTGCAGCTTGGGATTCGGCTTCGCGTTCTGGGCCCATACCTCGCCCTTCGGACCCACGGCTGCCGTCAGCAGGGACGCGGTGGAACCGCCGCCCGAGGCGATGTCCAGGGCCTTCATGCCGGGACGGACCTCGGCGAAGGCCAGGAACTCGGCCGGCTTGCGCTTGGCGTCGGTCTTGCGGTCGTCGTCGGTGCGGATCGGGCTGGCGATCGCGGCCTGGTAGCCGGAACCGGCAGGCTGGTCGGCGGCGTACACCAGGCCGCCGGCCAGCAGCGCGGCGGAGAGTGCGGAAAAGGCGAGGGCGGAGCGAAGCGGATTACGCATGGTTGGACCCTTCATCGAAGTTGAGAAAGCGCCTCAGGACTGCGCCAGGTCGGCCTCCGTGGTGAAGGCGTCGGCGTAGAATTCCTCGGCCGGCAGGCCGCACTGGGCCACGTAGTCGCGGCGCGCGGAGTCGACCATGATGGGCGCACCGCAAGCATACACCTGGTAGCCCGACAGGTCGGGAATATCCTGCATCACGGCGGCGTGCACGTAGCCGCCGCGGCCCGTCCACGCATCTTCCGGCAGGGCGTCCGAGATCACCGGTACGTAGCGGAAGTGCGGCAGCTCGCGCGCCCACTGTTCGCACAGTTCGTGCATGTACAGGTCCTGCGGACGGCGGCCGCCCCAGTACAGGTGGACCGGACGCGCCGACTTCAGGTGGATCATGTGCTCGACCAGGGCCTTGACCGGTGCGAAACCGGTGCCCGAAGCCAGCAGCACGATCGGCTTGGCGGATTCCTCGCGCAGGAAGAAGGTGCCGAGCGGACCTTCGAAGCGCAGGATGTCGCGCTCCTTCATAGTCGAGAACACGTGGTCGGTGAACAGGCCGCCCGGCAGGTGCCGGATGTGCAGTTCCAGCGGGCCGCTGAAGGAGGGCGCGTTGGCGATGCTGTAGGCGCGGCGCTTGCCGTCCTTCAGCATGAATTCGACGTATTGGCCGGCGCGGTAGGCGAGGGCTTCGTTGGCCGGCAGCTGCAGGCTGAGGATGGCCACGTCCGGCGCGGCGCGGCGGATGGCGGTCACGCGGGTCGGCATCTTGCGCACCGGGTAGTCGGTGCTGCCGCCGACTTCGCGCGCCTCGATCGTCACGTCGCCTTCGGGGACGGCGCAGCACATCAGCGCATAGCCCTGCAGCTTTTCCTGTTCGGACAGGGCGCGCTGCTGGTGCGGCTTGTGGTGGACGGTCCCTTCGACGACCTTGCCCTTGCAGGAGCCGCAGGCGCCGTTCTTGCAGCCATACGGCAGTCCGATGCCGGAGCGGATCGCCGCCGCGAGCACGGTTTCGTCCTGCTCGCATTCGTAGTGGTGGCCGCTGGGCTGAACGGTAATCTGGAACGTCATACAATCCTCGGAATGAATACTTTAAATAATGTCAGGTTCAACAAGCCGCGCCTCCTGATCGTGGGCTGCGGCGATGTCGGCATGCGCCTGCTGCCGCTGGTCAGGGAGCGCTTTCGCGTGTTCGCCGTCACCAGCCAGCCGGCGCGCCGTGCCGAGCTGCGGGCCGCGGGGGCGATTCCCATCGTGGCCGATCTCGACCGGCCGGACACGCTGCGCCGCCTGGCGCGGCTGGCGCCATGGGTCGTGCACCTGGCGCCGCCGCCGCGGCAGGGCGCCCTGGATTTGCGCACGCGAAATTTGACCGCCATTCTACCCGAGGGGACCCATGTGGTTTATATCAGCACCTCCGGCGTTTATGGCGATCGCGGAGGGGCCCTGATCGACGAGACCGCGCCGCGCGCCGCCCGCAACGCCCGCGCCCGGCGCCGTGTCGACGCCGAACAGGTGCTGCGCGCCTGGGCCGTCGGCACGGGCGGACGGGTGTCCATCCTGCGCGCACCCGGCATCTATGCGGCGGAGCGCCTGCCGCTCGAGAGGCTGCGCCAGGGCACGCCCGCGCTGGCGGCGGCGGACGACGTCTACACCAACCACATCCACGCCGACGATCTCGCCCGCCTGGCCCTGCTGGCCCTGTTCCGGGCCCGGCCCGGCCGCGCCTACAACGCCAGCGACGATACCCATATGAAGATGGGCGACTACTTCGACCTGGTGGCCGACGCCTTCGGACTGCCGCGCCCGCCACGCCTGCCGCGCGCCGAGCTGGAAAAGGCGGTCTCGCCGATGCTGCTGTCCTTCATGTCGGAGTCGCGCCGGCTCGACAACCGCCGCATCGAGCGCGAATTGCGGGCCCGGCTGCACCATCCGCGGGTCGAGGTGGCGGTGCGGGAAATGGCGAAATAAGGTGCTCTTAAGCAAAAGATAACTGGTCCGTGTATCATTCGGGGTAGCTGCTTCGCAGCCATATAAATACTACCCATACCCCAAAACTATCGGATTTTTCGCGACCCTATGCGGGTTGTGAAGAATATCCCACGGATTGTTATTTTAGAAAGAAGACCATGCCCATCAGAAGGATACCGGAGGGTTCCGTCTACGACCCGAACCGGGTTCTCGACGCCGTCATCAACAAACTCAGGCTCAAGAACGACGCCGCGCTGTCGCGCGTGCTCGAAGTCGCACCGCCGGTGATCAGCAAGATCCGCCATAACACGCTGCCGATCGGCGCGACCATCCTGCTGCGCATGCACGAGGTGTCCGATTACAGCATTCGCGAACTGCGCGCGCTGATGGTGCGGGCCGGCGGCGAGTCCGGTTCCGGGGCTGCCGCGGCCTGATACGCCGGAAGCCGGGCCGGCTCGAAAACCCGTCCCGGCGAAGATCCGGCGCGGAAGGCCGGATCAAGGTAATGTCATTGGTGGCAGGCTTCGGCTTGCAGCCTGTCGCGCGATGGGCCTGCGCAGAAGGCGACGGCGCTGGAGATGCCGGTGGCGCGTGCTTTCAGCTTGTCCCGCGAGGGGCCTGCACAGAAGGCGATCTCGCTGGAGACGTTCGTACCGATTGCTTTCAGCTTGTCACGCGACGGTCCGGCGCAGAAGGCGACGTCGATGGCGCGTGCTTTCAGCCTGTCGCGCGAGGGTCCGGCGCAGAAGGCGACCTCGGTGGCGCGTGCTTTCAGCCTGTCCCGCGACGGTCCGGCGCAGAAGGCGACCTCGGTGGCGCGTGCTTTCAGCTTGTCACGCGACGGTCCTGCGCAGAAGGCGGTCGCTTCGGCGGCTTCCACAAACGATCCCGGATAGGCCTCGCCGAAGGTGGCTTCGTACAGGTCGCGCATGCGGTCGCCGCTGTCGAGGCGGAACTGTTCGTCTTCTTCGGTGCCGTCCATGCCGACGTAGGGATAGTGGTGCAGGAAGTAGCCGAACACGCGCTCGCAGTCGGTGGCGTACTTCATGGTATCGAGGATGTGGTAGTGCCAGAACGTATCGACATCGGCCAGCGGCGCGGTATCTTCTTCAGGAAACAGCTTCATCAGGCACAGGAAGCGCCGGTATTCCTTTTCTACAGCGTTGACTTTCTCCAGGCTCCAGCCTTCTCCCGATTCGACGTGCATCAGCTTCATCTTGATCGGTTCCAGGTCGAGCTCGGTCACTGCTTTGAACAGGTCGTTGGCGTTCATGATCATCCTCAAATGTATTGACAGCATGTTTTGAACAGCTTCCCTTGTCGCATTGTAATTCCATCTGTTGCAACTGCTAAACTATTTATCAATCGTGCATGATGATTTTTGGCAGCATTTTCAGACTTCTTGATGTGCGCTGCATGTGATTAATGTAATTTAGGAAATAAGCTTAGGCTTTGATATATGTTAAAGTTTTTGGTTTTTCATTTGACATTTATCAAAGAGGAATGGTGTACTAAAGCGGGAACCGCTGTGCATCGATCAGCGCAAAACCGTGCGCGATGGCAAATACAGAGCCGGGGACTTGGGCGGAGAAGAAAGGGAAGAGGGCGATGAACCGGCCTGCATCGGCGCCGGTTGCTTCAGATGACGGCCGAACCGGCGCCGTGCTCCTGGTGGTCCTGCAGGACATGCTCGCATGCGTTCACGACCGGCGCCGACACCGTCACCGTGGTGCCGCCGCCGGGCTTGCTGAACACGGCACAGGTGCCGCCGAGGATGATGACGCGTTCCTCGATGCCGACCAGGCCGAAGGACCCGGACTTGAGATGTCCGCCCGGCGGCAGGCCGCAACCGTTATCCCGCACCATGAGCGACAGCCAGCCGTCGTTCAGGCTCAGCTCGACCCAGACCCTGGTCGCGTTCGCATGGCGCACGACATTGGTCAGCGATTCCTGCAGGATGCGGAAAAATGCGGTTGCGCAGTGGTCGGGCAGGGCGATCTCCCCCTGCTCGTTGCGCAGCTCGCAGGGGATGCCGGTGCGCCGTTCGAACTGGTTGACCTGCCACTCGACGGCAGCCGACAGGCCGAGGTCGAGCACGGTGGGGCGCAGGTCGTTGATGATCTGGCGTACGCTCTTGATGATGGTATCGATCTGCTGCAGCGTCTCGCGCGCGCGTCCATGCAGGTGGCGATGGCTTGACTTGGTGCGGGCGGCCAGCATCTCGCCTTCGATGCGCAGCGCCAGCAGGTTCTGGCCGAGATCGTCGTGGATCTCGCGCGCGATGCGTTTGCGTTCCAGCTCCTTGATCTGGTAGGCATGATCGGCAAGGCGGCGCAGCTTCTGGTGCGACAGCTGCAGCTTGTTCTGGCTCTCGCGCAGTTCGCTGGTCATCTCCTTCGCCAGTTCCAGCGCGGCGCGGCGCGACGACGTCAGGGTCTGCACCAGCGCAAACAACAGCATCGAACCGAGAAAACCGAAAGCCATCATCAGGTTCGGATAATGCACGTCGAAGTCGGTGTACAAGGCGGACTTGGGCACGCTGAACACGGTCGTCCACGGACGGCCGTTGAAATCCAGCGGCAGGGTCACCGTGAACAGGTCGTGCCTGGTGTCGAGCGGAGGGCTGGGACGCTCGAGGGTGCCCTGGCTGTCGTACAGCGTCATCTTGCGCCCCGGATCGTCGCCGGCTTCGTCGTCCACATGGGGGCCGGTCTCGTACAGGGTCATCCTCAGGTTCGGCACCGAGATTTCTTCCATCACCCCTTTCAGCAGCTTGGTGACGCTGAAGGCAATCCCGATCGATCCGAGGTAGGCGGTACGGCGCTGCGCGACGCTGTCGCGCCGCAAGCCTGCCCGGTAGACGGGCATGCGCATGCCGAGGTAGACATCGTTCGGACGGGACAGCACCGGGATCGGCGTGCCGGAGGCCTGCACCGTGCCTTCGTCCCGCTCCCGCGACAACATGTCGCCGAAATAGGGATTGCTCATCAGGTCATACCCGTACATGCCGGACAGCTGCCCCTGCGGCTCGATATAGGCAACCGGAAGATAGGCTGGCCGGGTATTCGGCGGCACGATGTCCAGTTGGGCGGCGCGTGCCCCGAGCGCGCTCTTTTCGGCGCGCAAACGGCGCACGAAGTCCTGGCGCTCGCTCGCGCGGACGTACACGGCGAAATTGATGAAGTCGAGGGCGGGATAATCCCGTGCCAGGTTCAGGCCGTTCACGTAATCGTGGAACAGGCGCTGCGTCACGGTGTCGGCGCTCTGCAGGGTGCTGGCGCTGGCGCGCAGCAGGTCGGTATAGGACTTGATCCGGACTGCGATCACGCTCTGGGCGTACTTGCAGTGGTTGAAAAAGCGCTGCTGGGCATCGCTCTCGATCGAACGCGCCGTGAACAGGTGGGCGATGCCGCCGATCAGGGACGATAGCAGCAGTCCGGTCCAGAACGAGAACCGGGTAACCGAAAATGCGTCTCTCAGTACCCTCGACATCGGCCATCCCTGAATAGTAACCAGCTGCAACTTACGGTCTTTGGCGCCAGGGCGTACCTAGCTGTTCGACTAGTTGTGGCCGCCAAGAAAAAAAAAGCCCGGCAGGAACCGGGCTTCGGCGGAGGCGGCACGGTCGGCCGCCGGCGCAGGGCTTACTTGCCCCAGCTATCCTTCAGCGTGGTCACGCGGTTGAACACCGGCTTGCCCGGCCGGGAATCGACGCGGTCGGCCACGAAGTAGCCGTGGCGCTCGAACTGGAAGCGCTGTTCCGCTTCGGCCGACTTCAGGCCCGGCTCCAGGTAGGCGGTGACGGTTTCCAGCGCGTTCGGGTTCAGCAATTCCTTGAAGTCGCGGCCGCCGGCGTCCGGATTCGGGTCGCTGAACAGGCGGTCGTACAGGCGTACCTCGGCCTCGAGCGCGTGGGCGGCGCTGACCCAGGTGATGTTGCCCTTGACCTTGTAATTGTCGGCGCCCGGGGTGCCCGATTTCGAATCCTCGAAATAGTTCACGTGCACCGCGGTCACATTGCCGTCCGCGTCCTTGTCGAAGCCGGTGCACTCGGCCACGAAGCCATACTTCAGGCGCACGCGCGAACCCGGCTTGTCGGCGGTCGGCGGGCTGAAGCGGTGGTAGCCCTTGGTCGGGACTTCCATGAAGTCTTCCTGCTCGATCCACAGTTCCTTGGTGAACGGGAAGCTGCGCTGGCCCATCTCCGGGTGGTGCGGGTGGACCGGGGCGCTGCATTCGACCGTCTCGCCTTCCGGGAAATTGTCGACGATCAGTTTCAGCGGACGCAGCACGGCAATCGCGCGCGGCGCCTTCGGATCGAGGTCGTCGCGCAGCGAGCCTTCCAGCGTGCTCATGTCGATCCAGCCATCGGCCTTGCTGACGCCGATGCGCTCGCAGAACAGCTGGATCGATTCCGGCGTGTAGCCGCGGCGGCGCAGGCCGACGATGGTGGGCATGCGCGGATCGTCCCAGCCGGTGACGATCTTCTCGTCGACCAGCTGGCGCAACTTGCGCTTGGACATGACCACATAGGTCAGGTTCAGGCGCGAGAATTCGTACTGGCGCGGCACCGGACGCTGGAAGAAGCCGCCCTCGGCCAGGGTCTCGACCAGCCAGTCGTAGAAGGGGCGGTGATCCTGGAATTCCAGGGTGCACAGCGAATGGGTGATGTTTTCCAGCGCATCCGAGATCGGGTGGGTGTAGTCATACATCGGATAGATGCACCACTTGTCGCCGGTGCGATGGTGATGCGCGTGACGTATGCGATACAGAGCCGGGTCGCGGTTGGTCATGATGGGCGAGGACATCGCGTCTTCGCTCATCTTGGCGCGCAGGATGTGTTCGCCGTCCTTGTACTTGCCGGCCTTCATGTCGCGGAAGAGCTGCAGCGATTCCTCGACCGGGCGGTTGCGGAACGGCGAGTTGGTGCCCGGCGTACCGAAGTTGCCGCGGTTGCGCGACATGTCCTCGGCGCTCTGGCTGTCGACGTAGGCATAGCCCTTCTGGATCAGGTACTCGGCCATCGCGTACAGCTGGTCGAAGTAGTCGCTGGCGTAGTGCAGGTGCTCCTGGCCGCCTTGCTCCCACGAAAAGCCCAGCCACTTGACGCTGTCCATGATGGTGTCGACGTATTCCTGGTCTTCCTTCTCCGGATTGGTGTCGTCGAAGCGCAGGTTGCAGCGGCCCTGGTAGTCGCGTGCCAGGCCGAAGTTCAGGCAGATCGACTTTGCGTGGCCCACGTGCAGGTAGCCGTTCGGCTCCGGCGGGAAGCGGGTGATTACGGAAGGCATGCCTTCGCGCTCGTGGGTGCCAGCCGCCAGGTCGGATTCGACGATCGCGCGCACAAAATTCGACGACGGCGCAGGTGCCGCCGCCGCGGAGTTCTTCTCGTTGCTCATGAATTAGTTTTAGATGGGTAAGATTGCAGGCATTTTACCGTAGCTATGTGGTAAAGCGCACGGTTTGCCGGGAGGCCTCTGGGCATACTTGGGGATATTGTCTCCCGCCACAAGGCCGCCGGCGCGGCATGTCCTGCCTGTCAAGATGGCGTTTTCTATAGGATAATCCCGGTTTGAAGTTTTTACGGGCATCAGCCGGAGAGTTCTAAGTGGAAAATTTATACGCGATCCTCGGCGTCGCGCCGAACGCGACGGACGACGAGATCAAGAAAGTCTACCGCTCGCTCGCGATGCGCTACCACCCGGACCGCAACCAGGCGCCGGGCGCGGAAGCGCGTTTCAAGGCCGTCACCAAGGCCTACGAGGTCCTGTCGGACCCGGCCAAGCGCGCCGAATACAACCAGAGCGTCAACCACCGCATCGTGCTCGATGCCGAAGGTGAGGCCTTCGAATTGTGGCGCTCGGTGTTCGCGCTGAATGGCGTGAACCTTCCGCACTGAATGCGGCATTAACGAAAGAATTGAAGCAACCATGAAAAAAGTACATCCGGAATTCGCTTTCCAGTCGCGCGAACTGGAAGGCCAGATCGAAGGCACGCTGGGCGATCCGCCGAATCGCAAGAACTACGACATGATGGTGCAGGCGCTGGTGTCGGAATACGCCAACGGCGACGGCCTGGACGACGTCAACATGATGGCCTTCGCGCTGGTCGACCGCATCCGTTTCACGGATCCGAAGGGCCTGATCCGCGAAGCCATGGACTACGAAGGCGACGATCCGGCAAAAGTCTTTGCCATGGCCAACTGCGACGGCGCCGACGGCAAGGATGAGGAAGGCAAGGCCATGTACGCCTCGATCTGCGAGAACCACCCGGAACTGGCGCGCCAGGCCATCGTCACCGCCTTCCTGTACAAGAACCAGGCGCGCTGGGAAGACGACGACCAGTCGCTCGACCAGCTGGCGAAGGACGACGAAGGCGACGACGACGAGCTGGATGAAACCGCCGCCGGCGACGATTTCACGCAGATCTTCGACCCGGAGGGTGAGCGCGAATGAGCGACGAAACCAAATCCAATCTGCCGGCACTGACCCGGCAGGTCAATGAACTGGTGCTGGCCGGCTCGCTGCAGCACGCCGAGGAAGCCCTGTCCAAGGCCGCCGACGAGCACGGCGACTATGCCGTGGCCGAGGTGCTGTCGACCCTGCCGCCGCAGGTGACGGCCCTGCACCTGGCCGGCTTCGACGGCGCCAAGACCTCGGTGGCGACCCTGCTGGTGCCGCCGAAGGCCTGGGCCGAGAGCCTGGCCTACCTGGCCGCCACCTGGCCGGACGACATGATCGAGGACGATCCCGAGCGTATCGCCGAGAACCTGTTCAACCACATCCACGGCGTGGTCTACGCCACCGACGACGAGGACCGCCGCCACGAGCTGCTGAGCGAGGCCTCCAGCTCCGACTGGGGCGCGACCGCCTTCGCCATCGTCTGGTCGCTGGCGCCGAAGGAGATCCTCGAAGTGGCCGGCGAGATCTCCAGCCGCGGCCGCTACGTGACGGGCCAGACCACCTCCGACAGCGACATCGTGCCGCTGGCGATCGACCTGGCCAAGGCCAGCGAGGACGGCTGGGAGCGTTCGCTGCTGGAGCTGTTCCCGGAATACCGCAACACCGCCGACCTGGCCGACGTCGAGCTGCCGGAGGACCCGGACGAGGAGTCGGAGTTCCAGCATCGCGGCACGCGCGAACTGCTGTACCGCCTGCGCAAGCAGGTGCCGTCGGTCCGCGGCACGCCCAAGCGCAGCGCCCGCCGCAGCATGGGCACGGACATCTTCTCGTGAACGGAGCCATCGCAAGCATGCTGCCGGCAATCGTTATCGAGAAGCTGCCTCGCCTGATCCGCGCGATCAGGCACCTGGCGGAGACCGCCACGCCCGACGAAGCGGCGGGCCTGGCCGACGAACTCGCCGGCATCACCGCGATGGTGGCCGAGAAGTTCACCAACGACCGCACCGCCGAAGGCATCCAGCGCGCCTTGCTCTTGAGCGTCGGCGGGATGTCGCTGGGCCTGGAGTACCTGCTGGAAGAGGAAACCGACGACGAAGTCGGCGACAAGGCCGCGGCCGGGATCCTGGTCTCGGAAGGCGCCGAGCTGGTGTTCCAGCAGGGCTTCCGTTTGATTCGCGAACTGGCCGCGCTGCCCGAGGACAGCCTGGTGGGCGAGTACGACACCGACCCGGTGTACGCCCAGCGCCGCCTGAAGGAGCTGTTCGTCGACATCTGCACCGCCGATCCGGGCGAGACCTGGTCGGGCTACGAGCGTTACCAGGGCCAGCTCAAGCAGCGCCAGGGCGTGCAGGCGATCGTGCGCGCGGCCCAGTGGCTGCGCCGCCATCACTACGAAGGCCCGGTCAAGGATCCGGACCTGAACGCCGAAGGCGTGATCGCGCTGGCGATCGTGTTCGGCATCGAGGGCGGCGGGCGGATCGTGGCGCGCACCGGCCAGAAGGAGTTCGAGCGCTTCGTGAAGGCGGTGCGCAAGAACAAGCCGGACTTCGAGACCGGCTGGGCCCAGCTGCTGGAAAACATTCCGGCGCCGCACCACGCCATCATCGCCGAGCGCATCGCCCTCTACCGCAACAGCGACATCATCCGCGACATCGGCGGCGGGATGCCGCTCAAGCAGCTGTTCGTCGAGCTGGAAAACTTTGCCGGTTCCGAGATCGACGCCGAGTACCCGTAGGGTGGGCACACCGTGCCCACGTCGGACGCGCCCACCCTACATCAATCCAGGATTCGGCAAATAAATCTTCTTGAACAGCAGGATGTTGGTTCTTGCTGCTCAAATCCGGCAAATTTATTGCCGAGTTGGCCAGCTCATCCATGCCGTTCGTGCGCCATGCTCCGGTCAACAGGGCTACCATGCAGCTCTCTTTCGTCAACAAAGCAAGGAGATCGACATGTTGCAAGCACGCGAAATCCAGCAGCGTTTTTCCCACATCCAGCAAACCATCAAGGACGCCGAGCAGGCCTGCCGTTCGCACGACGCCCCTGACGACCTGAAGGACTGTATCGAGAAAATGGCCCGCGAATCCCAGCAGGCCCAGCAGGTGATGCAATCGAGCGACCAGCAGCGCATGGTCGAAGCGGTCGACAACCTCGAATCGATGGGCGACGAAGCCAAGCGGATCAGCCGCTCGGCATCGAGCATGTCGCCGGAGCTGGAGACGGCGGTGACCAAGGTCCACGCCGAACTCTCCAACCTGAAGCACCAGCTCCACTAATCAGAGAACCTTCTTCTCCCTCAGGGCGGTGATCTCCTCACCGCTCTTGCCCAGGATCTCGGCCAGCACCTCCTCGGTATGCTGGCCGAGCAGCGGGGGCGCCTTGGCGCTGGTGGCCGGCGTGGCCGACATCCGCATCGGGCTGCGCACCAGCTTCACCTCACCCGCGGTCGGGTGCGGCAGGGTCATCTCGATGCCGCGCGCCTTCACCTGCTCGTTTGCGAACACCTCGTCCAGGTTGTTGATCGGCCCGCAGGGCACGCCCACATCTTCCAGCATCGCGATCCATTCGTCGCGCCCGCGCTCCTTCACCATATCGGCCAGCAGCGGAACCAGGATGTCGCGGTTTTTCACGCGCTGGGGGTTGGTGGCGAAGCGTTCGTCGAGCGCCAGTTCGGGGCGGCCGCCGGCCTGCACGAACTTCTGGTACTGGCCGTCGTTGCCGGCGGCGACGATGATGTGGCCGTCCGCGCAGGCGAAGGTCTGGTAGGGCACGATGTTGGCATGGGCATTGCCCCAGCGCTTGGGACGCTTGCCGCTGTTCAGGTAGTTGCTGCCGACGTTGGCCAGCATCGCCACTTGCGTGTCCAGCAGGGACATGTCGATGTACTGGCCTTCTCCGGTGCGGTCGCGGTGGGTCAGCGCCGCCAGCACGGCGACGGTCGCGTACATGCCGGTCATCAGGTCGGTCAGGGCCACGCCGGCCTTTTGCGGACCGCCGCCCGGCAGTTCGTCGCGTTCGCCGGTCACGGACATCAGGCCGCCCATGCCCTGGATCAGGAAGTCGTAGCCGGCGCGGTGCGCATACGGACCGTCCTGACCGAAGCCGGTGATCGAGCAGTAGACGATGTCCGGCTTGACCGCCTTCAGCGACTCGTAGTCCAGGCCATAGCGCTTCAACTGGCCGACCTTGAAGTTCTCCAGCACGACGTCGCAATGGCGCACCAGTTCGCGCAGCAGGGCCTGGCCGTCCGGGCTGGCGATATCGACCGTCACCGAACGCTTGCCGCGGTTCGCCGACAGGTAGTAGGCCGCCTCGCCGGTCGGCTTGCCGTCAAGCCCGGGCGCATACGGCGGACCCCAGGCGCGGGTATCGTCGCCGCTGTCCGGGCGCTCGATCTTGATCACGTCGGCGCCGAGGTCGGCCAGGTTCTGCGAGCACCAGGGGCCGGCCAGCACGCGCGAAAGATCGAGCACGCGGATGTGGTTCAATGCTGCCATTCTGTCTCCAATGGATGGGTAATTATCGAAGGGATTATATCGGGCGCTAGACGGCGGTGCCGGGCGCGCTCAGGGCCTGGGCGAACTGGTCGCGCTCGCGGTCGACGATGGCGTCCACCACACGCTCGTCCAGCCCCATCGCTTCCAGCACGAAGGCGGACAGCTGCAGGCTGGCTTCCAGCGTCTCCGGCACCACCACGCTGGCGCCGGCCAGCTTGAGGACGCGCGCATGCCGCTCGTCGCGCGAGCGGGCGAACAGGCGCGCGTGCGGGAACTCGCGCCGGATCCCGCGCACCGCCTGCAGCGCCGACGAGGGGTGGTCCATGGTCAGCACGATGGCCGGCGCTTCGTCCGCATGCACGCGGCGCAGCAGCTCGGGGCGGGCGGCATTTCCGAAATAGACGGGGATGCCCTCGGCATGCAGCTTCGACACCAGCTTGGCGTCGTTCTCGAAGGCCACGTAGGGAATGTGCTGGCTGGCGAGCAGCTTGGCCAGTTGCTGGCCGACGCGGCCGAAGCCGGCGATGACCACGCGGCCGCGCGCTTCTTCCAGCCCGGCTTCCATCTTCTGCGCTTCGAGCTCGCGTACCTGGCTTTCGGCACGCTCGCCGATCGTGCGTCCGATCCGCGCCAGCAGCGGCGTCAGGAACAGCGACAGGCCGACCGCCAGCATCACGCGGCCGCCCAGGCTGGCGTCGAGCAGGCGGCTGCTGACCGCGTAGCCGATCACGATGAAGGCGAATTCGCCGCCCTGGCCCAGCAGCAGGCCGCCTTCGAGCGCGCGGCCCCAGGGCAGGCCGCCGATCCGCATCAGGGAAGCGATCACGCCGGCCTTGATCAGTACCAGGACCAGCACCGCGCAGGCCAGCCACAGCGGCGCGTGGACGATCTGCAGCGGGTCCATGTTCATCCCGACCGTCATGAAGAACAGGCCCATGAGCAGGCCCTTGAAGGGCTCGACCATCAGCTCGACCTCGTGCTTGAACTCGGTCTCGGCCAGCAGCAGGCCGGCGATCAGGGCGCCCAGCGCCATCGACAGTCCGGCCATCGACGACAGGCCGGCGATGCCGAAGGTGGACAGCAGGATCAGGGCCATGAACACGTCCGGCTGGCGGTGGCGGGCGAAGGCGCGGAACAGCGGGTGGACGACCCGTCCGCCGATCAGGTAGATCAGGGCGATCGCCACGGCCGCCTTGCCCATCGCCAGCAGCGCCAGCACTGTCACGCTGTCGCCGGGCGCGTGGCCGCCGAGGGCGCCGATCAGGATCAGGATCGGCACCACCGCCAGGTCCTGCAGCATCAGCACCGCGAAGGCGGCCTGGCCCAGCGGTGTGCCGGTGGTCTGGCGCTCGCTCAGCAGCTGCATCACGACCGCGGTGGAGGACAGCGACAGCACCAGGCCCAGCACCAGAGAAGTCTCGATGCGCTGGCCCAGCAGCAGGAAGACGGCGCCGCCGAGCAGCAGGGCGCACAGCAGGACCTGGGCGGTGCCGGCGCCGAACACCCAGCGCCGCATCGCCCACAGGCGCGCTGCCGACAGCTCCAGGCCGATCATGAACATCAGGAACAGCACCCCGAGTTCGGCCAGCATGGCGACGTCCTCGTTGTTGGGGAAGGTGAACCAGGCCAGCCAGGGCAAGTCATGGGCCAGGCGGCCCAGGCCGAAAGGCCCGAACAGGGTGCCGACCGCCAGGAAGCCCAGCACCTGGTTGATGCGCAGGCGCTGGAGTAGCGGGATCAGGATGCCGGCGAGGCTGAGGAACAGCAGGATTTCCCGGAGAAAGGGAAAGGGGTGTTGCTCTTGCACGGAATACGGCCTTTCATGACGACGATCCGGGACATTGTATAACGCGTGTTCATGTTGCCGGTAAAACATTACTTGCCACTTTGCCAGCATTCTTCGTACACTGCGTGATCTATTCCGATCATTCCGAACATGGCTTATCCAGACTACGAATCGCGCGTCATCGCAGCCGTAGTGGCAGGCACGCTGCTGCCCCGGTGGCTCGACCTGCCACCCGTTTCCGCAGCTATCGTAAGCGGGCTGCTGGGCGCGGCGCTGTTCATGCTCGTCGAACGCCTGATCAGGCGAGAGCGATGAAATTCGACGGCATGCCCGACAAGCCATCCAGCCTGCTGTTCCTCCCCGGCGCCCTGGGCCGCACCGAATTCTGGCATCCGGTCGCGGATCTGCTGACGCATCCGGCGCACAAGCTGCACCTGGGCTGGCCCGGCTTCGGCGGCGTGCCGCCGGATCCGGCCGTCCGCGGCATCGACGACCTCGTTACCATGGTGCTCGGCCACATCGGCCGCCCCGGCGCCCTGGTCGCCCAATCGATGGGCGGCGTGGTCGCCATGCTTGCCGCGCTGCGCAGGCCGGAACTGATCACCCACCTGGTGCTGTCGGCGACGTCGGGCGGGATGCGCATGGACGAGTTCGGGGCACAGGACTGGCGTCCGGCGACCCGTGCCGCGCATCCTCTCCTGCCGGACTGGTTCGCCGCCTACCACGAGGATCTGACGCCGGCCCTGTCGGCGCTGCGGATTCCGACCCTGCTGCTGTGGGGCGACGCCGACCCGATCAGCCCGGTCAAGGCCGGCGAGCGCCTGGCGTCCGTGCTGCCGCTGGCGGAGCTGCACGTCATCCCGGGCGGCGAACACGATGTCGCCGCCACCCATGCGGGCGTGGTCGCGCCCCTCATCAACCGACACCTGTCGAGGTAAACATGACGCTGGCCCGGATCGTCTTCGCTCTCCTGATCGCCGTGACGCAAGCGGCCAGCGCCAACGGCGACGACAGGCAGGACAGGGAAGTGCTTGTCGTTCAACTGCGGGAAGACAGCTTCCTGGGATCGCCGGACGGGCCTTCGGCGCCGCCGCATTACTCGAAAAAGCTGGAATCGATGGAAGGCGTCATCGGCGAGGGCATCTATTCCTCGCCCTACCAGGGCTGGCAGATCCGGATCCCGACAGTGGCCGGCAATCCGCGGGTCCACGTTCACCAGGCGCTCATCGCGCGCAGGCCGGACGGCACCGTCATCACGAGCCACGTGCTGTTCCTGCCGGATGGCGGCTTCGGGGCGCAGGCCGTCGTGGTGACCCGCCTGCGGGACGACAGGCCCAAGAGCCGCACCGAGATCCTCGCCCGGTTCGCCCCGGGGAGCGCCGCCGAATTCGCCCGGTACGAGAAGCAGGGCGTGAGCTTCAAGGCGGTCGACGGCCCGCTGGGACAGGCGCTCCAGCGTACGGTCAGGAACCGTGCCTTCTCGTGGCACTTTCCCTATCGCGTCATGATGGATACGGCGCAGGAGAAGGGCAGCCTCGGCGTGTCGCGCTATGTGGTGACAGGCGACTTCCTGTGCGAGTTCAGCATCATCGTCGACGGCGCCGCCGCGCCGAGCTTCGAGGCGCTGCAGGCGCTCGCCGAACGCGAGCTGGACGCGCTGATCGGCGGGATGCTGAAAGCGCCTCAGTAGCTGACGGTCAGCTTCATGTTGAAGGGCACCACGCCCTCGCAGGGCTGGCCGCCGCATTTGCCCGGCGTGTACTTGAGCAGGCCGGCGGCGGTGCCGATCGCACGCTTGAGGTCCGGGGCGAGGGAACCCATGGTGGTGACGCTCTTGACCTTGCCGTCCGCATCCACCGCCACGTACAACAGCACGTCGTCGTTCAGCCCGAAGCGGCCGGCCAGCTTCGACAACCCGGCATACAGGTCCTGCGCGCCCTTGAGCGGGTAGGGCGGATCGTCGCCCACGTCCAGCGCCGGATAGTAGGAGCGCACGAAACGCTGCTGGTCCGGCGTCAGTTCGGCGAAACCGCGGTCCAGCGGCAGCGGTCCTTGCGCCACCTTGTTCGGTATATGCGAGCCGACCGGGGCGTTGCTGGACGACAGGGAATAGTTGGCGGACGTGGTGGCGCGCGACGGCAGTTCCGGCCTCACGTCGGCCCGCATGCCGTTTTCGAAGCGCACCTCGGCGCGGCGGCCGCTGCCGGCGAAGGTCATCGTGCCCTTGCCATGGCGCCGGCCGTTCTTCCATTCACCCTCGTAGGCGCCGCCGAGCATGTAGCTCATCTTGCCGGTGCCGTCTGGCTTGCCGTCCTTCCATTCGCCCTGGTAGCGGTCGCCCTTCGGGAACAGGCCGTCGGCGACGCCGGTGCGATGGCCCATGCGGACCTCGCCCTCGTACTGCATGCCGTCGGCATCCTTGAAATAGCCCTTGCCGTCGGGGACGCCGTTGGTGACGGTGCCGATATAGATGCCGCCGTCGGGCATCTTGAGCTGGACTTCGCCCGGCGCCATTGCCGGCGCGGGCGCCGCCTGGGCGAGGGCATGGTTGGCGCCGCCCAGGGCCAGGCCGAGGGCGAGCAG
The DNA here is from genome assembly GCF_056399645.1 of Massilia sp. 01N417. NCBI lineage: Bacteria > Pseudomonadati > Pseudomonadota > Betaproteobacteria > Burkholderiales > Oxalobacteraceae > Massilia > Massilia sp. 01N417. The sequence continues at coordinate 13,966 of NZ_JBFTRS010000016.1, read as the reverse complement.
GAAAGCGGCAGATTGCACGGATGGGTTCCTTGATTCAGCAGATTCAGTAAAGGGTGCGCAGCTTCAGCCTGAACGGCACGACGCCCGCGCAAGGGTGGCCGCCGCATTGCGCCGGCTTGTACTTGAGAAGGCCGGCGCCGGCCGCGATCAGGTCCCGGAATTTGGCGTCGATGGTGGTCATCGTGGTCACCGAGGTCACATTGGCGTCCGCGTCCAGCGCGACGTAGACGAGGATGTCGTCCATCATCTGCATATGGCGGACCAGCGACACCAGCAGCTTGTACAACTCCTTGCCACCTTTCAGTGGATAGGCTGGCTGGTCGCCGGCGTCGAGCGCCGGGTAGTAAGAGCGGACCAGCCGCTGCTGGTCCGGCGTCAGCTCGTCGAAGTCCCGGTCCAGCGGCAAGGTCGAGTAGACCACCTTGTTCCGGATGTGCGAACCCGTCGGGTCGTCGCCCGACAAGAGCCAGAACCTGGCCGAGGCCGTGGCGGCGGAGGCGCGCTCGGCCGGCACGTCGACCCTGATATCGTCCACGAAGCGCACCTCGGCGCGGCGCTCGCTGCCGGCAAAGGTCATGATGCCCTTGCCGTCGCGCTTGCCGTTCTTCCACTCGCCCTCATACGAACCGCCCAGCATGTAGCTCATGGTGCCGATACCGTCGGGCTTGCCGTTTTTCCATTCGCCCTCGTACATGTCGCCATTCGAGAGCCGCGCCTTGGCAAAGCCATTGATGATGGGGCCGTGATAGGTACCGGCGGTGGGGATCGCGAGCTGGATCTCGGGCTGGGATGGCACGGTCGCTTCTACGGGCGGCGTGACGCCCCCCAGGGCAAGACCCAGGGCGGACAGGAAAACTGCGGACCGCATGGACGGCTCCTTACGAGTTCGGATGCATTAATTTTCAGTCAACTTGTTACTGCCAGTCAATAAAAAATTGCAACGTGGTAAAGCCGCGTCCTTGCAGCCCGCATCAGCCCGGCTCAGGATGCCTGGACCGCCTCCGGTGGCGTCACTTCCATCTGGCGATGTTCGCCGGCCAGAGGCTGGCGGGTTTCCATCGACCGGATCAGCTCCTCCATCTCCGGATCGCCCTGCCGGCGCAGCTCGAGGTAGCGGGCCAGCGCATTGTCCAGCGCCGGCAGCAGGATGCCGCGTTCGCTGGTCATCGCCGTGTAGGCCGGGCGGGCGGCGACGAAGCCGCAGTCCGCTGACGGCTTCGCTTCCAGGCGGCTGGCGTCCACCCCGGCGGCCTGGGCAGCCTTGGCGGCCAGTTCGGCCCAGGTGACGCCGCCGGCGTTGGCCAGGTGCCAGATCCCGGCCTCGCCGTCGATGGCGAGATCCAGGCAGGCGTGCACCAGGTCCGGCACATAGGTCGGCGAGACCGTCATGTCGCTGGCGGCCGTGAAGGCGTCGCCGCGCTCGAGCGCCTGCAGGGCCAGGGTGACGAAGTTGTGCCGGTCCCAGGGGCCGAAGAAGGCGGAGGTCCGCACCACCAGGGCGCCGGGATGCTTGTCCAGCACGCGCTGTTCGGCTTCCGCCTTGCTGCGGCCGTACACGTTCAGCGGCGACACCGTACTGCTCTCGGCATAGGGCGCTTCCTGGCGGCCGTCGAACACCAGGTCGCTGGAAAAGGTGGTCAGGTGGATGCCGTGGCGGGCGCAGGCGGCGGCCAGGATCGCCGGCCCGATCGCGTTCTCGCGCATGCAGCGCTCGACGTCGTTCTCGGCGTCGTCGACGCGCACATAGCCGGCGGTATTGATCACCGCCCATGGCCGGTGATGGGCCAGCGCGCGCTCGACCGAGTCGGGGTCGGTGATGTCCATGTCCTGGCGCGACAGCAGGCGGAAGGCCAGGTGGCGCTTGCGGCAGAGATGGGCGAAGGCGCGGCCCAGGGTGCCGCTGGCGCCGGTGATCAGGATCGGGCGGCTGCCTGTTCCGACCAGGGTGTGGCCGTCGGCCGTGATCGAGGTGACGGCGGCCGGGGTCGCCACCGGCGGGCACAGGAAGCGGCCCGGACGGCGCCACCAGCCCTGGCCGCGCAGCACCGGGTGCGACAGCGGCTGGTTCGAGGCCAGCTCGCGCATCATGCGCGCCAGCGCGGTCGGGCGCGGCTCGGGCGAACGGACGTCGAAGGGGCCGGGCTCGTAATAGCCGCGGTTCTGCGTGACCAGGCTGTTCCAGTCGAAGGAACCGAGCAGGGACCAGACCGTCACGGCGCGCAGGTCGACGCCGTTGGCGCGGACTTCCTTGGCCGCTTCCCAGATCTCCAGCAGCCAGCGCAGCTGGTCTTCGCGGTTGGCGTCGATGTGGGCTTCGGTAACGGCCAGCGGGATGCGGTAGCGGTCCCACACTTCCGCCAGCAGCGGGGCGATGCCGGCGGTCGGCGTCGCCAGCGCGCGCGAGGCTTCGATGTCGGCGCAGGGAATGCCGTCGGCGGTGCCGCGGTGGTGCTGCGGGTAGCGTTCGGGGCGGTGATCCAGCCAGCGCTCGCTGGTAACGTAGTAGTTGACGCCGATGATGTCGGGCGGGCAGGGGTTCTCGCGGAACCACAGGAGTTCTTCCGCGGGGATGCCGGTGCCGGTCAGGTAGTTCCACAGGCCGTGTTCGGGGCCGACCATGCCGCACAGCAGGTCCCAGGCCAGCCAGCGGCGCTCGTTGTAGAACTCGGCCACGTGGGCCAGTTCCGGCGTGCTGTAGGTCTTGCCGAGGTCGTCCGTCTGGACCAGCTTGGCGTTCGGGTTGACGGCGCGGATCGCGCGCATGGCCAGCACCACCGCGCGGCACTGGACCAGCAGGGCCTGGATGAAAGTGCGGTCGTCGCGGCCGTGCGGATACCAGACGCCGTAGAGGCCGGCGAAGCGGGCGGTGGTGCAGGGTTCGTTGACCGGGGTGTAGTACTCCAGCCAGGGATAGCGCGCGGCCACGGCGCCGGCATACTCGGCCAGCTGTTCGGCAAAGGCCGGGTCGACCAGGCTGGTATGGCGCGGGCCGCTGCCGTGGTGGACCAGGCCGGCGATCGGGGTGACGCCGGCTTCGCGCAGGGCGTTCAGGCGTTCGTCGGGCCAGCTCCAGTCGGCATGGGCGATGCCGTCCGGGGCGGTACGCTCCCAGATGATCGGATAGCGGATCGCACGGATGCCGAGGGAGGCGAAGCGCTCGATGTCGGCCGGACGGGTGGCGTGGCCGTTGCGATCGAGCTGGTGGAAATAGTCATCGCGGACGCGATTGACGGTGCATTCGAGACCGCCCCAGAGTTGCAGCGGTCGGTTGTGGTGGCTGTTCGTGCTCTTCGTAGAATCCATAAATCACCAATCTATTAAATTTATTGCAACAAAAAATTCATGGAACTCCCTTCCGGTCCAGGATGTCAGGGGTATCGGTAAGCTGGCGGTTGACAGCGCTGCGGCAACCTGTAACCATGCCATCATGAATTTTTCGAATACACATTTCGTTCTCGTTTCCTGGTGGCGCCGCTAAGCGCGCGCGGCCAGAGAGTTGAATGTGAATCAATGAACGCCGCCTCGATTCAAGGTGGCGTTGTCAATGGCGCGGCAGGATCGGGGCAAGGATAAAAAGGAACCCCGATGAGTCAGCAAACCCCCACCGCTACCAGCTCCGTCATCCTGACCGGCGACCGTCCCACCGGGCCGCTGCATCTCGGCCACTTCGTCGGCAGCCTGCGTAATCGCGTCACTTACCAGGATCAATATCGCCAATTCATCATGCTCGCGGACGCCCAGGCGCTCACGGACAACATGGATGACATAGGTAAGGTACACCGGAACGTGATCGAGGTGGCGCTCGATTACCTTGCCGTAGGGATCGATCCGGCCAAGTCGACCATCCTGATCCAGTCCCAGATTCCGGAACTGGCCGAGCTGACCTTCTATTACCTGAACCTGGTGACCGTCGCCCGCCTCGAGCGCAACCCGACCGTCAAGGCCGAAATCGTGCAGCGCGGCTTCGAGCGCGATATCCCGGCCGGCTTCCTGACCTACCCGGCCAGCCAGGCCGCCGACATCACCGCCTTCAAGGCCGGCATCGTGCCGGTCGGCGACGACCAGATCCCGATGATCGAGCAGTGCAACGAGATCGTGCGCAAGTTCAACCGCACCTACGGCCAGGGCAAGGACATCCTGGTCGAGGCCAAGGCGATCGTGCCGGAAGTCGGCCGCCTGCCGGGCACCGACGGCCGCGCCAAGATGAGCAAGTCGCTGGGCAATACCATCAACCTGGGCGCCAGCGCCGACGAGATCCGCGCCGCCGTCAAGCAGGTCTACACCGACCCGCTGCACCTGAAGGTCTCGGACCGGGGCCACCTGGAAGGCAACGTCGCCTTCATCTATCTGGATGCCTTCGACACCGACAAGGAAGGCCTGGCCGAGATGAAAGCCCACTACACCCGCGGCGGCCTGGGCGACTCGGTCGTCAAGAAGCGCCTGGAGGGCATCCTGCAGGAGATGCTGGCGCCGATCCGCGCCCGCCGCGAGGAATTCGCCAAGGACAAGGGCCAGGTCATGCAGATCCTGAAGGACGGCACTTTCAAGGCGCGCGAAGTGGCGGCGCAGACCATGGACGAAGTGCGCCAGGCGCTGGGCTTGTCCTATTTCTGATCCCGCCGGTAGCGCGATCCGCTACCCCGGGTAGCGCGCGGCGGCGGCCCCGGATCCGGGGCTGGTGCGCGTTCTTCGAAAATGGCAAGCTGCGAGGGTTGCCATCCTTGAAGGAGAATGCCGCCATGAACAAAGGCCTGCGCCTGACCGAAACCTGGATGCACCGTGCCCTGTGGCTGGTGGCCGTCATCTTTGCCGGCTTCCTGATCGGCCTCGGCGGCAAGGTGATCGACAACCTGGGCGGGCTCGATCCGGCGCCGACCGCGCAGGCCATGCTGGAGCCGGCCGCGGCGGCGCAGACCAGGGCGCAAATCGACCGTGCGGCCAGGGTGCGCGAGGAAGCCGGGCGCGCGCTTGACCAGGCCGAGCAGAAGCATGAGGTCGCCCAGGCCAATACGCGCAGCGCGCGCGAGACCTTCCACAACTGGCTCGCCACCCGCCATGCCACCGTGCGGCCGGACCAGGATGCCGAGCTGATAGCACGTACCCGCGCGCTGGACGGCCTGGCGCAGGACGAACGGACGGCGCTGGCCGCGGTGGAAGCCCAGCGCCAGGTCCGGCTGGATGCGGCCCAGGCCGAGCAGAAGGCGCGGCAAGACTATGAGGCGCTGCTGGAACCGGCCCGGGAGCGGGCCGCGCAGGCCGCGCGCCGCGCCGAGCTGCACGTCTTCCTGTACCGCCTGGCGCTGACCCTGCCGCTGCTGCTGACCGCCGGCTGGCTGTTCCGGCACAAGCGCAACAGCACCTACTGGCCCTTCGCCTGGGGCTTCATCTTCTTTGCCCTGTTCGCCTTCTTCTTCGAACTGGTGCCCTACCTGCCCAGCTATGGCGGCTATGTGCGCTACCTCGTCGGCATCCTGCTGACGGTGGGCGGCGGCCGCTACGCGATCCGCTGGCTGCAAACCTACCTGGCGCGCCAGAAGGCGATCGAAGCCATGCCCGGACAGCAGCGCAAGACCGGCATGCGCTACGACCTCGTGATGGGGCGCATCGGCAAGGGCCTGTGCCCGTCCTGCGAGCGGCCCGCCAACTACAAGGACGAGACCCTGGCGCATTGCCCGCATTGCGGCTTCCAGTTGTTCGACCGCTGCCCGGTGTGCACGGTGCGCAAGAATGCCTTGATGCGCTTCTGTTTTTCCTGCGGAACGCCGGCGAATACCAGCCTGGCCGATTGAGTTCAGCCGCCGTTGAACTCGCGTCCGTCGATCGGGATGTCGAGGGTGAAGGTGGTGCCGGCCTGTTCCGAACTGTCGAGCACCACGGTGCCGCCGTGGCGCTTGGCGACTTCCTGGACGAAGGGCAGGCCGATGCCCCAGCCGATCTTCTCCGACTGTTCGCCGCGGTTCAGGTATTCGAAGATGTCCTTGCGCCTGTCGTCGGGGATCGGATTGCCGCTGTTGTGGACCGAGATGACGACCCGGCCGTGGGTCTGGGCGACCTTCACGCTCACCAGCTTTCCGTCGCCGTACTTGGCCGCGTTCAGGGCCAGGTTTTCGAGGGCGCGCCGGAGCGCGCTTTCGTTCCACCAGCCGGTCACGGCTTCGCCGCTCACCTCGCAGTGCGCCGAGGTGGTGTCGTCGACGTGTTCGCCGACCTTGTTCGCCAGCGCCAGCGCATCCACCTGGGCCAGGGGCAGGGCGGCGGCGTGGGGGGCAGGCTGGGCGATGGCGTCGAGCTGTTCCTGGATCATCTTTTCCAGGCGCAAGCCATTGTCCAGGATCTTCCGGGCGATCTTGTCCGGCTTGTCCGGATTGGCCGCCAGCAGCAGTTCCGCCCCGGAGATGATGACGGACAGCGGGCTGCGCATGTCGTGCGTGAGCGAGGCGGCGACCCGTTCGCGGAAGGTTCGCTGCAGGGCCGTGAACTCTTCGATGGCGTCGCGGATCGCCTGGTCGAAGGAGGAGCGGATGATGCGGGCTTCCTCGCCGCTGAACTGGATGCCGTGCCGTTTGGCGACCTCGAACAGGACGTCGCGCAGCAGCTGGTATTCGTGGACGATCTCGACCGCCTTGTAGTCGGTCGTGCGCGCCCGCTCGCTGCCGTGGCCGGTGGCGGCGGTCGAATCGCTGGCCCCGTTTGCGCGCTCGAATCCCGGGCTGAGCGCTTCCGCGATGTTCCCGTAGAACAAGGGGAGGGTATCGAGCAGCACGGGATGGCTGACTTCATCCGCGCCCTGGATCAGGCTGCGTACACGTTTTTCCCATTCGGCAAAAACATCGTCGCGGATGGCCAGTACTTTCCTGGATTGCTCGGATAAGTTCTTGGTGCTGGACTGTTGATTGGTCGAAAGCATCATCAAAGGGCCGGACCGGTGCGCGCCGCGCGTCCCGGCCCGGCATCGTCCTCAGCCCTGCAGATCGGCCGGCACCTTGCCGCCGTTTTGCGCCAGCTTGGTCATGACCTGCTTGTGCAGCCAGATGTTCATGGTGGCCGAATCGTTGGTGTCGCCGGTGTAGTTCAGCTCGGCCGCCAGTTCCTTGCGCGCCTGCAGGCTGCTGTCCAGGTTCAGCAGTTTCAGCAGGTCGACGATCGAGGTGCGCCAGTTCAGCTGCTGGCCCGACTGTTTTTGCATATTCGTCAGGATCTCCTCGACGTCCACCTGCTGGTTCAGGGTAGAAGCCGGCGCGGCCGCGGCCCCGGTGGTGCCGGTGTTCTGCGCCGGCGCGGCCTGCGGCTGCTGGGCCGGTGCCTGCTGGGGCGGCGGCACGTTCTGCTGGCCGCCGGGTGCGCCGGCCGGCGCCTGGGTGCCGGCCTGGGTGGCTGCCGGATGGTGGGACGGGAAGATCTTGTGGAAGATGTCGCCTAGGATACCCATTTAATTCTCCTTTGTTTAATGACGTTGCATGCCTTGCGCCATATGGCCCAGTGCGATCGCCAGCGCGGCGCCGCCGAGGGCTTTTACCAGGGTCGGATGCTGCGAATAGAAATTGCCCATCTGGTCGACGATGCCTGGATTCTGCTGTTCCGCGTGAGCGGCGATGTCCTGCACCTGCTGCGGCGAGAGCTGGGAAGCCTGTTCCGGCGTGACGCGGGTCTGGCCGCCGCCGAGGATATTGCCGAGCGCGCCGCCGGCCACCGACGACAGCAGGGACGGACCGACACTGGCGAGCAGCTGGTTCAGCATGCCGGCGCGCTGGTCCGGGTTGCTGTTGCCGAACAGCTGGCCGACCATCTGCGGGAAGGGCGGCGTCTGGTCCGAGCGCAGCGCCTGGGTCACGCCGCGCGCCACCTCTTCCTGGGGCGCCTGTTGCGCCACGCGCTCGAAGTCGTCCTCGGCCTGCGCATGGTTGGGGCTGGCGCCGCCGCCCAGGTATTGCTGCAGCAGGTTGCCTAGATCGAATCCCATGATTTTCCTCCGGTGTTGAGACAGTCGAACAGCGAGGGTAGGCGCTTCGGCCGGATTTCTCCGTACGTTCATTAACGGACAGTGCGGACAGCCTGGACAAGCAGGGGCTTTCGCGCGGATGGCCATGCTCTCTATAATTGCGTAATTACAACAACAAGGCGGACCAAGAGATCATGCGCTTCAGCACAACCCTGGCGGCCATCGTGGTGGCCGCCGCTTTCCTTCCGGCCGCGTCCGTCGCCCGGGCCGGCAATACGGCCATGCAGGCCGGCGAGCACCAGACCGTCGTCAACGGCGTGCGCCTGTGGTACAAGGTCGCCGGCCAGGGAGCCGGCACGCCGCTGCTGTTCCTGCACGGCGGCCCCGGCTACAACAGCTACAGCTTCGAGGCCCAGGCCGGCAAGGCCCTGGAAGGGAAGCTCAGGATGATCTACCTGGACCAGCGCGGCAGCGGGCGTTCCGAGCGTCCCTGGACCGGTGCCTATTCCATGCCGATCATGGTCGAGGACATCGAAGCCCTGCGCAAGCAGCTCGGGGTGCCGAAGCTGGCGCTGATGGGCCATTCCTTCGGCGGCGCCCTGGCGCTCGAGTACGCCGCCGCCTATCCCGGGCACGTCGACAGGCTGGTGCTGGTCAGCGCGGCGTCGAGCATTCCCGATGCCTGCGCCGCCCGCGTGGCCTTCCTGGCGCAGCGCTATCCGGCCGACCTGCAGAAGGCGCGCGCCGCCGCCGCCGAGCGCAAGGAAACGCCGGACGAGTGCTACTTCGCCTTCAACTCGGTGGCCGACGATATCCGCGAGCGCGTCAACGACGAGACCATGTTCCCGGACATGAAACGGGTGGCCGAGCAGCGCGAGGTCGATGCGAAGAGCGGCCTGCGCAATACCGGCGAACTGGGCGGCGCCTTGTGGAACAGCGGCTTCCTGTCCTATCGCTTCACCCGCTTCGACCGCCTGACCATGCCGGTGCTGGTGATGGCCGGGGAAGAGGATTACGCGATCGGCCTGCCGGCCCAGCGCGCGCTTGCCAGGGCCTTGCCGAAGGCGACGCTGGTCGAGTACGCCGGCGCCGGCCACTTCCCCTATCTGGACCTGTCGCAGCGTTTCAACAACGATGTGGTGGGCTTCCTGAAGTCCGCCAACTAAGGCCCTTTCCGTATGGACACCATGAGCGGCGGGGCGTAAGCTGCCGTTCATGACGCCCTATCTGCCCATCCTCCTGTTCGCCGCCCTGTATGCGGCCGCGACCCTTGCCTGGAGCCTGCCGCCGGCGGTCGGCGCCGCCTATCTGGCGCTGAGCGTGGTCTGCTTCTTCAGCTATGCGCTGGACAAGTCGGCGGCGCGGCGCGGCGCACGGCGCACCCCGGAAAGCAGGCTGCTGGTGCTGGGCCTGCTGGGCGGCTGGCCGGGCGCCCTGGTGGCCCAGCAATGGCTGCGGCACAAGACGGTCAAGCAGCCTTTCCGCCGGATGTTCTGGGGCACGGTGGCGCTCAACCTGGCGGTTTTCCTGGTCTTGTCGGCACGCGGATAGGAGAGCGAAGCATGTGGCGCTACCCCAAAGTCCTGGCGCATCGCGGCGGCGGCACCCTGGCGCCGGAAAACACCTTCGCCGGCCTGAGACGCGGCATGCGCGCGGGTTTCCGCGCCATCGAATACGACGTCATGCTGGCGCGCGACGGCGTGCCCATCGTGATGCACGACCCCTGGCTGGGCCGCACCGTCGCCGGCTCCGGCAAGATCTGCGACTACGACGCGCTGGAACTGGCCGGCATGGACGCCGGCGCCTGGTTCGGCCGCGCCTACGAGGGCGAGCCGGTGCCGCTGTTCGTCGAGTTCGCGCAATACTGCAAGGTCCACGGCGTGTGGATGAATATCGAGATCAAGCCGGTGCCGGGCCACGACACCGAGACCGGCGCCACGGTCGCGCGCATGGCCGCGGCCCTGTTCGCCGACGAACTGGCGGCCGGACAGCTGGAACGGGCGCCGCTGCTGTCCTCGTTCAGCCAGGCGGCGCTGGAAGCCGCGCGCGAGGCGGCGCCCCGCCTGCCGCGCGCCTGCCTGATGGACGAGCTGCCGCCCGACTGGGAGCGCCGCGCCCGCGCGGTGGATGCGGTCGCCATCCACGTCGATCACCGCTACCTGCGCCCGCGGCAGGCGGCGGAGGTCAAGGCGGCCGGCTTCGGGCTGTTATGCTATACCGTCAACGACCCGGCGCGGGCTGGCGAGCTGCTGGGGTGGGGGGTGGATGCTGTTTGTACCGATCGGATTGATCTGATTGGGGCGGAGTTTGCGGAAACCTAGATCCCGTCGTTCCCGCGAAGGCGGGAACCCAAGGTTGTTTAAGCTAACGAAACGCACGCAGAACTCGGATCCCCGCCTTCGCGGGGACGACGTGCTAACCGTTGTAATTAGTGCAAGCACACCATTCGCGGCCTGCAATTCCCCCCAACAGCTACGCTATAATCATTTTCTTTATATAGCATGCTGCCCTCACACGCCCCTACGACATGAAATCCACCGAAATACGCGAAAAGTTTCTCAAGTTCTTTGAGTCCAAAGGCCACACGATCGTCCGCTCCAGCCCGCTCGTGCCGGGCAACGACCCGACGATGTTGTTGACCAACAGCGGCATGGTGCAGTTCAAGGACGTGTTCCTGGGCCTGGATACCCGTCCGTACAAGCGCGCCACCACCGTGCAGCGCTGCGTGCGCGCCGGCGGCAAGCACAACGACCTGGAAAACGTCGGCTACACCGCGCGCCACCACACCTTCTTCGAGATGCTGGGCAACTTCAGCTTCGGCGACTACTTCAAGCGCGACGCCATCAACTTCGCCTGGGAGCTGCTGACCAAGGTCTACGCGCTCCCTAGCGAGAAGCTGACCATCACCGTCTACTTCGAAGACGACGAAGCCTACGACATCTGGGCCAACGAGATCGGCGTGCCGAAAGAGCGCATCATCCGCATCGGCGACAACAAGGGCGCCCGCTACGCCTCCGACAACTTCTGGCAGATGGCCGACACCGGCCCCTGCGGCCCCTGCACCGAGATCTTCTACGACCACGGCGCCGACATCTGGGGCGGTCCTCCGGGATCAAAGGAAGAGGACGGCGACCGCTTCATCGAGATCTGGAACCTGGTGTTCATGCAGTTCAACCGCGACGAGCAGGGCGTCCTGACCCCGCTGCCGAAGCCGTCGATCGATACCGGCATGGGCCTGGAGCGCCTGGCCGCCGTGCTGCAGCACGTGCACTCGAACTACGAGATCGACCTGTTCCAGCACCTGATCAAGGCCGCCGCCCGCGAAACCGGCGCGACCGATCTCAGCAATAACTCGCTCAAGGTCATCGCCGACCACATCCGCGCATCGAGCTTCCTGATCGTCGACGGCATCATCCCGAGCAGCGAAGGCCACGGCTACGTCCTGCGCCGCATCATCCGCCGCGCGCTGCGCCACGGCTACAAGCTGGGCCAGACCAAACCCTTCTTCTACAAGCTGGTCGAAGACCTCGACATCGAGATGGGCGACGCCTATCCGGAACTGCGCGACGCCAAGGCTCGCGTCATGCAGGTGCTGAAGGCCGAGGAAGAGCGTTTCGGCGAGACCCTGGAAAACGGCATGAAGATCCTGGAAGCCCAGCTGGCCAAGGATCCGCAAAACCTGGATGGCGCCACCGCCTTCACCCTGTACGACACCTACGGCTTCCCGCTGGACCTGACCGCCGACATCTGCCGCGAGCGCAATGTGACGCTGGACGAGGCAGGCTTCGCCGCCGCCATGGAACAGCAGAAGAAGCTGGCCCGCGCCGCCGGCAAGTTCAAGATGGCCGCCAACGTCGAGTACTCGGGCGAGAAGAACAAGTTCGTCGGCTACGAAATGCTGGTCCACAACACCCACGTGGTGGCGCTGTACGCCGACGGCGTCTCGGTGCAGGAGCTGAAGGCCGGCCAGGAAGGCATCGTGGTGCTGGACACCACCCCGTTCTACGCCGAATCCGGCGGCCAGGTGGGCGACAAGGGCGTCATCAAATCCTCGGACGGCCTGTTCGAAGTCGAGGACACCCTGAAGATCCAGGCCGACGTCTTCGGCCACCACGGCGTGTTGCGCTCCGGTTCCCTGAAAGTGGGTAACACGGTCGATGCGCAAGTGGACGAAGCCAAGCGCGCGCGCACCATCCGCAACCACTCGGCCACCCACCTGATGCACAAGGCCCTGCGCGAAGTGCTGGGTTCCCACGTCCAGCAGAAGGGTTCGCTGGTCGATCCGGACAAGACCCGCTTCGACTTCGCCCACAACGCCCCCTTGAGCGCGGAAGAAATCGCGCGTGTCGAGCAGATCGTCAACGCCGAGATCCTGCAGAATCATTCGACCCGTGCCCAGCACATGTCGATGGACGACGCCATCAAGCATGGCGCGATGGCCCTGTTCGGCGAAAAGTACGGCGACACCGTGCGCGTGCTGGACATCGGCTCCTCGAAAGAGCTGTGCGGCGGCGTGCACGTGACCCGTACCGGCGACATCGGCCTGTTCAAGATCGTCTCGGAAGGCGGCGTCGCCGCCGGCATCCGCCGCGTCGAAGCGGTGACGGGCGAGGGCGCGCTGGCATGGGTGCAGGCGACCAACCGCAAGCTGCAGGAAGCCGCGGCCAGCCTGAAGACCAGCCCGGATGAACTGCCGTCGCGTATCGGCCAGGTCCAGGACCAGGTCAAGGCGCTGGAGAAGGAAGTCAACGCGCTGAAGTCGAAGCTGGCAGCGGGCCAGGGCGACGAGCTGGCCGGCAAGGCCGTCGACGTCAACGGCGTGAAGGTGCTGGCCGCCACCATGGAAGGCGCGGACGTGAACGCACTGCGCGAGACCATGGACAAGCTGAAGGACAAGCTGGGGACCGCCGCCATCGTGCTGGCCTCGGTGGCCGAGGGCAAGGTCAGCCTGATCGCCGGCGTCACCAAGGACGCCACCGGCAAGGTCAAGGCCGGCGAGCTGGTCAACTTCGTCGCCCAGCAGGTGGGCGGCAAGGGCGGCGGCCGTCCTGACATGGCCCAGGCCGGCGGTACCGATGCTGCTGCGCTGCCGCAGGCGCTGGCCGGCGTGGCTGGCTGGGTCGGCGAACGCGTTTGATGCGGTAATGTAGCGTGGGCACACCGTGCCCACGCGTTGAACATGTCACGGCCGGGGAAATCCCGGCCGTTGTCATTTCTGTCAATCTCTTGCCGTTGTCACAACGCAACACGGATACCAAATTTTGATGCGGCGCGTCATAATCCCGCAATTGGAGTACCATGCGGGCATCTGCCCCTAAAACCGCAGGCAAATGATGAGCGAAACCATACTCGACACCGGCACCATCGAGGTCCAGAAGGACCTGGATGCACGTGGCTTGAACTGCCCCCTGCCGATCCTCAAGGCCAAGAAGGCCCTCGCAGAACTGGCAAGCGGCGAAGTGCTGCGCATCGTTGCGACCGACACCGGCTCGGTCCGCGACTTCCAGGCCTTCGCCAAGCAGACTGGCAATGCATTGCTGGCGCATACCCACATCAACGGCGAATTCACCTTCTGGCTGCGCCGGAAGTAAGCGCGCGCAAGGACGGCGCAGCGACGCACGGGGCAGGGCAGGAGCAGCCCCGTGTTTTCCATATCCGACTTTCCTACCCGACAAATCGATTTTCCTCAGAATTAGTGGCATCCTTCTAAGTAAAAAACGCACGATCGTGCTTTAATTCTGTGCTGAAGCAGTTTTGCTCTTATAATTCGGATCATTTTTAGTCAGTCACATTCCATTTTTCAAAGGCCCACTATGAAAGTCCTGGTACCCGTCAAACGCGTGGTCGACTACAACGTCAAGGTCCGCGTCAAGTCTGATGGCAGCGGTGTCGATATCGCCAACGTCAAAATGTCGATGAACCCGTTCGACGAGATCGCCCTGGAAGAAGCGACCCGCCTGAAGGAAGCCGGCAAGGTCACCGAGATCGTGGCGGTGACCTGCGGCGTGACCCAGGCCCAGGAAACCC